>JAFDGR010000020.1 GCA_019309145.1 Deltaproteobacteria bacterium | reverse complement strand
AAGGGCCACAGCAATCTTTTTGCGAGCACGAGGGGGTCTGCTGGCCGCAAAGAAAGGTGCTCAGCAAGGCGGCCGGGGGCCGTATCAGTTCCTTCATACATTTGTACTTCATGGATAAAGCGGTACAAGAGCGCCGGCACGCCCAAGCTCCGGGGGGACGCGTGTTCCTAGCAAAGAAAAGATTTCGTGCCTGCAAAAAGATCCCCGTGCCCCTTCTCTGGTTCGTGCTTCTTAAGCGGGAATATGCGGAGAGCGTATGTTCTAGGGTGCAGGGAAAGGATGTGGTGAGGGGAAGACAGTGGGTTCTACAGTGAAAGAAGACCAGTGCCGGATTGATCTTTCGGAAACAGCGCAGTACCGCCGGAAGATCCCCGGCATTGTCGAAAAACTTGTCCTTTCCTGCGAGGATCAGGAGTGCTTCGATCATGTGAGCCCCGAGCCGATCCCTTCGAGGGAGTCCATCGTCGATCTGATCACAAAGGCAATGCATATCCTCTACCCGGGATACTTCCTGCGCACGCGGGTGGATGACGTCAATCTTGGCTACTACTTCGGCCAGGAAGTCACCTCTTTTTTTGAGGCCCTGGCCGAGCAGATCACGCTCTCCATCCGTCATGAATGCCTGCGTTATGATCAACCATGTACCCACTGCACGGACCGGGGACATGAAACCGCCATAGCCTTCCTGGAGGAGATGCCAAAGCTCAGGAGGATCCTGGCAAAGGACGTGGTTGCGGCGCATGAGGGAGATCCGGCCGCCAAGGGATACGATGAGGTGATTTTCAGTTATCCTGGGGTTTTTGCCGTCACGGTGTACCGGATTGCGCACAAGCTGTATCATCTGGATGTCCCGCTTATCCCCCGCATCATGACGGAATACGCCCATAGCCGTACGGGAATCGATATCCATCCGGCCGCCCATATCGGCGAGCGGTTTTTCATTGATCACGGGACAGGGGTTGTCATCGGAGAGACCTCTGTGATCGGGGACCGGGTGAGAGTCTATCAAGGGGTCACGCTGGGGGCGCTTTCTCTTCCAAGAGATGCCATGGAGGATTTGCGGACCGTAAAACGTCACCCGACCATTGAAGATGATGTGATCATTTACTCGGGTGCCACGATCCTGGGTGGAGATACCGTCATCGGCGCACGGTCCGTCATCGGCGGCAATGTGTGGATTACCGAATCAGTACCGCCCGATACCAGGGTGTTCCTGAAAAAACCTGAGCTTGTGTACCGGGACGCATCTAACTGATCTCTTCCTCCTCATGATTTCCATTTCACCAGGCGTTCTATGGCCTTGTCCAGGGTCTCATCCCTTTTGCAAAAGCAGAAACGCACAAGATCCCGTCCATCCCGGCGTTCATACCAGAAAAAAGAGGCGGGGATAGCGGCGACACCGACCTCAGTGGTAAGGTACCGGCAAAACGCCAGGTCATCCTCAAATTCCAGGCCTGATATGTCTATGGAGGTGTAGTACGTCCCTTCGGGCCATCTCAATACCCTTGTCTGTTATGGTGGTTGCATTTTTGGGCTGGAGTGGCTATTGTTCACCGGCCAGGATTATGGAGAAGGGATGAAGTATGAAGAAAGGGATCTTACTAGCTATTGGAGCCTACGGGTTATGGGGAGTGTTTCCCATCTACTGGAAACAGTTGCAGCAGGTGCCGGCGACGGAAATTATCGGGCACCGGATCGTCTGGTCCCTGGTATTTGCATCCGGGGTGGTTGTCTGTAAGAAACGCCTCATGGTGATGCTTCAAACAATGCGAGACCCCAGGATGGTGCTCATATACGGGGTCGCAGCGGCTGTGCTTGCCGTCAACTGGACCACATATGTGTGGGGCATAAACGCCGGATACGTGGTTGAGGCGAGCCTGGGCTATTTCATCAATCCGCTGGTGAGCGTGCTGCTGGGTGTTCTTTTTTTCCGGGAAAGGTTGCGCCCGCTGCAATGGACTGCCATTGCGCTGGCTGCTCTTGGGGTGGCCTATCTCACCATCCGGTACGGATCCCTGCCGTGGATTGCGCTGGTGCTTGCCTTTTCATTTGGCACATACGGGCTTATCAAGAAAAGCGCACCCCTGGAGGCACTGGAGGGCCTGAGCCTTGAGCTGTGTCTCCTTTTTGTTCCCGCGATGCTGTATCTCATGTATCTGGAATCAAAGGGAGCAGGCACCTTCGGCCATGTGGGTTTTTCCAGTATATTGCTCGCCCTAGGAGGGATCGTCACGGCCACGCCATTGCTCATGTTTGCCGGAGCAGCAAGGAGGAGCCCGTTGTCCATGGTCGGGATACTGCAGTATATTGCCCCAACGCTCCAGTTTTCCATAGGCGTGTGGATCTACGGAGAGGAATTTTCAAGGGTCCGTTTTACGGGCTTCTGTTTCATCTGGGCCGCCCTGGTGATCTACACCATGGAAGGCCTCTATGCACACCGAAGGAAAGAGAGGGCACTGTCGGAATAAAGACATCCTGTTCACCTGCTCTTCATAGTAAATTCTCTTTTCCCCTTCGGCTGTGGGAGGAGGAGAACCGGGGTGCATCAGCTTCTGTGGAGCATTCGGTAGTACATGTAGTAGCCTAAGGGGATGATCACCAGGGTCAAAACAGTGGAAACGGCCGCGCCGGTGATCAGGGAGACCCCGAGGCCGGCGAAGATCGGGTCCGGGAGCATGAAAAACGCCCCGGTAATGACCGCCACCGTGGTCAGGATAACGGGCCTGGTCCGAATGGCGCCTGATTCAATAACCGCGTCCTTTATCTGTTTGCCCCTCTCAAGACCGATTTCAATAAAATCGATCAGAAGCACTGCGTTTCGGACCATGATGCCTGCAAGGGCGATGAAGCCGATCATGCTGGTGGCCGTGAAAAATTTGTCGAAGAAAAAATGCCCCGGAATGATCCCGAGGAGGCTCAGCGGGATGGGAATCATCATGATGATGGGCGTTGCAAACGATCCGAACCACGCCACAAGGACAAAATACATGATAATCATGGCCCCGAAAAAGGCGAGCCCCAGGTCCCGGAACACCTCGTAAGTAATCTGCCACTCCCCGTCCCATTTCATGGACGCCACCTGGGTATTTTCCGGCTGACTGGTCCAGTACTGCTTAATCTTGAAGGGGCCGTCCGTAAGAGACGCAATCTTTTTCCGCATCTTGAGAATAGCATAAACCGGGCTTTCCTCGGTACCTGCAACGTCTCCAACCACATAGACCACGGGCTTGAGATCCTTGTGGTAAACGGCCTTATCCTTCACCCTTTTTCGTATCTGCACCAGCTCGCTCAGGGAAACGGGTTTTCCCGCCATGGACAGGAGATTGATATCCTTCATGATCTCGATGGCGGATTTCTGTTTTTCAGGGATTTTCACGATGACGTCCACGTCTTCCCGGTCCTTGCCCGTGTGCAGGATACCCACCTTCATGCCGCTTGTAGCCATGTACAGGGTCTTGGAGATCATCTCAGTGGAAATGCCGGTCAAAGCAGCCTTCACCTTGTCCACCCTGAAGTCGACTTCCTGCATATCGTCTTCCACATACCAATCCACATCCACGACACCGTCTGTTGTCTCGAAAATGTTTTTTATTTTCGAGGCCACCCTTAGCCTTGTCTCCTGATTGGGGCCGTACACTTCCGCAACCAGGGTGGAGAGAACAGGAGGACCCGGCGGTACTTCGGCAATCTTGATATTGGCATTGTATTTCCTGCCGATATCCTGAATGGGCTCCCGCATGATCTTGGCAAGATCGTGGCTTTTCAGCCTGCGCTTTGTCTTGTCCACAAAGTTGACCTGGATATCGGCCACGTTCCCGCCTTTCCGGAAGAAGTAGTGCCTGACAAGACCGTTGAAATTGATGGGGGCGGCAATGCCCGCGTAGATTTCGTAATTGTCCACCTCCCGCACGGTTGCAAGGTAACGGCCGATCTCAACGGCGAGGGCGGTGGTCCTCTCCAGAGGAGTCCCTTCCGGCATATCGATGATCACCTGCAGTTCATTTTTATTATCAAAGGGAAGCATCTTCATGACCACCATCTTTGTGGGGACAAAGAGAAATGCCCCCACGAAGAGGATGAGCATGATTCCCAGCAACAGGATCCGCAGGGGCCATTTTTCCATGAGGGGGGAGAGGAGCCCCTTGTATATTCTATAAAGCCTGGTTGTTTTTACCCATTCATCCTCGTCAACCGCCTCGGTTCCTTTTCCTGCGTGACCGGCAAGGAGCTTGTAGGCAAGCCACGGGGTGATGGTGAGGGCCACGAACAGGGAGAACATCATGGCCAGGGACGCGCCGATGGGCATGGGTTTCATGTATGGACCCATGAGGCCTGAAACAAATGCCATGGGAAAGATGGACACGATGACCGTGATGGTGGCGAGGATAGTGGGGTTTCCCACTTCTCCTACAGCGTATATGGCCCTGGCGAACAGGTTGTCTTTCGCGATTTTGAAATGCCGCTCCATGTTTTCGACGATAATGATGGCATCATCCACCACCAGGCCCACCACGAAAATGAGCGCAAAGAGGGTGACTCTGTTCAGGGTATAGCCGAACATGTAGTAGACGAAAAAGGTCAGGGCAAATGTAACAGGCAGGGCCACAAAAACCACCAGGCCCGCTCTCCAGCCCATGGCAACGGTCATGACAATCATGACCGCGAGAATGGCGCCGAGCAGGTGTTCTATCAGGGTCTTCACCTTGTCGTAGGCTGTTTCGCCGTAATCTCTTGTGATGGTGACCTGCACATCGGCAGGGATCACATAGCCTTTGAGGGAGTCCAGTTTTTTGAGGATGTTTTCGGCCACCACAACGGAATCACTCCCTTTTCTTTTGGCAATGGTAATGGTAACCGCCTGAAAGTTTTCAAGAGCGCGTGCCTTATTGAAACCGATCATATGGTAGTGGTGCGGTACCCCCGATCCGTCATAAACAGCAGCCACGTCCCGCAGGTAAATGGGTTTTCCCCTGAAAACACCAATCACTAAGCCCTTGACATCCTCGGCCGTGTTGAAAAACCCCCCTGCCGTGAGGTACAGGACCTGCCCGCCCGAGGTGATCTCGCCCGTATTGAGCGACTTGTTCGACATGGAAAGGGCACCGAAGATCCTCATGAGATCAAGGCCATATCCTTTCAGTTTTTCAATATCAGGCTCCACCCTGATAATTCTCTTATATCCTCCGATGAGGGCGGTCTCCGAGACATTTTTTATGTTTTTCAGGCTGTTTTCCACTTCAGCGGCTATTCTTCGGAGGCTGTAACCATTATAGCTTCTGGACCAGAGGGTAACAGCCACCTGGGGGACACTGTTGATGGACCTGTTCTTGATGATCGGTGGAAGAACCCCGTGGGGCATCCGATCCATGTTGTAATCGATTTTCGTCTTCAGCTTGGTGATGCTCTTTTCTTCGTCCTCACCCACCTTGAAGCGCACGGTAACCAGGCCCACATCATTCATGGCGGTACTGTACACGTAATCCACCCCGGGAATCTCCCAGAGCAGTTTTTCTAAGGGGGAAGTGATAACTTTTTCCACGTCATGTGCGTTTGCCCCCGGATAGGGGACAAGGATGTCGACCATGGGTACCACGATTTGCGGCTCCTCTTCCTTGGCCGTAAACCAGACGGACACGATCCCGATGAACAGGGCTGCTATGATCAGGAGCGGGGTTATCTTGGAGCGCAAAAAGGCCTTTGCCAGCTTCTCAGAAATGGCATATTTAATGGCCTCGAGCTCCTTTTCCGGCTCGATTTCGCCTTGGGTTCCTTCCCGACCACTGGTGATTTTTTCTTCGGTCATGATTTACTCCTCGAGCACATCGCCGGTTCTCAACGTTTCTCCGTTTTCCACCACGATTTTCTCTTCCGGCCGCAGACCACTGACGATCTCGATCCTGTCTCCGAAGGTTCTCCCTGTTTTGACGATCCTCATTTCCGCCTTATTGCCTGTTTTGACGAAAACCACCGGGAGCTGTCCCCTTTCAAGAATTGCCTTCCTGGGAACAACGGTTATTTCCTCAACGTCCTGGCCCAGATACACGTTGGCGTACATACCGGGGATGATGTCGCTGTTCCCGGACAATTTGATCTTGAAATTCCTCGTGGCTGGATCGACATTGGGATCGATCTCGAGAATGGTAGCGGTGAAACGCTTGTCTGCCGCGGGTACTTCCACGGTCACTTCCTGGCCGACCTGCGCCCGCTTGATGTCGCTGCTGTTGACATGCGCATACACCACATTTCCCAAGGACCCTATCTTGAGGACGGGCTGACCGGGAGATGCCAGGTTCCCCACGTCCATCAGTTTCTGGAGCACGATCCCATCAAAAGGGGCTTTGAGTTTTGTATAGCTGAGATACGTTCTGACCTCATCCAGCATGGAGCGTGCCTGCTGTTTCTTGATCTTCACCTGGGAGAGCTTTTCAGCGGCAAGTTTCACGTTTTCTTCGGCGATTCTTTTTGCTTCCATGGCTGCCTTATATTTTGCTTCCACCTCGTCGAACTCCTGCTTGCTGACACTCTCTGTGTTCAAGAGATTTTCAAAGCGTCTATACGTTTTTTGGGCAAGGGTAAATTGTGCTTCGGCCTGTTTGAGGCCGGCCTTTGCCATGGTGAGTCCCAATGCAGCCTGTTTCTCCGCGTTCACGGCCTCCTTGACAGCACTTTGCGCGAATTTCTCCTTGTCCATGAGTTCCTTGCTCTTGATTTTCACCAGGACGGCATTTTTTTTGAAAGTATCCCCGGGTCGTGCCAGGAGGGCCTCGATGTAGCCCACCACTTTGGGCGTGAGGAGGGCAGTGTCAGCGCTCGCCACCGTCCCCGGAAAACTCCTTGAAACGGGAATTTTCGCCTTCTGGACGCGCTGGGTGACGACGCGTATCCTTCTTGAAGAAGAGATTTTGTGAGTGGCCTGGTCAGATTCGGATGAACAGGCCGCCAGGCCCAGGACCAAAGGAATTACAAGTAACCTGAAAAATGTCATTGTTTCCTCCTCATTACTGCAGTACTCCTGCCGCGAAAAGCAGCTTCGCGTTACTGACAATAAGATCGTACTGAGATTTGTACAGACCCAGTTCGGCCTCCTTTTCTTCCACTTCCCGGTCCAGGAGATCCGTCACTTTGAGGATGCCCGCATGAAACCGGTTCTGGGTGATCTGGAGTGCCTCTTTGGCGGCCTCCACTCTCTTTTTCGCAGCCTGTAATTTTTTCTGCGCGGCAAGGACCGAATAGAACCCGTCTTTCACTTCCACCTCAATTTCCAGCTTTTTATCCGCGATCTTGTTCCGGAGGGAAAGGTATCGGCTTTTCTGTTCCCTGAGGTGGTTGATATCTGAAAACCCGTTAAAAAGATTTAACCGTACCTGTGCGCCGACGGTGTATCCGTCCCCGTCATCTCCAAAAATATCTTCACCATTTTTGGCGTAGGAGGCAAAGACGGAAACCTCGGGAAAGAGCCTGGACTTCGCCTTTTTCATTTCATATTCATGTACCAGGAGGTAGCGTTCCATGGTCTTGAGGTCCTGCCTTTTCTGGAGGCCAAGGGCAAGGTAGTAGGCCAGGTCTTCCCGGAACCCATAATCTGGCATGCTCCATGTCCCACCGATTTCCGCCTTCGTTCCCAGGATCCTCTGAAGCAGACTCCTGGTGATTTGCACCTGTCGCTCAGCCTCCCGAATGGCTCCTTCGTTCATGAGGAGATGGGATTGAGCGACCAGGAGATCGCTTTTTACCAGCATACCGTTTTCATAAAATCTCCTGGAGGTCTCGTAATACTCTTTTGTCCTGGTGTAGGATTTTTTGGTAACGGCGAGAGCGGTATCTGCCAGGGCCTTGCCGTAATACGCCCGGGTGAGATTCAGAACCATCTGGTGTTTGACCCGTTCCAGGGTATACTCGGAGGCCTTTTCCATCTCTCTGGCCTGTTTGATGCCGAAATAGATCTTTCCTTTCATATAGACAGGCTGGAGAACCTCGATCTTGGTTTGATAATTGGTTACATGATCAGGATCTGCCATCTCGGTCAGAAAATAGGGCATGTCGAATTTTCCCTGGGAGATTTTTGCGAATGCCGCACTCCCGGGCTCGTTCGTCCGCAGACCGGTTTCCGATAAGAAGATCTTGGGGAGATAGCCTCCCTTGGCCTGGTGATAGCGGTACCTGGATGCTTCCAGTTCGCGGGTATAGGCCTTTATTATCCGGCTGTTTTTAAGGGCCAGCATTCTTGCCTGTTCAAAGCTCAACCCTTTTGCATGAGCCGGACCGAAGGAACATGCCACAATCAAGAGCATGACAAAGTATTTCATTGCGCGTCCTCCAAAAAAAGAGCCAGCATTGGGGGGACCAATTCCCAAAGCTGGCTCAGGATGCAGGGGTGTGTAGCAAAAGGAGGTAATGCCAAGTTTTTACACCCACTGGTAGACATTATAGCAACACCTGTGCCAAAACTCCTATTTTACCACCTGGCGAGTCAAATCAATCCCGAATTTTTTCATCCTGTTCCACACAGTCACCCGCGAGACCCCCAGGATACGGGCCGCTTTTGACTGGTTTCCTCCGGCCTTTTTCAGCGCCTCGATAAGTTCGGTCCTTTTTGTTTCATTGGGATCCAGGGTGACCCTTTTCCTCTCAGCACCGGGCGACGGCCTGTCAAAGATACTGGGAGGGAAATGATGAGGCTGGATAAGGGGCCCGTGGCAGGCCACAAAGGCATATTCAAACGCGCCTTTCAGTTCACGTACATTGCCGGGCCAATGATAGCGAAGAAGTGCGGCCATGGCATCTTCGCTGATCCCCTGGATGTCCTTCCCGCTCTTGAGCCTGATGTGCTCGAAGAACGCCTGTGCCAGGATGGGGATGTCATTTATCCGGTCCCGTAACGGGGGCAGGGTGATGGGGATAATGTTGATCCTGAAATAGAGATCATCCCGGAATTTTCCTTCATCCACCAGGGCCTTCAGATCCCGGTTTGTGGCCGTAATAATGCGGACATCCACGGGAATGGGGCGGTTGTCACCGACCCGTTCAATGACCTTTTCTTCAAGGACCCGCAGGAGTTTTACCTGGGTAACCAGGGGAAGGTCACCGATCTCGTCGAGGAAGAGGTCTCCTCCCTGTGCCGCCTCGAAACGACCGGCCCGGCTCCGTACCGCACCGGTAAATGCCCCTTTTACATGGCCGAAAAGCTCGCTTTCAAGAAGCGATTCATTCAGGGCGGCGCAATTTACCTTGACGAAGGGCCTGTTTTTGCGCGGTCCGATGTTATGGATCGCCTCGGCCACCAGTTCCTTTCCGGTCCCGCTTTCCCCAAGGATAATCACCGGCGCATCGGATTGGGCCACATTCTCGGTGAGGTCAAAAACCTGCTTCATTTGTGCGGAAATCCCCATGATCCCGTGAAACCCGTCTTCGGCGCGCAGTTCCCTTCGGAAAGCCTCAATCTGGTGATCTTTCTGAATAATTTCAGTTATATCGGTGAAGGTTTCAACGGCACCTATGACCTGTCCCCTGGTATTTCGCAGGAGGGTGGCATTTTTCAGTATTTCCAGGACGCTCCCGTCTTTCCGCATTAAGGTGCATCTCCTCCGCTTGAGGGTGCCGATTTCGAACAAGCGGCACCAGTGTTGGTGATCACCCTGGCCCGGAGAATTCAGGCAAAGGTCGCAGTCCAGGACCGAGCAAGGGTTCCCCACGAGATCATCACTGGTGTAGCCTGTTAAGTTCTCCATGGCCTGGTTTACGGAAACAACGGTCCCCTCCTTATCAACAATCATGATGCCATCCTGGATAATGCTTACCACGGTCTTCCAGTAAGTGTTTAAATCCTGTTCAAGCATAAGCCCTCCAGATGTTAAAATGAAACACGTGTTAATATATACATTAACATAGAAAATGCAACAAGAGCTTTTTTTTGAACTTCATGAAACCTGATTCTGCATCCTGCGCATCCCCGGAGGAACTTTTTTGGCCGCCCAAGGCCCTTTATACATAAGGAATGATTATTTTATTTTTTGAAGCAGAAACACCTGCCTTGAAGGCATGTTTTTGAAATGCGATTCCCCACGGTGAAGAACCTCATTGGCATAAGGATTGCTCTTGTAAACGGAGGTGAACGTTTGACACCGAGAGGGAATCCATTGAAAGCACATGCGGATGCCATCCTCGATCTGCGGGGCAGTATTATACCAGTGGCTATGCTGGAGTTCACCAAGGCCTTCGGTGAAATGAAGGTGGGTGGCATTATGGAGGTCCTGGTAGGCGATCGGGAAACCAAGATAAACCTGTTTAAAGTGCTCAGGGCCTATCCTTATGAATTATTGGATTTGAACGAAAATAATTCAGTATACCGGGTCAGGCTGAGAAAGGAACAGGATAAGAGAGCAGGAGATACGAGGTCCAGGCATTAGATGGTGTTCGTAAGGAACACTGGTCCGGGAAAGGGGGGTGAACACCGTGATACCGGTCGAAGAAATGCGGCATGTGACGGATTTTGATGAGATGGACGAGAAAGCTCTCGAAGATATATCGGCCATCGGCACAGTCATGACAGCTCCGGCCGGGACATACCTTTTTCATGAAGGAGACCATGCTGCATTCTATTATGTTCTCAAAGAAGGCAAGGTGGTGCTGGAGTTCAGGCAGGAAGACGGATCAGTCCTTACCGAGACTGTCGGCCCGGGGATGGGTGTGGGATGGTCATCTCTTGCCGGTCTGATGTCATATAGTTCTGATGCGAGGTGTGCAGAGGCTTCAAAGTTCCTTCGCTGGGCTCAATCTGATCTTCGTCACTTGTTCAATCAGGATGGGCATCTGGGTTATATGATGATGAAGGCATGCGCGATGTCGTTGAACAGGCGTGTAGCTGGAAAATTGTAGAGACCACAAGAGACAGAGGATTGATCCAGAAAGGATCGAGGCTGCCACCGGGCATGCCCTGGAGGGGGTACCATGATACCTTTACATGAAATGCAGAAGGTGGATATTTTCAAACCGTTGAGTGAAGAGATGATCGAAAAACTGGCAGCGCTTGTTGATGTCACTACAGCAGAAAAGGGAGACTATCTCTTCCATGATGGGGATGTGGCGGAGAGTTTTTATATATTAAAAGAAGGGAAAGTAACCCTGGAATTCCATCAGCCCGATGGCTCTATCAATACCGAGATCGTGAATCCTGGCATGGGTGTAGGATGTCCTTCTCTGGCAGGTCTTCCGCGCTACACCGGTCATGCGAGGTGTGAGACGGCATCAAGGTTCCTTCGATGGCCTCAATCAGGCCTGCAAGAGCTTTTTAATGAAGACAACAGATTGGGGTATTTGCTGGTAAAGGCCTCCTCAAAGATGCTGAGCAAGCGTATCGCGGGAAAATTCCATCACAGGTAGCAGAATCCAGGCAACGGAGGAGGAACAACGGCGTCGGAAGAGAATGGCACGTGGGCGCCTGGTTCTATAAAAAGAAAAATATGTGCCTTTCACGATGAGGCACCAAAACCCAAGGAGGAAGAAAAATGGCAGATGTAGATCTAAGCACTATTGAGGCAGCAAGTGTCGTGGATGCACGGGGCAGCGCATGCCCGGGCCCGCTTTTGGAAGCAAAAAAGGGAATCGGCAAAGTCAAGGTGGGAGAAATTCTCGAGGTTCTCTCCGGTGATCCGGGAACCAGGGATGATATCCCCGCATGGGCAGGAAAAGTTGGCCATGACTATCTCGGACTTTTGGAAGCAGATGGCTATGATCGGCTGTTCGTCAGAAGAAAAAAGTGATAATGCTTTGAAAATGTATCACCGCGCCCATCGAGGCGCTTTTTTTCGATTCCATGAACGCTGCAGCGAAGATTCCGGAGAGGATGCAGTTCAGAAGGATCTTTCGCTGTAGCATGAAATAGCAGGCAGGTACATTATGGCGGCTCAAGAAAGCGATGGAAAGATACTTGTCCTGGCCACTGAACACTGTGCCTATCCAGGTGCCAATTCAGTGGGGCAGGCGCACTCGACCTATCCTTCAAATACCTATATTGTCAGGGTGCCGGCGCCCGTCATGTTCCCGGAGAAGTTCTATATGGATTGTTTCAGAAAAGGGATCAGCGGCATCATTATCATGTCGTGCGGCGTAGAATGCCCTTACGAAGGTGCATACCAGGTCCTGGCAAAGCGTGTCGACCGGATCTATGAAATGATGAAGGAAAAGGATCTGGATATTCGCAGGCTGCGGCTCACTGCAATATGCACGGTTTGTAACCGTGCATTCCTGAAGGAAATCAACGATATGAATGCGTTGATCAAGGAGATAGGGCCGCCTTCATTAAGTTGAGAGCTGTGAGCTCATTGCTCAATGCTCATAGCTGATAGCGGAAACGCCATTTTGAGAAGACGCTCCGACCTATCGCCTATGAGTCATGAGCTGATCTGGAGGGATGAATGAATACCAACGAAACCAAGACATTTGATGTCCTCGTTGTGGGCGGCGGCATTGCCGGGCTTCAATCCGCCCTGGATTTGGGAGATCAGGGGTACAAGGTCGCTGTTGTGGAAAAGGACGCCACAATCGGCGGGAAAATGATTCGCCTTTCAAAGGTGTTTCCCACCCTGGACTGTGCAAGCTGTATTACCACGCCGAAAATGGCCGCCGCTGCCCACCATGAGAACATCACCT
This sequence comes from Deltaproteobacteria bacterium, assembly GCA_019309145.1. Taxonomy (GTDB): domain Bacteria; phylum Desulfobacterota; class DSM-4660; order Desulfatiglandales; family Desulfatiglandaceae; genus B46-G9. The sequence goes on along the minus strand of JAFDGR010000020.1, from coordinate 15,497 downwards.
TGTTTACCTATTGTGACTTGAAGTCGTTAGATCGGGCACCAACGGGCATTACCGCGTCGGTAACCCAGCGGCCGCGGTATGTGGACGCGAAAAAGTGTATCGGGTGCAGACAATGTGAGTACAACTGCCCGGTCCTGGTCACCGATGATGATCAGGGAGGGTACGCGGCGAGAAAGGCTATCTACATTCCATTTTCAACGGCGATCCCCCAGCTCGCAATCCTGGACACGGAAAATTGTATGCTCTGTGGAAAATGTGAAAAGGTCTGCCCGACCGGGGCAGTGGATTACTTCCAGGAGCCGGAGGATTTCACCATCGAGGCAAAGACGGCTATCTTGAGCACCGGTTTCCAACTAAGTCCCCTGGAGACCAAGCAACAATACGGGCAGGGAAAAATACCAAATGTGATTACGGCCCTTCAGATGGAACGGCTCCTGGCCCCAAATGGCCCCTATAACCGGGTTCTCCGCCCGTCAGACGGCATGGAGCCTGATTCTATTGCCTTTATTCAGTGTGCGGGATCCCGGGACAAGAGCATGGGAGTTCCGTATTGCTCAAGGGTCTGTTGCATGTATGCCATTAAACAGGCAATGCTGCTTTCCGGTGCCCTGCCGTTGGCTGATATCATCATCTATTACATGGATATCAGGGCCTTTGGAAAGGGGTACGAGCAATTCTTTCAGAACGCCCAGGCCATGGGGATTCAGTTTGTAAAGGCCAAGGTGGCAACCATGAACCCCGGTGAAAACGGCAGCGTAACAGTCCGTTACGAGGCGCAGGACGGGGAAGGATCAGTCACGGCTGACCATGATCTGGTGGTGCTCTCGCTCGGGATGCTTCCTGACTGGAACCCCGTACAACAATGCCCGGTATCCATTGGAGAAGACGGGTTTATTGACCAGGTGAAACCTAAGGTCGCTCCCACCCTTACAGACATGGAAGGTGTTTTTGTGGCCGGAGTGGCGGCGGGGCCCAAAGATATTGTGGATACCATTGCAGTAGCGGGGGCGGCAGCCATGGAGGCATCCAAGTATATGGCCGCACTCGAACAAGGAAGAAAAGCAGCCTGAATCTGATCCCTGTTTCACGAATCGAGTTGGAGTGAGGATGATGACAGACGAAAACAAGAGCAAAAGCCAGGAAGATGAAGAAGCAAGAGTAGGCGTGTATGTATGCCACTGCGGGGGTAATATTTCTGATCATGTTGATGTAGAGACCGTTCGGCAGCGGGCTGAAAAGATTCCGGGCGTGGTTGTGGCACGCAGGAATGAGTTCATGTGTTCGGATCCCGGGCAGGACATGATCGCGGAAGACCTCAAGAGTGGGAAGATAAATAGGGTGGTGGTGGCCTCCTGCGCGCCGAGTCTCCACGAAACCACGTTTCGGGGGGCCATATCCAGGGCAGGAGGCAACCCGTATATTTACGAACATGCCAATATCCGGGAGCAGGTGAGTTGGGTCCATGATGGACAGAGTGCGACCGATAAGGCAACACGCCTGGTAGCTGCCGCGGTGGGCAAGGCAAAGAATCTCAATCCGCTTGAACCAATTCGGGTTGATGCGAAAAAGCATGCGACCATTATTGGCGGCGGCGTTGCAGGGCTCAAGGCGGCAAAAGATCTTTCCGATCGGGGGATCGAGGTGGTGTTGATAGAGAAATCTCCTTTCCTGGGCGGAAGGACCGCGCAACTGGAGGTGCTTGCCCCCACTGGAGAGAAAGCTTCCGATGTTGTCGCAGAGCTTGCAGGCGCTGTCCTGGATGATCCGGCCATTACGGTATATACCTGTGCCCAGGTTGTCGGTTTTGACGGGTATGTCGGGAATTTCAATGTCACTCTCAAGACCACCTCTTCGCTCTCAGAAGAAGATCAAAAAGGGCTGGAATTGATGCAGGAGTCTGGAAGGGCTGCTGGTGAATTTGTGCCCTTTATCGGCGTATATCCCGGAGCGCTTCCGGAAAAAGATGAGGAGCTGAAGATAGAGACGGGAGCGGTTGTCCTCGCGACGGGGTTTAAATCCTATACTCCTTTCAAAGGAGAGTACGGTTATGGGGAGTTGCCTGAAGTAGTGACCCTTCCCGATTTCATCCGGATTCTGGCAGAAAGCCCAAAAGAGGGGAAGGCGCTTGAAATCAACGGCAAAAAGATTCGAAGCATTGCCATGATTCATTGTGTCGGAAGTCGGCAGATCCCGGGTGTTCACGAACCGGACGAGTCCGGCAACTTGAACGAGTATTGTTCAAGAACATGCTGCACGGCGACAATCAACGCAGCGAATACCATACGTCAGACCTACCCGGAAACGAGGGTCTATGAGTTTTACCGGGATATCAGGACCTACGGGCGGGGCCAGGAAGAACTCTATAACGAAGCGTCGGATCATGGGGTTGTGTTTTTCCGCTTCCTTCCTGAAGAGCCTCCGGTGGTGACCGGGAACGGGACAGGGCAAGGATACCCCCTGATGGTAAAAGTGAAGGATACCTTGACCTTTGATGAGGAAGTCGAGGTACCCGCAGACCTTGTGGTCCTGGCGGTAGGCATGGAGCCTACTCCCATTCCGGATCTGGTGGACATGATGAAACTGCCCGTAGGGGCTGATCGGTTTCTCCTCGAGGTTCATCCCAAATTGCGTCCTGTTGAGTTGTCCATCACCGGGCTTCTGCTTGCAGGGACCTGCCAGGCCCCGATGGATGTGGGCGAAGCGTGTAACGCTGCAGGGGCGGCGGCCGTAAAGACCTCGGCCATGCTCGCCAAGGGTTTTGTGGAGCTGGATCCATTTGTCGCGGAAGTAGATCTGCAGAAGTGCAAAGGGACGGGAGCGTGCGTGGAGGCATGCCTGGCAGATGGAGCCCTCAACATGGTTGAAATGCTGGTGGAGGGAGAGAAAGTGCAGCGGGCACAGGTGTTTCCCGCTCTCTGTCTGGGATGCGGGGCCTGCGTAGCGGTATGCCCCGACAATGCCATTAATATCAAGGGCTGGACGTTGAAGGAATACGAAGACATGGTGGACATGATTGTCGCAGATGAGCTGGTGGCATAAAATAGGGTGAAGGGAGTTTTCAACCGAAATGGCTGGGTAGTTATCCCAACTGTAGGTATTCTTTGAAAAATACGAGTGTGAGGTTCCCATGACAGAAAATAGCGCTGAAAAGGATGCAAAAAAGGAAGCCATGAAAGCGCTCCGGAAGGCCCGCAAGCAAGAAATTGCAGCAGCTACGGCCAAGATGAAGGAGCAAAAGAAGGTTATAAAGGCAATAAAAGAGGCACTGGGTGCTGAGGGTGCAACTGTACCTACAGTGGTGGAGCAAACAGGTATGCCATCTGCGGAGGTGTTTTGGTACCTTGCCACGATGAAGAAATATGGAGAAATCGTGGAAGGAGAGAAGGACGGTGCCTACTTTCGCTACAAATTAGTTGCGGAAGAAACTCCCCAGGAAGAGGCGGCCCAGGAAGGGTAGAAATCGGTAGTGATTCCCCGAGTTTTGCTTCTGAAGTTCTTTAAGGAGTGTAACTGCGAACAATGAACTGACAAGACTGAGCAGTTACCAGGAGGAGAAAGAATGACTGTTGTTGATCCCGGATTTGCTGAAGAGCTGTACCAGTTTGGTGTTGATACGGCCCTTGATTGTTTCAACTGTGGAACATGTGCTGCTATTTGCCCACTTATCTATGAACATTTTCCCAGGAAGATGGTCCGCTATATCCAGATTGGTGCCAAAGATCGTATCCTGGAGAACCCGCAAGAACTCTGGCGTTGTCTCCATTGCGGACTGTGCACCAAGACCTGTCCGCGAGAGGCCGACCCCGGCGAAGTAATCCTGGGCCTGAAAAGATATGTCGTCGCAAACTGGAGGAGGTCCTGAGATGTATAACCCGAAAGATATCATAGATGCCGTTGCCGCCAATGTGAGAAAGACAAGGGGACCGTTCGGCATTCCCAAGTGGATGGATAATACCTGGTGGAAAAAGATGCCCCTTCGCTGGGAAGGTGACGCCTTGCTTTTCACCGGCTTGATGTATCAGTTCAATCCCTATATCGAAGAATCCACGAAGTTTCTTGAAAAATTCGAGGGAACCAAGTTTGGCGCTTTCCTGAGTGGATCGGCAAAATATATGCCCAGCAGGCTTTCAGGGATAGGCCTCGCCATGAAGACCTCGAGGAAAGAAAAAAAGCGGGCAAATAAGATTTTGCAGGATATTGCCACGTTGCTCATCAAGTCCAATGTGGATTTTTATTATAAGCCAAAACTGGATGACTACAGCGGTATCCTGCTGTATGACCTGGGTGATCAGGAGAGCTTTATCAAGCACGCGAAGTATGTTGCGGGGAAACTGAAGAAGGCAGGGGTAAAAAAGATCATTACCGTGGATCCCCACACCACGTATGCCTTGAAAGTGCTCTACCCGGAATACACGGGCGAGAGCTTTGAGGTAAAGGCGTATTTCGAGCTGATCAACCTGAAATCGAATAATGGAACCGGGACACGCATTACCCTGCATGATCCCTGCTTCTACGGGAGGTACCTGGAGCTTTCGGATGTGCCGAGGAAGGTCCTGGCGAACCTTGGCGTAACTGTGGATGAGGTACGGAATTGCGGGACATTCACCAGTTGCTGCGGGGGACCGGCGGAGTCAGTCTCTCCGGCCCTGTCCAAGGAGGTCATGGAGAGAAGAGTAGAGGAGTTGCGTTCAACCGGTGCGCCCATTGTGGCCATGTGCCCTATTTGTCTCGGCAATTTGAGGAAGTCAGGAGCGGATGTGGAAGACCTGTCGGCGGTTCTGGCCAGGTCCGTGGAATGAGAGCAAAACGGGCCCTTTTACTATCCACTTGAGCTGAAATTCAAAGAAAAGGAGAAAAACGATGGCAGAAACAGAAGAAAAGGTTTTTTATGTGATTACCCACGCGGGCGAGGATCCAGAAAGGGCATCGCTCCCCTTTACCATTGCCAACGCTGCCCTGGTCATGGACATGCAGGCCACTCTTTTCCTGCATGGGAACGGCGTCTGGTTGGCAAAAAAAGGGTACGCGGAGCATGTGAAGGCCATGGGTTTTGATCCCCTCAAGAAGCTTCTTGATGACTTTTTTGCCCTGGGGGGCAAGATGTACGTGTGTGTGCCGTGTCTGAAGGGAAGAGATATTGATGAGTCGGATCTGATTGAAGGGGCCGAGACCACGGCCGCGGCAAAGATAACCCAGGAGATGCTCACGGCGCAGGTACACCTGGTCTATTAGGGTGGCCCTTTCAGAGACGTATCCCTTTGTCTCTCGCGGGGACTCCGGAATACGGCAGAAGGAATGGTGAGTCTTCCAGAAAAGGGAGGCATAGACAAGAGGCCCGGCCAAACCTTCGTTTTCTGGAGTCCCTGCAGGGTACGTTCAAATAATTGAGATGATGAGGTGTCAAAATGTCATCAACAAATGTTTCAAGGACTGCGAAACGTATTTCAGATCTGGTGAACCTGAAGGAAAAGGGTGCTGCCGTCACGTGCAAGCAGACCTTTGAGGTTATCCCGGTAGATTTTCACCATAGGAAAAGTCCTTTCCAAGCCCATGTTTTTCTCTGCCGGTTTTACGGAGAGATTGACGGGGAGGAATATTCATTCAGGAAATGCTATGCCCGGGGTTGTCCGAACAACCTTTGTCCTCATGTATCGCAAGCGGTGATGGTGGCGAACAGGTATCTCAAACGGGATTATCTCCGTTTGATCAAGGCCGGCATCGAGGTTGAAGAGCGACTCTTCACCCTGGAAGACATGCTGATCAAATTTGACGGGTACCAGGAAGAACACGATCCGACCCTGACCATAAATGATTATATCAATATGGCAAGGGAAGGCACGGAGGTGTTTGTGGATATCACCCTGGAATATGTTCCCGCGGTTGAGCACTTTGCGAATTACCAGAATGCGCAGACCTTTCTCACGATTGATTTTGTCGTGGACAGCCTGGGGAAAAAGCATAATTTTCAGCGCTGTTTTGCCTGTTACCAGACTGACCGCGAAGAGGAGGAAAAGAGCGAGCAGGTGGAAGTGGCGAATGCGCGCCTTCGTGAACTCTATAAGGAATTCGACGCAGTCTCAATCAAATATGAGGGGAAGTTTTTCAAGTAGAGCCAGGGTAAATCCGGGCCTGTAAAAAATGTATTTGACGCGATTCCTGCCAAGTGCAAGCCGGGGGAGTGGATATGGACAGACAAAAAGCATTAGTGCCATATAATTTTACTAATCATGACAAAAAAGTCCTGGATTTTATCATGCGCACTTTTGCCGGCCAGAAGGATATCCAGTTTACCTTTTTCCATGCTTATACCCCTTTACCTGAAATTGATACAGATTCCAATGCGGTGCTCGGCAGGTTGCGGGATACCATGCGGTCGCTTTACCAGGAAATAAAAGATCAGGAACTCATTCTCAAGCAGGTGAAACAGGACCTCCTGGCAAAAGGTTTTTTGGACGATCAGGTGGATTATATTTTCCGCTCAAGGGGAAAAGAGGTAGAAGACGAAATCATAGACACCGCGAGAGAAGGGCATTATGATCTGGTTATTTTGAGTCATCGGCACGGGAAGATTGTGCGGCTCTTTGGTCATAGTGTTTCCGGCAAGATATTGACGACGATGAAAGATATCGCTGTCTGCATTGTGAACTGAATCATATGCTGGAAATGTACCAGGCATTTTCTGGCTTTTGGCCAACAGAAAGTGCGGAGAATATATGTCCATGGAATTGCATTGGTAATCAGATATTGTTTGATATGATATCATAAGCTTTGAGAGAGAGAAAAAGGGGAAACATATGGCCAGGGAACAAAAACTAAATTTAGAGGTTTTTAAGGTCGTTTGCAAAGCCCTTTCCCATTCGGATGATTTGACGACCATGGCCGAGCATTTTACCCAGCTTCTCGTGGGTGTTCTGGAAATCAAGGGATCAACAATATTTGTCCTGAATCCCGAGACAAAGGAACTGGAAATACTGGCGAGCTTTGGTTTGAGCACTGCCTATCTGAATAAAGGACCTGTGATGCTCGATAAAGGCATTTGTGCCTTTGCCGCAGAAGAGCCGATCATTATTCCTGATGTCAGGGAGGATGATCGTTTAGCGTATCCTGAAGAGGCCAAAAAAGAGGGGATACGTTCCATTGTCTCTGTCTGTATTCCCTTCCGGGACCATATTATTGGTGGGCTGAGACTTTACCACAACCAGAGTTGGTATATCTCGGAAGAAGATTTATCCTATTTATTGCTCCTGGCAGAAAATTTGGGGCTCCTGATAATGTTTACAAGACTTGTGAGAACGCTCGAATCCATAAACCAGGTGATGGCGAATGTACCAAAGGAACTCAATTTTCCTTTCATTCAGAAAGAGTAAGGGAATCAGGTCTCAAAAGAATCCATTTGTTGAAAAGAGAAGTAGGAAAGGCTGAAATTACATGAATTAAAATTGAAGGAGGTATTTACGTGGGAAAATATTTGATGATAGCGAATGCAGGACCGGAAGATCCAAACAGGGCAACAGTCCCTTTTATGACCGCGAAAGCACTGATAGAAAAAGGCCATGAGGCAATTATCTGGCTCTATAACAATGCAGTGTACCTGATGAAAGACGGGTGTCACGAAAATGTCCAGGCTCCGGGACTGCCTCCCCTTGAGGACCTGATGCTTTTCCTGACAACGGTGCACAAGACGCCTATCTATATTGGAATTTCCTGTGCCTTTGGGAGGGGAATGGTTGATGAACATGACAATATCCTTTGTGATATGGTTTACGGCGAATTGGCAGCTCCCCCAAAACTGGCTGATCTTATAGTAGAAGTGGATCATGTGGTGGGTTTTTGAGGCAATGAGCGCGATTTTTGCTTATCCGCCTTCGCAGAAGACCACGGGCCTGCCCGTAGATGAGTGCGCAAGCAATTGTGGTGCTACAGCGTGATGTCGCCCAATGCTGAGGCGGATAACCGCGGCGGAGCCGTAGGCGAAGACGGGTATTTGCGGGGGACCACGGGTTTACCCGTGGGGCTTCATTGATACGTGTGATATGAGCTGAAGAGAAGGAGTAATCTTATGAGTGAAACAACAAGTCCGGACCCAAGAGAAGAAAATGTGTTGATTACCGTTGCGTGCGGGACCAATAACCCCAATAGATCAGTGAGGGCTTTTCAATTGGCCCAGGTGGCACATGGACTGGGAAAAAAGGTCAGTATTTTCCTGCTTGATGAAGGGGTCTACCTGGCGAGAAAAAACATGATGGACAATATGAAAGCTCCCACCGGAGATATAGGTGATGACCTGCTGATGTATCTCCAGGAATTTGAGGTCCCCATTTATGCATGCAAACCATGCGCGGAGGCGCGGCAGATTAAAGAGGAAGATCTCTACGAAGGGATTGAGATGGCGCCTGCTTCCAAGGTAATTGAACTTGCCTGCAAGAGTACTACTATCTCCCTGTAATTTCGAGCCACACTTTTCTTTTTAGGACGTGGGCCCGATGTAATATTTTTTTGAAAATCACGAAGAATATTGAGAGCAAAATCTGCTTCGGCGGGTTTTGCTCTTGATTTCTTGGGCGGAGTGCTTAGGTTGAAAAAAAATTTGGAGGGATTTGTTCTATGGCGAAAACAGACTATGATCTCGTGATTATCGGAGGAGGGCCGGCAGGACTAACTGCCGGCCTTTATGCTGCTCGGGCCAGATTGCATGTGGTGTTACTGGAAAAACTGATGCCGGGAGGACAGGTCGCCACCACGGATTGGATAGAGAATTACCCCGGTTTTCCCGAGGGCTTGAGCGGGGCGGACCTGGTCATGAAAATGACTGAACAGGCCAAACGTTTTGACCTGCCCATCGAGTCCAGGGAGGTGCAGTCTTTGGACCTTTCACAACCTATCAAGAAAATCAATCTCGGCGATTCATCCATTACCACCAAGACTATTATCATCGCAACGGGCGCTTCACCCAGGAAGCTCGGAGTTCCCGGCGAGGACCTTTTTTACGGGAAAGGGGTATCTTTCTGTGGAACCTGTGATGCACCCTTTTACCGTGACCAGGTAGTTGCTGCTGTGGGAGGCGGCGATACAGCGGTGCAGGAAAGCATTTACCTGACAAAGTTTGTAAAAAAGGTCTATTTGATTCATCGGCGCGATGAATTGCGTGCGGCCAAGATCCTGCAGGAACGGGCGTTTGCCAATGATAAAATCGAAATAGTGTGGGATTCGGTGGTGACGAGCATCAATGGAGCCCTCACGAATGTTGGTTCCATAACGTTGAAGAATGTAAAAACAGGGGAGACCAGGGACCTGAAAGTAGACGGGTGCTTCATCTGGGTGGGTACCACGCCAAATACAGCGTTTTTGCCCGACGTGGTCAAACGGGACGATTGGGGCTTTATCGTGACCGATCAAAAGCGAGAGACTTCCGTCCAGGGCGTTTTTGCTGTCGGTGATGTTCGGGATACTCCTTTGCGGCAGGTGGTGACTGCTGTAGGTGATGGGGCTATTGCGGCGGTTGAGGCGGAACACTATATCGAAAACATGGAATAGGCGGAGCCGGTTCGATGACGACACACAAGGTTCTTTTTCTCCCGGATGGGAAAGAGGTTGAGGTAGAAGCAGGGATCACTCTCATGGAAGCTGCAGAAAAGGCTGAGGTGTATATTAACAGCCTCTGCGGTGGAAAGGGTGTCTGTGGAAAATGTAAAGTCCAGATTAAGAGTGATGGGGTCAGGGCGGATAAGCATTCTATCGGGTTTTTGTCAAAAGAAGAAATAGAAAAGGGGTTTGTTCTCGCCTGCCAGACAAAGGTGGAGGAAGATATGGAAGTTATGATTCCGCCCGAGTCTCGACTGGAAGGCGAACAGATTATGATGGATGAATCGGTGGTCGATTACAGTCAACCGGAAAAAGTTGTGGTATCCAAGGTTTCTGTGGACCCCATGACCCTTTTTGACCCCATTGTCCAGAAAATATACCTGGAACTCAAAAAGCCTACCCTGGAAGACAATATCGCGGATATAGAAAGGATCACGAGGGAACTGCGGCGAAAGACCGAGTATCAATATTTTGATGTGTCTCTCCACTGCCTCCAGGGGCTCGCGGCCAAGCTGCGGGAGAACGACTGGAAAATAACCGCGACCATTTCCAAGCGTGCCAATATCTGCCGGATTTTGCAGATTGAGCCTGGCAATACGAGTGAGAAGCATTACGGTGTTGCTGTTGATGTGGGAACGACCACCGTTGTGGCACAGCTGGTCAACCTCCGGTCAGGGGATGTTATGGGGGTTGCAGGGAGCCATAATCTCCAGGCACATTACGGGGAAGATGTTATTTCGAGGATCATCTATGCATGCGGGAGAGAAAAGGGCCTGAATCCTCTGCATGAGGCGGTCATCAAAAATATTAACAACCTCATAAAGACGCTTGTTGATGAAAACGGGATAGAGGTCGAAGATATCACCGCCGTTGTGGCAGCGGGGAATACAACCATGAGTCATTTGCTGTTGGCCCTGACGCCCTGCTCCATCCGTCTCGATCCGTATGTGCCCACCGCCAAGAATTTTCCCCAGATATCGGCCCGGGAAGTGGGGATCAACATAAACCAGGATGGAGTCCTTGAGACGGTTCCCGGGGTTGCCAGTTATGTGGGCGGTGATATTGTAGCCGGTGTGCTTTCCTGTGGCATCGCGGACAGACCTGAAACAAGGGCTCTTATTGATGTGGGAACCAACGGTGAAATTGCCCTTGGAAATAATGAATGGCTGGTTTGCTGTTCCGCATCTGCCGGTCCTGCTTTTGAAGGGGGCGGGATCAGGTGTGGGATGCGAGCCACCAGGGGAGCGATCGAGCAGATCGCCATAGAAAATAATGAGGTGAAATACAAGACCATCGGGGCAGCGAAACCAAGGGGCATCTGTGGATCAGGGCTCATAGATTGCATCTACGAGCTTGCCAAGAACAGGATCATTGATGGCGACGGAAAATTCAACATGGAGGCAACACAGGAAAGGCTCGTGGAGTACGAAGGGGAGCCGGGGTTCATTGTTGCCTTTGCTGAGCAGACGGAAACAGGACAGGACCTGATCATCGGAGAGTCAGATATCAGCAACCTGATTCGCTCAAAGGGGGCGGTATTTGCGGCCATTAAATCCCTCATTGACTATGTGGGATTGCAGTTTGATGATATAGAGAGCTTTTATGTGGCCGGGGGATTTGGAAACTACTTGAATATTCCCAGGGCCATTGGTATCGGCCTGCTTCCGGATATTGACCCGGACCGGATTAAATTTGTGGGAAACAGCTCTCTCATGGGTGCACGGATGGCCCTCCTCTCCGGTCATGCCCTGGAAAAAACCACCCATATAGCCAACGCGATGACAAACATTGAGCTTTCCACCTATCAACCGTTCATGGATGAATACGTGGCAGCCATGTTCCTGCCCCATACTGACAGGCGGCTCTTCCCATCGGTTGACTATTAAAGGAGAAGAAATCATGCAATGCAGATATCACCCGGACCGCGAGGCATACATTCAATGCCAGAAGATGGGGGTGGGATACTGCCGGGAGTGTCTTGAGAATTGTGAAGCCTGCACGGACCCTTGTACTTACTGCAAGTACCGGCCCCAGTGTATTATATGGGAGTTGTGTAAAAAGAGTGAAAAGCGGTACCGCCTTGAAAGGCAGTCTAAAGGGGAATGGGAAAACGAGAGTGAGAACGAAAAAGGACAAAAAGAAGAGGAAATGGCATGGGGAAAGTAGTCATTGAGTTTTCAGAGGCTGAAGAAATGAGGATTGAAGCGATTCTCATGGATGACGATAGCGACGAAGCCCTGCGCTTCTTCAAGGAGGTCATAAAACCCAAACTGCGGGCCAAAGGTTCCACTGCTCTGGATTCCTCCAAGTCCACCGGCGTCATGACTTGACACTGCTTTTCATATCATTCAACTTGATATGAAGTGTGGGTTATTCGTCCGCTCGCCAATATTATTGGGAGGTAAAGGGTATGAAAAAGATTGATTTATCCTCTCTAAACATAAGAGGCATCAAAGAAAGCGATCTGGATTCCATCGTTGAAATCGAGGAAATGAATCTCGGTGTCAGGCGCCGGAGCTACTGGGAAAGAGAGCTTCAGAAGAATAAGGAAGGCCGTTTCCTGGGTTCGCGGATAGCTGAACTTGATGGGAAAGTAGTTGGGTTTGTCCTGGGGGATATCGGTTCACGGGAATTTGGTATGCCGGAGAATATGGGGTGGGTGCATACCATCGGGGTTCATCCGGATTACCAACACCAAGGAATTGCGATGACCCTGTTTGAAGAGTATAAGAGACGGTTCATGGAACTCGATGTGGACATCATCTATACCATCGTATCGCTGTCTGATACCATGCAACTTCCCTTTTTTGAAAAGATGGGCTTTCGGCCGGGAAACCGCGTGTATCTTGAGCTTGATCTCACCAAAGAACCACCCAAAAGCGATAAAGTAACTGATTTTGATCTGAGGCGGATTCTCTAGCTCTGCAGGAGGAGGGAAAGGATCGAAAGCAGCTCTATTGAGAGGAAGGAGAGTGAAAATGAAAAAGAGAGACGTGATTATCATCGGCGGTGGACCGGCGGGACGTGTTATTGTTCATTCATTACATACCCAAAAAGCCGGTATGTCCGTTGCGCTCATAAAAAATGAAGAAATCAATGTAAACCGATGTGCCATTCCTTATGGAATTCCTGACACAAAACCCATCGAAAAATTTGTTGTTTCCAATAAATTGGTGACCGATTTTGGTGCTGAGCTGATCGTGGATGAAGTGGTGAAAATAGAACCGTCCAAAAGAGAAGTCTACACCCAGGGAGGAGAAACATATGCGTATAATCACCTGGTATTGGCCACGGGTTCCCGTCCCCTGGTCCCGCCGATTCCAGGGGTAGAAACCAGCCTGATTACTCCGGTACGGACATTGGAGAATCTCTCCCGTCTTCGGGAATACGCTGCGAAACACAAAAAGGCGGTCATTATTGGAGGGGGATATATCGGGATTGAGATGGCGGTCGTCCTCAGGCAAATGGGCCTGGAGGTGACCATCGTCGAGATGTTGCCGAAGGTACTCCTGGCAACGACCGAACCGGAATTTATCGGGGAGGTTGAAAAAACATTGACGGAGAACGGGTTGCAGCTTTTGACAAACCGGAAGGTTGTTGAATTTGCGGCGCATAACGGCGGGGACCTGGATGTCATACTCGATGGCGGTGATGCTGTTTCCGCTAACTTTGCGATTCTGTCTGTCGGTGTTGTCCCCAACATTGAGCTGGCCGTGGAGGCAGGGTTGAAGACTTCGCGCCTGGGTATTCAAACAGATCAATATATGCGTACAAGTGAAGAACATATATATGCGGCAGGCGATTGTGTTGAAAAGATTTCCTTTGTCACCGGGGAACCTACCCGGGGTGAATTCGGAACCAATGCGGTTTTCATGGCCAAGGTCGTGGCGCAAAATATTCTGGGCAAGGATAAGGTTTTTCCAGGCATCATAAACGCCAGTGCCACGAGCGTTTATGATTGGAGTCTTGGCGCAGCGGGCCTGACCGAGAAGATGGCCCAGGAGAGCGGAATCGATACCCTCACAGGTTATTCGGAGATCCTTGACAAGTATCCTATGATGAAAGGGGTATCTCCTATTCGCACAAAACTCGTGTTTGACAGGAACACAGGACGGCTGGTAGGAGGAAGTGTGCTCCAAAAAGGGGAGGGTGCGGCCCAGAACGCGGATTTCATATCCTTCGCAATCCAGATGAAGGCAACCTTGGAGGACCTGCTGACCTGTCAGTATGCGACTCACCCGGAACTGGCAGCCAAGCCCTCAGACAATACCTATGTATTTGCCGCAAGGGATGCTCTGGCGAAAAAGTAGCGGTTTGACCTGTATGAGGAGACTGTAACGACGCAGTCTCACGCTGTGCGGCAACCATGAATACATGGGTAGTTCTTATGCATCTGTAAAAAGGAGAAAGTGAAAGAATATGACCGAAAAGCAAGAAAAAATCGTCTACATTTGTACTGTTGGACCTGAAAATCCTGAAAAAGCACACATACCGATTGCACTCGCAAATGCGGCTCTTGCAATGGATATGCAGCCCATGATTGTATTGCAAGGAAACGGGGTATACCTGGGAACAAAAGGATACCTGGAACATGTGCCTCCTGGAGGAGGATTTCCCCCTATAAAAGATATGATGAAGGATTTTTTGGAACTGGGGGGGCAGTTAAAGGTGTGCAGCCCTTGTATCAAAGAGCGCAACATCGATATTTCCGAATTGATTGACGGGGCTGAGATTATGGCTGCGGCGGAATTGAATATAAAGGCTATCGAGGCTGATGCATTATTCGTGTATTAGCCGCATCTGCCAATTATCCAATGCGGATAACTGACGAGATATACCAGGTGGGCGGCATGGGCCTCACTTCCGGGGACGATGCCGCCATCTACCTGATCCATTTTGACGGGCACGCTGCTCTGGTGGACGCCGGGTGCGGGCACTCTCAGGATAAATTGCTGGAAAATATCAGGGAGTGCGGTGTTGATCCTGGAAAGATTGAGTACCTCCTGATCACTCACTGCCATTTTGACCACACCGGCGGAGTGAGCAGCCTGAAACAGAGACTCGGATGCACGATTATCGCCCATGAGCTGGATGCCCGGTTTCTTGAACAGGGCGATAATGAGGTCACTGCCGCAAACTGGTACGGCTCTTCCCTCACCCCGTTTATTGTTGACCGGAAATTGACGGATCCGGAGGAAGAGATACCGTTAGGCCGAAGGGTGATCACGGCTGTCCACATGCCGGGGCATTCCCCGGGTTCAGTGGTCTATCAAACAGCGTCAGAGGGTCTGCGGGTTCTTTTTGCCCAGGATGTCCACGGGCCTCTTGATCCAACGCTTCGCTCAAACAGGGAAGATTACTTTCATTCCCTGGAACGTCTCATTGCGCTGGACGCTGATATCCTGTGTGAAGGACATTATGGCGTCTACAAGGGGAAACAGCGGGTGAAGGAATTCATCTCCTCCTTCCTCCCTCAATGAGATCCGAATCCCCCTGACTTCACAATGCATGGTCCCCAATGAAGTAAAAAAACACCTTGTCCGTGGGAATCACGGCGCCGGTGGACGCGTTTCAATCCACGCCCCCGCACGGGGGGCGACCTGTTATTTTTTTAAAGGTGCAAGCAACTCCTCGTTTCAATCCACGCCCCCGCACGGGGGGCGACATGTAACCTCACTTGCAGTTATTGCGATACGAAGGTTTCAATCCACGCCCCCGCACGGGGGGCGACTCTGGCTCTGGCACGCATCCCCCCGCCTCAAGAAGTTTCAATCCACGCCCCCGCACGGGGGGCGACCCAATAAGGAGAAATGAGAAATGAGTCAAACATGGTTTCAATCCACGCCCCCGCACGGGGGGCGACTAGCACCGGCGGTTATGGTGGGCGTAATTATTTGTTTCAATCCACGCCCCCG
>JAFDGR010000187.1 GCA_019309145.1 Deltaproteobacteria bacterium | reverse complement strand
TTTATTGGCACCACCACATCCACCATCTGCATTGCGCATGGTTCATCTTGTGGGTTGATTTGGGAAAATTCCTGATCATCAGCAAGGTGTCAGATGCAAGGCGCCGAGGAGCGACGAGTGAGTCGTATGACCAATACGTCGCAACGAGGAGCGACGAAGGCAACACAGCAGATGATACCTTGCTGGTGGATCAGGGGAACTCAATCCAGTTCCAGGCAGTTCTTCTGGATGGCGAAATCCGTGTTGGCCTCCCGCAGGAATATCCCCTTTTCCAGGAATGGGAGCCAGACCAAGGCCTTTTCATCCAGGCGAAGGCTTGCCTCTTTCACCGTTTTCCGGATCATCTTGGCCCTTTTCGGAACCATGGAATAGAGGAGAAGGTTGGCCATTTCCATGGCTTCCCCCAAGGGGAGCCACACATCGGCAGCACGGATTTCCCGGAATTCTTCGGTCTCGGTTTCCTCAAATTCCGGTTGATTCCGCGCCATCTGGGTGGCGAATTTGTCCACTGCGGCGGCATTCCGTATCCTGAAAGCCGGGACCATGAACTGGATTCGCCGCTCCTTGAGCATTTCCTTGTCCATCACCCTGGGCAGGGGAAAGAGATCATAAAAATCCTTCAGGTTCCTGTACTTTCTCTCGGGGGTCATGATGGTAACGGTCAGTCTCCAGAAAGGCAGATACGTAAACGATTCCATCCGCTGTCCTTCACCCGGCAGGACAACTCGGTACGGGACCTCTTGAAAATGCCCGGCCTTTTCCTGCCAGGCCCTGCCGCAGGTCCGGCAGAGGTGGACCCTGGCCTTTGGCCGGTACGGGAGGTCCCAACCGCAGTTGGGACACTTGAAGGGGATGAAATGGAGGGGCCGGTACGGAACTGTTTCCCGCCGGGGCTCTTTTTCAAGCTCATCAAGGGAGAGGCTTCCTTTTACCACCTTATGGGAAAGGCCGTCCACAATGAGAAGGCTCTTTTTTCCCCCCTGTATGATGGAAAAACAGTAGAAAGGAAAATACACAAGGGAGTACCGTTCTCCGATCAATTCGGTCTTCAAAAGCTCGATTTTTTCCCGGTCTGCGGATCCCGCGGGATAGGGTGTTTGAAGGGCCATTTTCACGGCCCCTTCCAGGGGAACATTTTCTTCCAGGACGAGGGATTCCTTTCCCATCTTCTCCTTGTTATACGGCCACATCTTCATGGCTTCCGCCCGCAGGCCCAGGGAAAAGACCTCCCACTGTTTGGCTGCGAAGGCCGGAAAGGTGCGGTTATAGGCCACGGCCCGGAGTTTCTTGAAATAATCATAGGACGTGCCCCCGTACAGCGTGTTTTCATATTTCCGGCCGAAGGCATGCTGAAACAGGAGCCCTTTTACGCGCCAGTACGGAGCATATACAAGATACGCCTTTTCTATTCTAACAGGCCCTATCTTTTTTGCCAGGGCCTTGAGAAGTGCTTTGCCCACCTGCTCCCTGGTCCCCTTGGGTGGAAAGAAAAAGGACTGCACCTCGTTTCTTCCCGTCGGCATCAGGGTCGATTCACAGTATTCGCACCGGAACACAGAGGCGTCTTCCTCGAGGCTCACTTCCGCGGCACACTGAGGACATTTCAGCACAATATCCATTACATGCCTTCCAGGCGCCTGAGCTCCTTTTCAACTTCCATGATCTCATCTTCCAGTTCCTCAATAACCAGGAGCTGGTGGGGCCGAACCGAGTGGGCGGGAAGGGCGGCTTCCCGGTCCTTCAGCCTTTCTTTCAGGTCCTCGAGCTTCCTCTCCAGTTGCTCTTTCTTCTCCTTTACCGTCACTTCCGCCATGCGTACCTCCCGCACAAATTTCCGGACCTTCCGGGCATCTTTTCTGAATCGAACAGGCTTCCCGTCCGAGCCCTGTTCATTGGTCAGGGTGCAGCTGTCCGCGCCCGCGGGCACGACTTTCCGAACGGCCTCTCCAACGTTCTCCGGGGATAATCCCCCTGCGAGGATCACGGGAATGCTCACCCCTTCCACCAGCTTCTTGGCCATGTCCCAGTCAACGGTCTCACCGGTGATCCCGATAAAGCCCGTGACCGGTTCCTCTTCCACCCAGGTATCCGTGAGGAAGGCATCGCTCACGGCCTCGAGTGGTTTGGCTATGTCCAGGAAAGGGAACGTCCCTTCGGTTCCTTTCCGGGGCAGGGGTATGGAGCGGATAATCTCTATCTCAGGGAAATACTTCCTTACCCCTTCCTGCAATTGGATGAACGGTTTCAGATCATGAACCTTTTTTCCCTGCGACACCAGGTTGTCGCAGAAATGCACGTAATCCGGGCCATAATAGTCCAGGGTCCGGTAAATATTGTCCCTGTGCGTAAAAAGGGGGATCAGGCTGCTCTTTTTCCCGGCATCCTGGATCATACGGACGGTTTCTTTCAGCAGAGGATCACGCCACTCATTCTCTGACAGGACCACGCTTCCCAGGTGATCCACCTCCGCTTCAATACACTTTTCCGCTTCTTCAGGGGTCTGTATCTCGTAAATCTGTATGATCATGCAAAAATCTCCATCAGTCACTCAAGAAAAGGGAATATTTTGGTAAGCTGCTTTTTTCCTATCAGTATGAGAAACTTTGTTCAAGCTTTTTGCAAAGAATGCCGATAGTTAACACATAAATCCAGTGAAATCCCCGATGTGATTGCCCTCCATTGGGAAAGTGAGCTGTTTATGTGTCTATCCGGCAGTTTTATTTGCCATTTAATATCAGATGGTCATAAAGCGGTCCAGAAGTCTTTTCGCGCCAGTGTGAAACCACAGGAACGGGGAAAAGGGTTCACTCTAATTGAAATTATAATAGTTATGGCCATCTTGAGCATCCTTTCCGCCATTGCCATACCCGCATACAGCAGATATATTGAAAAGACGAGAATAACCAAAGCAATAGCGGAAATCAAGATCCTCAGCCAGGAAATAAACGGATTCAAAGAGGATAATAATGACACGTTGCCCGCAACCCTCAATGCTATAGGCCGGGCCGCGCTCCTCGACCCCTGGGGAAACCCGTATCAGTACCTGAACTACGCAACTACGCATGGCGTGGGCCACATACGAAAGGACCGCTCCCTTCATCCCCTCAATTCGGATTATGATCTTTACAGCATGGGAAAAGACGGGAGAAGTGCGCCGCCCATCACGGCCCATATCAGTCAGGACGACATCATACGCGCCAATGACGGCCGATTCATAGGACTGGCAGCAGATTACTAGCAGAGTTGGACCTGGAAAGAATGAAAGACAATACACCCAAAACATCGTTTCTGAGAAGCAAGGTCGCACGCCGTATTTTTCTCCAGTTCGTCCTTTGCGCGCTGGTACCCATCGCGATCCTCGGTATTATCTCCTTCGAGCAGGTCACAAAGCAACTTCATGAGCAAGGCAGAGTACGGTTGCTCCACTTCAGCAAGTCCATGGGCATGTCTGTCTTTGAACGACTGACCTTTCTTGAGAATGAATTGCAGAATCTATCCCTTATTCTCCATGGAGATCCGGAGACCCTTTCAGCATCAATATCCAGAGACTACCAAAAAAGGCTGAAACAGCAATTCAAAGGAATCGTGTATTTCCGGGACTCAGGCAAAGGGTTTTTCCTCTTGGGGACCATGAGGAAGCAGGACACTTTTTCAGGACCGGAAAAACAGCACCTCAACGCAGGAAAACCGTTGATCATAAGCCAGCGGGGCCCGCAGGGTAGATTGCACATCTACCTGGCAAGGTACCTTGTTCCACAAACGCCCACAAGCGGGATCATCATGGGGGAAGCAAATATCAAATACCTGCTGGGGCTTTCCGAATATGACACCCTTCCCCACAAAACGGAACTCTGTGTGCTGGATCAAAGGCAAAACGTTCTCTATTCCACCGTGCCCATTCCCGCTCCGTCCTACCAGAAAAAGGTGGCTGATGCTTCCTCCGGATATTTTCATTGGAATGGCGGCCGTGACAGGTATTTGGCAAGCTTCTGGTCGATTCCCTTGAAGTACTATTTCCTGCAATCCACCTGGACGATCATCATGAGCCAACCGGAGAAATATATTTTTTCCCCGGTTGCCTATTTCCACAACACCTTCCCGCTGGTGATTCTCCTTTCCTTCTTCGTCGTGATTTTTATCAGTCTCGTGCAGATTCGGAGGACCATGCTCCCTCTCCAGGAGCTAAAAAGGGGCGCACAACTAATTGGAATGAAGCAATTCGACGAGAGGATATCCATAGAGAGCAAGGACGAGTTTGAGGATCTCGCGCAGACATTCAACGGTATGGCAAAACAGTTGGGCAGGCAATTCACCACCATGGCCGCGGCAGCGGAAATAGACCGGGCGATCCTCTCATCCCTGAAGACCGAAGAAATCGCAAGAATCGCGCTCACGCGCATGAGCGCTCTTTTTCACTGCAATACGGCCGGCCTGATTCTGCTTGATCGCAACACTCTGAACCCGCCAACAGCATATGTACTGGGTCAGAATAAAAACGAGGTGAGGCTTGCCGATAACGTGGAAGTCACCCCTGATGAAATCAAAAGGCTCCTGGAAAAGCCCGATTTCACGATGGTTCGGCAAGGAGAAACCATCCCCCAATTCCTGGACCCCCTTGCGACCAATCAATCCTGCTCATTCACTGTGTTTCCGATCTTTATAAAGGAGGATTTCGCCGGGATTATTGTGCTGGGCCCGTCCGACCCGTTTGAGCAGGAAGAGGACAATCTCTCCCGGGCGCGTCTGCTGGCCAACCAGGTCGCGGTCTCCTTGAGCAACGCGCGACTCCTCGAAGAACTGTCCGCCCTCAACTGGGGGACCTTGAAGGCCTTGGCAAGGGCGGTTGACGCGAAGTCACCCTGGACCGCCGGCCACTCGGAGAGAGTGACCAAAACGGCCTTGAGGATCGGACGTGCCTTGCATCTCTCCCCCGAAGAGCTCAAAGATCTGCATCGGGGAGGACTGCTGCATGATATCGGCAAAATCGGGGTCCCGGCCCATATCCTCGACAAACCGGCAAAGTTGACACCTGAAGAATGGAGAATTATCCGTGAACATCCCCGCATGGGCGCAAAAATCATCGAACCTATCGGGCCCTATAAACGAATTATACCCATGATCCTCCAACACCACGAGCGATTCGACGGGAAGGGATATCCGGATCGTCTTGCGGGAAATGCTATTTCGCTTGGTGCCAGGATCCTGGCCGTTGCCGATGCGTATGATGCCATGGTGTCGGATAGGCCGTACAGGAAGGCACTGACACGAGAGGAGGCTATTCAGATTATCCGTCAGGAGGCCGGACGGCAATTAGACCCGGATGCGGCGGCCGCATTTCTCGATCTTCTTGATGACAGAACATCATTTGAGAGGCACGCTACCCAAGACCTCATCCCATTGAAATATCCACATTCAGCTCGTTTCCGATCTGCGTAAGGCCGTCATCCAGCCGCGCTCTGGTCATACCATCCGGGACCTGTATTTGAATGTCGATAGTGTACATGGCGGCACCGGTTTCCGGCGAACGGGTCATCCTTGATTCAAAACTGGTGATATTGATCCCGTTGTCCGCGAGATACCTGCTGATCTTGTACACGATCCCGGCCTGATCAAGCCCTTGCACGTGCAGCGTTTCCGAAGTAGTTGCCTTTTTGGGCACGGGTCTCCGGGTTTTGATGGCCCGCACAAATGCCGAAATCCCTTTTTCCTTCTCGAGACGGCGACATTCTTTCAGGAGCCGTTCTTCCAGCGGGGCCTCTCCGGGTTTTTCCTCCGGTCCCTCTATCATGAAAATCATGGCGAACTCGTCCGACAGGCTCGTCATGGTGGAGTCTTCAAGGTTGCACCCGTTTTCATAGATCAAACCTGAAACGTCGGCGATAAATCCCGGCCGGTCCTTTCCAATGGCCGTCACGATAAATCTTTTCCCCATAATTCCCTCCCATCATCATTCATAATAAGCTAAGGGAAGAATTGGCGGGCCCGGATTCAATAACGGCCCTGTACATCTCCCCGGCCTTGTAGGAACTCCGCACGAACGGACCACTGGAAACCGCCGAGAAACCCAGATCAAGGGCGAATGTCCTCCAGGTTTCAAATGCTTCAGGCGGCACAAACCGCTCAACCGGAAGATGACCATCAGACGGCTGCAGGTACTGCCCCATGGTGAGGAGCCTGCATCCTGCTCTAAAAAGATCCCGGAGGGCCTGTCTCACTTCTTCATCTGTCTCGCCCAAGCCCAACATCATGCCCGATTTCCTCGGAATGGACGGTCTGTATGCCCTTGCCCTTGCCAGGAGCTGGAGAGAGCGCCGGTAATCAGCGCCTGGTCTTACCCTGGGATACAACCTCTCCACCGTTTCAATGTTGTGATTCAGGACAGCCGGCCCCGCATCCAGAACCACGGCAAGCGAACGCTCGTCGCCCTGAAAGTCAGGTATGAGCACTTCCACGGCTGCACCAGGGTTCTGGCGGCGGATCTCCTGAATGGTCTGCGCGAAAAGGCTTGCGCCCCCATCAGGAAGATCATCCCTGGTCACCGAGGTCACCACCACGTATTGGAGACCGAGAGACCGGGCCGCTTTTGCCACCCTCAAGGGCTCATCCGGGTCCGGTTTCGAAAGGGGACCATGCAGGACCGCGCAAAACCGGCAGTTTCGCGTACAGTGGTCCCCCATGATCAGGAACGTGGCAGTGTGGTGGGAAAAGCATTCCCATTGATTGGGACATTTGGCTTCCTCACACACGGTGTGCAATGATCCCTCCTTCATCATCCTCCGGACCAGTTCATAGTCCGGACCCGTTGGCAGTCGCTTTTTCAGCCATGGTGGTTTTTTCGCTCGCGCCGCTGTTTTCATCATCTTTTGTGAAACCTTATGCGCTCTTCCGTCGAGGGGGCAGTAGTTCAAATGTGTCAACGTCTATGGGCACGGTTGTGACCCCGAAGACAGCCGCCAGGTGGCGGATGATCCCTTCCCTGACAAGCGCCGTGTCCAACTTTTCGGCTCCCTCTTGTTTCAGTGAAGTCATGGATACTCCCGAGAGT
>JAFDGR010000186.1 GCA_019309145.1 Deltaproteobacteria bacterium | reverse complement strand
GCCCTGCGGGAGGAGATTCACGATTAGGAGTGGTGGAAAATGACTGGATTGAAGAGTATTTTCAAGAGAATTGAAGGGTATCGCGAAGAGGTTATCAGCCTCCAGACCGGGCTCACCGCGAGAAAGGCCTTGGGGCCTGCAAACGGGGGGACCGGCGAGCATGAAAAGACAGACTACATCAGGACGGTGATCCAGGAAATGAACCCCGATGTGCTGGAAATCATTCAAGCCCCGGATTCCAGGGTCCCTGACGGGTATAGGCCCAATCTGATAGCAAAATGGGGAGAAGAGCTTGAGGGCGCGACGGTCTGGGTGCTGAGCCATTCGGATATTGTGCCCCCCGGAGACCTCTCCCTGTGGGATACAGATCCCTACACCGTCAAGGTGGATGGGGACAGAATTATCGGAAGAGGAGTAGAGGATAATCAGCACGGTTTTGTCAGTTCCTGGCTGGCATTGAAAGGCATTCTTGAATCGGAGGAATCATTATCCCGACCGGTGGGGCTTGCCGTTGTGGCGGATGAAGAAACCGGAAGTGAATACGGGCTTCATTATCTCTTGAAACACCGAAAAGACCTGTTCCGCGAGCAGGACCTCATCGTCGTACCGGATGCCGGGAACGAAGAGGGGACCATGATTGAGATCGCGGAGAAGTCCATGCTCTGGCTCCAGTTCACCATCATCGGAAAGCAGTGTCATGCCAGCACGCCGCATAAAGGAAAGAACAGCCTTGTGGGCGCGGCAACATTGATTTTGGCTCTGCAGGAGCTTGACCGCCTTTTTTCTTATGCAGACGACCTTTTCAGTCCGCCGGAATCCACCTTCAGCCCCACCAGGATGGACCCCAATGTACCGAACATCAATACCATACCCGGCAAGGCTGTTTTTTGCCTGGATTGCCGAATCTTGCCTCGGTATCAGACAGAGGAAGTCTTTTCGGCGTGCCGGGAGGTGGCTGATAAAATCGGATCGGAACTTGATTTGAAAATCGAGATGGAGACAATCCAGCGACAGGAGGCCCCGACACCGACCCCCATAGATTCGCCGGTGGTACTCGCGTTGCAGCGGGCAATCAAGCTGGTGACCGGTCGTGACGGTGAACCCATGGGGATCGGCGGCGGGACGGTGGCCGCATTTTTTCGAAAATACGGGTTGCCGGCGGCTGTGTGGTCCACGTGTGCTGATACGGCCCATCAGCCCAACGAATCATGTCTCATCCCTGATATCCTGACCGACGCAAAGGTGTTTGCCGCGCTTTACCTGGATGATGAGAAAAGAGGGTAAGCAGAAAAAGATGTCAACAATAATGGCTTGCTTTTACTAAAGAAAGCAGGTAGATTGTATTCTATTTAAAAGGGAATTATGCGTCTCCGAAAAATTTTTTTGCTCACCAATATTCTTCTTATCGGCTTCATCCTCTGGGTCGGATTCACTATTTATCGAACCTGGGCATCCACGCAGGCCGGAACCGATCAGCTATCGGCGACGAATGGAAAGCAGACTCCTGGAAACCATTTGCCGCGCAAGACCACGGTTGCTGTTTCGACCTTCCAGTCCGTCATAAAGTCAGATATCTTCAAGACACATAAAACATCCGAAAAATCTCCAGCACGAAAAACGCCTTCCGCCGCGGTGAAAGAAACTGAACTGGATTTGGAACTCAAGGGTACCATGATTGATGAGACGGGTGAGCGTTTTGCCGTGATCCTTGATGGAAAAACCCGGGAACAACAGACGTACGTGGAAAATGATTTTGTCAATGGGGCACGCATTGAGAAGATCCTTGCGGACCGTATTATCCTGAGCAGAAAAGGGGCACAGGAAGCCCTGCTCATGTCCTATGAAAGCGGTCCGGCCCCGGTGCGGCGACAGCCCAGGAAGGCAATCCGCCAGCGAAGGATCGTCCGTCCGCCCCTCAGGAAGAAGAACATCCATGCAAAACGTTTGCCGGTGAAGCGGTTCCCGGCTGCGGAAGAAGGCGCGGGCGGACCCTGAGGAGTGTCGGCGTCTTTTATAAAACAGAACGGCTGAAGGGTGAGTGACACATGAGAAGAGTGCAGAAATACGGGAAACAGAGTGTGGCTGTTGTCCTCTTGTTGTTTCTTTTTTCCTTTGCTTTCCAGGGTCCGGCCCTCGGCGAGGAGAAGTCGGATCAGGCCCCTGGACTGATCACCATGAATTTCAAAGACGTGGACCTGGGCGTCCTGATCAAGTTCATCAGTGATCTGACCCAAAAGAATTTCGTGGTCGACCCGGCGGTGAAGGGTCGGGTCACGATCCTGTCCCCGAGGAAAGTGAGCGTGGGTGAAGCTTACAAGGTGTTTCTTTCCGTCCTGGAGGTAAACGGATTTACCGCTGTGCCTGCCGGGCAGGTGGTAAAGATCATCAAAGCCTCTGAGGCCAAGGGAAAAGGGGTGGAGACTTTTTTTGGGAAGGGAACGAGAGCTCCGACCGACAGGATCATTACCCAACTCTATCCATTGAGATACGCGGATTCATCCAACCTGGCAAAGCTGCTGAAGCCCCTTGTCCCGAGGACCGGACTGCTCATTCCCTATGCGGAGACAAATACCCTCATTATCATTGATGTGTTTTCCAATATCGAGCGGCTGCTCAGGATTATCAGGCAGCTTGATGTGGAAGGGGTTGAAGAAACCGCTATCTTTATGCTCCAGTATGCGAGAGCCGAGAAACTTGTGCCCAAACTGAAAGAGATTTTTTTGCAAAAACGGGGAAGAAAATTGATGAGGAGCAGGGTCAAGATGATCTCCGATGAAAGGACAAATGCGCTGATCGTGGTGGCCCCGCCAAAAATTATGGCAGATATCCGCATGCTGGTAGGGCGGTTGGACCAGAAGGAGGCCAAACCCCGGGCTACCATCCACATCTATTCTCTCCAGAACGCGGTTGCGGAAGACCTGGTAAAAGTACTTTCACAGATTCCCGGAAAGGGCGCTGAAAAGAAAAAGGGTGGGGCTCCCCTTGTCTCCAAGAACGTGCAAATTTCTGCAGACAAGGCCACGAATACCCTTGTTATCATTGCTGAGCCGGATGAATACCACGTTCTCAAACAGATTAT
Organism: Deltaproteobacteria bacterium; assembly: GCA_019309145.1. GTDB lineage: Bacteria > Desulfobacterota > DSM-4660 > Desulfatiglandales > Desulfatiglandaceae > B46-G9. Next base: position 3,976 of record JAFDGR010000186.1, on the reverse strand, counting down.
TGAGAAATTGGATATCCCGCGTACCATGGTGTATGTGGAGGCCCTGATTGTCGAGGTATCGACCGATAAGGCACTGGAACTGGGGGTGGAATGGCGGGCTGGAAACACCTATAATGGGGGATATGGAGAAGGGAGTCGTGGAGGCGTGTGGGTAGGGGGTACCGCAGGTTCCCAGGGTGGGCTCAATGCCCTTTCTACAGGGAGTCTTCCTGCGGGTTTTGCAGCGGGTGTAGTGGGCAGGGCAGTGACTCTCGGCAGTGTGACCTTTCCCACGCTCGGGGCCTTTATCAAGGCGGTGCGGACCGACAGCGATTTCAACATTATCTCCACACCCCAGATCCTGACCCTTGATAACGAGGAGGCGGTCATTGAGGTGGGAAAGACCATCCCCTTTGTCACGCGGATTGACCAGGGAACCAGCACCACGGACCGGGCCATACAAAGCTTTGAGTATAAGGACGTAGGCGTAACTCTCAAGGTCACTCCGCAAATCAACAGCCAGGATCTTGTGAGGCTGAACCTGGAGGAGAGTGTGAAAACTGTGCTTGAGACGACCGCTCTCGGGGGGACAGTGCTCGCTCCCACCACCGCTTTTCGGTCAGCCAAGACGACGATTACGGTGCGGGACGGAGAAACAGCCGTTATTGGTGGACTCATCGAGAAGCAGATGAACCGGGGGAAAACCCAGGTGCCCTGTCTTGGGGGGCTCCCCTTCATGGGTTGGCTCTTTAAGACCACGAGTGACCGGGACATAAAGACCAACCTGCTGGTGTTTCTTACTCCACATATCGTGAAAAACGAAGGAACCGCAAAGGATCTCTATAAGAAAAAACGAGGCCTCATTGACCGTGAGCAGATGAAAGCGGACAAACGTGAGCAGTCTGAGATCCTGAGGCAAAAAGGCTTCAGATAGAAAAGATACGGTCATGCCGGACATGCCGCGCAAGAACAAGGATCAGTCAGGAACGGGAAACACTCCTCACGACCACGGGGGCCGGGAAGAGCTGCGTTCTATTGCAGCCCAAGCAGGAACCCTTTTTCAGGAGCACCTGCCGGCTCCCTCCCGGTTTGAAGAAATTCGGAACATTCCTATCCAGTACTTCAAGCGCATGTGTCTCGTTCCGCTTGAAAAAGAGAGTGAATGGCTTACCGTGGCGCTCAATGATCCCCTCAATTGCCAGGCGGCCGATGAACTGGCCCGCCGCCTGGGATGTAAGGGGGCCAGGCTGGTTGTCAGCTCCACCAGGGAGATCCTTTCGGCCATCAACATCCTGTTTGACCAATCCAATGACGATGCCGAGCGAATGGTCCAGGACCTTGGGGAATACCAGTTGGATGATCATGTGTTCGCGGAGATTGAAGAAGCAGAAGATCTCATGGATGTGAACCATGAGGCACCGATCATCCGTCTGGTCAACATCATCCTGACCCAGGCACTCAAGAACAGGGCAAGCGATATTCATATTGAACCCTACCAGAAAACCATAAAGGTGCGTTTTCGAGTGGATGGGATTCTCCACGAAGTGTACGATCTGCCAAAACGGATTCATCCCCACATCGTTTCGCGCATCAAGGTCATGGCGAGCCTTGACATCGCGGAGAAACGACTTCCCCAGGATGGAAGGATGAAGATCAGGGTGGCCGAGAGACCCGTTGATATCCGGGTATCTATTATCCCTATGGCCTTTGGAGAGAGGATCGTCTTGAGGCTGCTTGACAAGACGGTTTCATTGCTCGGTCTCAGTGATATGGGCATGCCTGAAAGAGAGCTGGCAGTCTTCGAGAAGCTCATCCGGAAAAACGGGGGTATTATCCTCGTCACGGGTCCTACCGGGAGTGGCAAAACGACCACCCTCTATGCCTCTCTTAATCGCATCAATTCCAAAGAAAAGAATATCATCACCATTGAAGACCCCATTGAATATGAGCTGAAAGGCGTTGGGCAGATCCAGGTAAATCCCAAAACAGATCTCACATTTGAGCGGGGCCTCAGATCCATCCTGAGGCACGATCCGGACATTATCATGATCGGTGAAATCCGCGATCTGGATACCGTGGAGATTGCCGTCCAGGCATCCCTGACCGGGCATCTGGTTTTCAGCACCCTTCACACCAATGACGCGGCAGGGGCCCTTACGAGACTCGTGGACATGGGAGTCGAGCCTTTTCTCATCGCCTCATCGCTTCTGGGAGTCCTTGCCCAGCGACTGGTAAGAACTATTTGTTCCGGTTGCAAGGAACAATACCGCCCGGAAGAACAGACAGCGCAGGAGTATGGGTTCACGGGCAATGATCTCCTTTCCCGGGGAAGGGGTTGCGCTTCCTGCATGGGAAGCGGATACATGGGAAGGACCGGCATTTTTGAACTGCTGGTCATTGATAATGAAATAAGGCGTCTTATCACCTCCGGAGCAGATTCCGTCACCATAAAGGAAGCCGCCATGAGAAGGGGAATGACCTCCCTGTTCGAGGACGGTCTCAGAAAAGTGAAGGCGGGTGTGACCACCCTGAACGAAGTGCTTCGGGTCACTCAGGAGTAACGAGGCTATGAGCCTCGGGTCTTCGGGAAAGTGATACTCCATGGCTGTTTTCGAGTACAGAGCGGTCAACGATAAAGGGAAAAAAGTAAGCGGAATTATCACTGCCGAGGGACCGAGTTCCGCGCGGTTCAAATTAACCCAGAGCAGGGTTTTCCCGGTGGAGCTCAAGGAAGTCAGTTCCGAGGGCAAAGGGTCGCGATTCGAGGACCTCCAGTTATGGTTTGCCCGGCTGAGACGCATTGATCCCGTTCTTGTGAGCGGGTGCTTGCGACAGCTCGCTACCTTGATTTCGTCCGGTCTCCCGCTTGTGGACTCCCTCGGTACCCTCGTAGAGCAGGTGGAACACCTCCGATTGAAAAGAAAAATTACCCAGATTCGGGAAAAAGTGATCGAGGGGAGCGCTTTTTATCAGGCCATGTCTGAACACCCGGATGTGTTCGATACCGTATCCGTCAATATGGTACGGGCAGCTGAATCAGCAGGAGGGCTGGACACCATCTTGAAAAGGCTGGCCGATTTTTCCGAGCGTTCTTTGAGGACGAGGAAGAAAATCGCCGCAGCAATGACGTATCCTCTCTTTCTGCTGATGATCGCCGCGGTTATCCTGGTTTTCCTGATGACCTTTGTGATGCCGAAGGTTGTGGGAATTTTCAAGGGGATGGAACTTGCGCTGCCCTGGTCCACGAGGATTCTTATCTGGCTTACCGATTTCGCCAGGGGCTGGTGGTGGCTGGTGGCATTGTGCTTGATGGGGTTTGCCGGCATGACCGTATGGTTCGCGAAGGGGCCGGGAGCACGCGCATGGGATCGGATCCGGTTAAAAGTTCCGGTCATGGGGAGGCTCCACCGAAAAAGTGTGATGGCCAGGTTTACCAGGACCCTGGCTGTCCTGCTGAGGAGCGGACTTCCCCTGGTTCAGAGCCTGGAGATAGCCCGCCTCTCCCTGGGGAACAGGGTTGTGGAAGAGGCCGTGGAAAAGGCAACAAAGCAGGTGGAAGAGGGTGCTGATTTTGCCACGCCCCTGAAGCTGACCGGACACTTTCCTCCACTCATTATCCAGTTGCTGCGAGCCGGGGAACAGAGCGGAGAGCTGGAGGCGATGCTTGAAAAAGCGGCTGATATCTATGAAGAGGAAGTGAATGCCGGCATCGGTTCCCTTACTTCCCTGCTGGAACCCGTTATCATCCTGGTGATGGGGATTGTTGTGGCGTTTGTGGTGATGGCGGTGCTCTTGCCCATTTTCGATATGAGCGCGGGGATCCGGTAGCTTGAGAAAGAGGAAAGGGGAGTGAAGCATATGGTTCGTTTCAGAAAAGTTCAGAGGAGAAGTGCCGGGTATCACGGAGGTTTCACCCTCCTCGAGATTCTTATTGTCATCACAATTCTTGGCATACTGGCAAGCCTCGTGGCCGTCAAAATAATGGATCGTCCGGGAC
>JAFDGR010000185.1 GCA_019309145.1 Deltaproteobacteria bacterium | reverse complement strand
CCCGGCATTGACCGACTCCTGTATTTTACGCACAAGGAGGTGTTCGTATTCCCAGTACCGGAAGAGATAGAGCCGGTCGTTCTCATCAAGTATCAAGGGCGTTTCGTCACCCGGCCGGCCCACGACCTCTGAGCGCTCCAGGCTTTCCAGCCAGGGTGAAAGCCCCGGGCAGATCAATCCATGGCCGTGACCACCCTCGGAGTTGAGCGGTCGGCCTGCGACGGCCTCGAGATCAAGGCACACGTGGCCGTTTTCCGTTGCCCTGCTCACGAGGGCTGCCGCCAGGAAAAGGGCCTCGTCAGCGCGACTGGAGATCCTCATCATGAATTGAGCGAATTGGAGATCGATCTCCGAAAAAAGCCCGGTATCTTCTAAATGCACGGTTCTGGAGCCTTTCTTGTTTATCCTGGAATCCTGTCGAAACTACGCGATCAGGGCCTCTCGCATGGCATTCACCAGGTCCTGCGACGGCCGGTCCCGGAAGATCCCGAAATCCATCCCCCGTGCGGGATCCACGCCACGCAGAAATACATAGAATACTCCCCCAAACACTTTTTCATATCGGTATCCCGCCAGGCGCATCTTGAGGTACTGGTCAAGGGCGAGGGTATAAAGGTGATACTGGAGAGCGTATTGTCCCTCCTCCATGGCCTGCCTGAGACCGTCAGGACCGTAATCTTCAATTCGGTACCCCAGGAAATTGGATTTCCAGTCTACCAGATAAAATTTCCCCCTCCAATGAAATACCAGGTCCATGAAGCCTTTCAGGAATCCCCTGACCGGGGAAAAATGGAGGCGTCCAATCTCCTGCGGCACATCATCAGCAAGGTTCGGGCCCCCGTGGGCTGTAAAGAGCTTTTTCAGGACATCAGGCCCTATGCTCCTGAGGGGAAAAACAAATTCCAGCTCATGGAGCCGGTCCTTTGCCCTGATCTTCCGGAACATCAGGTCCGGATCAAGGGGATCAAGCGGGACGGAAAGGACTTTTTGAACCATGTCGTGTATGGTATCCACCCACTTGTCTTCAAAGCCATAACCACGCAGCTTTGCCGCGATAAGATCCCGGGCGCCATGCTCTTGCGTGAAATCCAGGTGTTCCAGGATGTCGTGCAGGCAGGTTCCCGCACGGGCCCCTTTTGGAAAGGTGAATATACCGGAAGCAGAGTCAATCACTGATTCGTCCATCTCCACGTCCCCGGACGGCTCCCGGGGAACGGAGAAATCATAATCCGGGATATCCGCATCCAGTTTTTGCCCTGAAGAGAGGGATGAGAAACTGGAGATTTTCCAGTCCCTCGGTATTCGTGTGGCAAAAATCCGGCCGCCGAGAGAGGATACCCGGGCGGAGGGTTTTGTACAGAGGGGCCATTGCGTTGTCTGGAGGTCTTCCACGGCAATGGCGCCTCCTGAGTCTTTCACGAGGAGGGAAAGATCATCCCCGGAATGGCGGCCGTGGAGCACATAGGCCAGTGCTGAAGTCTCCGCGTCCTTGATCCGACCCCAGACCACGTAGCAGCGATGCTGAGCCCTGGTCAAGGCCACATAGAGGAGCCGGAGGTTTTCAGCCAGCGACTCTTCCCGGGCCAATGCCGCGTGGTTTTCCTTGTCTCTGGATCCAAGATCCATGGTCAGTTGCAGGTCATTGTCCGGGTCATGGTAAATGACTTCATTTCCCATGCCACCTCCGCCATCCCAGAGGGATGGGCAGAACACCACCGGGTATTCAAGGCCCTTGCTCTTGTGAATGGTGACGATTTTTACCGCTTCTTCATCTGTTTCAAGCCTCAGGAGCTGTTCATCACCCCCTTGCGAGTGGTCTTCTATCTTGCGGAAAAGCCAGGTCAAAAGACCATTCATCCCCAGCCTTTCTTCCAGCATGGCCCGGTGAAGTACTTCACCCAGGTGCAACATATTGGTAAGCCTCCGTTCACCGTCAGGAAAGGCCAGGAGACGGACGCGGACCTTTTCCCTGGTGAGGAACTGCCGGAACATGGGGATAAAGCCCTGTTCTTCCCAGATTCTCTGATATTCCCTGAAATCAAAGATGCGCTGCTCCCAAGCATCTTCCTGCTCAGAAAGGGCTTGAATGGCTTCCCCGCTCATGCCGATGGTATCCGTTGCCAGGGCGGCCTTTATTTGGCCTTCGTGTCTGGGTTCCACGACGGCCTGCAGGATCATGGCCATCTCCCGGGCTTCCCTGGTCTCGAAAATATCGCCCGCGTTATAGAGAACACTGGGGATATTGACCTGCCTGAGACAATCCTGTATCAGCCGGGCTTCCCTGTTTTTTCGCACGAGGACGGCGATATCCCGCTCCGAGAGGGGTTCATCGCCAAGGAATGCCTTTCCGGATCTCCCCATATCCACCAACCGAGCCACTTCTCCGGCCACAAATTTCAATATGAGGGGCCAGGCCTTTTTTTTGGCCAGCGGGAGAGAGGTGTCTTCACCTTTTGGGTGACGGAGAAGGCATATCCTGAGAGGTGCTCCGGCGCCTCCCTCCATCCGCAGAGGCTTGGTTTTCCTTTCCTCGGCAGGCCCGGAAGGGGCGTATCCGATCTCCCGGTAGACAAAGGGCCGGTCGATTGAGGAAAAAAGGGCATTCACGGCCCGTACCAGTTCCGGTTCCGAGCGCCAGTTCAGTCGCAGCGTGCAGGTATCGGGAACAGCGCCGGCCGCCTTCATATAGGTGACCACATCCGCTCCCCGGAACCCGTAGATGGCCTGCTTCGGGTCTCCAATATAGAAGAGGGGCACCTTGCCTTTGCCGAAAAGGGTATCAAAAATGCGGTACTGGACCGGGTCCGTATCCTGAAATTCATCGATGAGCGCGGCCCGGTAATTGAAACGAGCGGCGTTGATAAATCTTTCCTTTTCCTTGTGTTTCAGGGCTGAGAGCGAGTCCGTGAGCAGGTCCTGGTAGCCCCTGATATTTCTTAGGGCCTTTCGCTTCAGGCGTTCTTCCCGGATGTATTGAAAAAGCCCGGCCTTCAGAAACGTCAGGTTTTCATCCATTTCCCTTGTGAGGACATTTTTCTGTTCCCACAACTGTTCGCAGTATACAAAAAGTTCATGTTCGGGAGGAGAATATCCCTTTTTCATGGAGGCGGCCAGTTTGCCGGCGCTGAGTTTTTCAATCTCGGGAATGGGGGGGAACAAGGGGTGGAGCGCATCGAGGAATTGATCCATCGCCGCGATAATGGCATCGATCTTCAGGATCCTTGGAGACGGTGGGCCGCCCTTGGCCGTGATGACGCCGTAAGTATTGCCCTTCAGTCCAGGATCCATGAGCATTGATCGCACGTCATTTCTTGCTTCGGGCCACCGCTTCCGGATGGCAGCAAGCGTTTTCCTGTAACTTCCGAGCGTAGGCAACCGCGTGGCCTTGATCGGGGGAATAACACGGATGAGTGGATGTTTCAGGCCCGGACCAAGGGACCGGAGGAGATATTCAGTGCTCCATTTCCTGGAAACCAGGTAATGAACGAATTCCGGCTCCGCCGTAGAGATGTGGTTTCGCCAGAAATCCTCCACGATTTCCTGGTCCAGGATCTGTTCATTGGTCATCAGCTCCACGTCAAACAGGGAGCCGGTTTCAAAGGCGTTTTCCTGGAGAAGGCGCTGGCAGAATCCATGGATCGTGAAAATCGCGGCCTCGTCCAGATCCCTGAGGGCACGGATAAGGGCTTCCCGGGAGCGCTCCCGGTCCTGTTGTCCCTTCATGACACGCGCAACAAAAGGGTCAACAGGGGTGTCGCGGAAGAGAAAATCCAGGGCCTGCCGTATCATTCGCCGGATCCTGTCCCGGAGTTCCTGGGTGGCGGCACGGGTGTACGTTACCACGAGTATTTCACCGGGAGAAAGATCCTTTTCCAGGATCAGTCGCAGGAAAAGGCCCGACAGGGCATACGTCTTCCCGGTACCCGCGTTGGCTTCCACCAGGTGGGTCCCTTCCAGGGGGATCCGGAAGATATCAAATTCTTTCATCGGCTGTCATGAGTGCTCAAACCCGAATCATTTTCCATGATCCATAGTAGGTATGTTGCAGGCAAGAAATTCCTTGCTCCTTTGTCTCCGGGGATGATAAATTGCCATACTACAAACCCTGCAACATTTCAAGGAGGTGAAAAAATGAAAAAGCTCTTCTTTCTCGTGATCATGGTCGGGCTCATCGGCCTCGGGAGTGTCTTAGCACAGGAGTTCACTTTAAAAAGCGCCGACCTGGACGGCCAGTTAACAGAAGAACAGGTTTTTTCAGGCTTCGGCTGCCATGGCAGGAACATCTCGCCGTCTTTGCAATGGAACAACGCACCCAAGGGTACAAAGAGCTTTGCCGTCACCGTGTATGATCCCGATGCTCCCACCGGGAGCGGGTGGTGGCACTGGGTTATCTTTAATATCCCCTCTGCGGTCCATGAACTCAAGGCGGACGCGGGAAACCTTGAAAGAGGCCTGGCTCCCAAGGGATGCGTGCAAAGTATAACGGATTTTGGAAAGCCTGGATTCGGGGGGGCCTGCCCTCCCGTCGGGGACAAACCACACCGGTACGTATTCACGGTCTACGCACTGGACATACCGAAACTGGACTTGGACGCGAAATCGCCCCCGGCCATGGTGGGGTACTTTCTGAATCAGCATGCAATAGCCAAGGCATCCATCATATCCTATTACGGAAGATAGATACAGTATGGGCAAGATAGTCATAAGAATAACCACGAGTAAGGTGCTGCGTGGAAACTCGACTTGCGAAACAACGTTCCCCGGCCCCTGAAATCTGGGCCATCGGTGGAGGCAAAGGGGGGACCGGAAAAAGCTTCCTGATAAGCAGCATCGGAAACTACCTGGCACTGCGGGGGAAAAAAATTGTCCTGATCGATGCTGATTTCGGGGGGGCAAATCTGCACACCTTCCTGGGTGTCGCGAAACCCAGGGTGTCCCTCACAGACTTCCTTGAAAAGAAGGTGCCTCTGAACGACCTGGTGGTGGAAAGCGGCATAGAGAATATGGGACTGCTGATCGGCGCTATCAATTCTCTGGGCCCCGATGATATGAAGTATACCCAGAAATTGAAACTCTTTCGGCATATCAGGCAGCTTGATGCCGATTACATTCTCCTTGATCTTGGAGCCGGGGCCCACTTCAACACCTTAGATACCTTCCTGCTCGCGGACAAAAAAATCATTGTCGTCCTCCCGGAAATTACCGCCATTGAAAACAGCTATTATTTTTTGAAAAATGCCTTTTATCGACAACTGCTGAAGACCCTGGGAGCCCATGGCTTCAAGGAGCTGATTCAAGATGCCTGGAGGAACCGGGAAGCATACAACATCACCAGTTTAAGCCAGCTCATAGACTACCTCAGAAGCGTTTCCGGAACCCTGGAGGATATGGTCAATCGGGAGCTTGCGGGCTTTGGGGCCCACATCATCCTCAACCGGGTGACCACCGGGCAGGAGGTTGTCATCGGGAGGTCGGTAAAGAGCATCTGCAAAAAATATTTCAGCGTTGACGCAAAATATGTCGGGTATGTTGAACATGATCCCATCATTCCCCGGTGCATCAATAAACGACAACCATTCATGCAGGCCTGCCCGGGGACCAGGTGCGCACGGGAAATTGAAAAGGTGGCAGAGAATCTTTTGCATGGCAAAGACATGTACACGAGAGTATGAATATGCAACCAGAAGAGTATGAAAGGTACCTTGACATCCTGGAAATCGGGCCCGGCGCGTCTTTATCAGAAATCCGCGAAGCATATCTTCTCCTGAAGTCACTCTATTCAGAGGATTCGATCGTTACTCTCCCGATTACGGATGACATTTCCGAGGAACGCAAAAAGAAGATACTCGGTGAGATCGAAGAAGCGTATCAAATGCTGGCCGGGTCCTATGACCGCAACGATGGGCTCCCGGAAGAGCAGGAGGGCCTTCATCCCCTCATTGATGAATACGATCAACCACCTCTTGACGCGAGGGGTCTTGGCGGACAGGCCTTGCGGGAAGCTCGGGAACGGCTGGGGATTGATCTGCAGAAGATCGCACTTTCAACCAGAATACAGGTGCACTACCTCGAGCGTATTGAGAATGAAGAGTTCGATGCGCTTCCTCCTGCAACGTACGTCAGGGGTTTTGTAGTGAGTTATGCAAAATGCCTGCATCTTGATCCCAAGAAAGCTGCTGCTGATTACATGAAGAGGTATCAGATCTGGAAGGGTGGAGAGGAGTGAGAAATCACCGCTTTCTCTTCTTCCGGGAAGAGAGGTACCCCCTGGTTGCCATGATCAGGAGCGCCAGGACGACAAAAACCCCGTCATCAATCTTCCCCGGAGAAAAATCCGGCATGAAGTAGTAAGTGCAGCCCCCCAGCAGGAGGCTCACCCGCAACGCCCGGCCATATCCCGCAAAGGTAAAAACCCGCAGGAACGTCAGGTAGAGAAACGTCCAGAAGATAAACAGGAGCGTGTCTCCAAGGTACAGGTACTTCCGGGGAACCATCCCCGTGATGCTTTTTATGAATCTTTCGTAGATACCGGTTCCCTTGTTGAAACGGACGTCCATGACTTCCCTGATGGTCATTTTTTCGTCGATGTGGACGCCCGCGGGAATCAGGAAATCCAGAGTCACCGGGGATTCCTGTGTGTGCAGGGCGTCATTGGTCGCCCTGAAGGGGAGTGCCAGGACATGCCTGACAAGAACATATCCACCCAGGCAGGCGGAAGCCAGCATGACCAAAAGCACTATTTGAAGGATTGTTCTTTTCATCTGGTTTTGTTCAGTCAGATCGACCAAATTTAACCCAAATCTGAGCACCTTAAGGCAACACTTATTTTATGGCAGTCCCTTAGCCCGGATTTCTCACCAATAATCTGCTGTGACGGCGGATAGCTCCCGTGCCTATTGTGTTGTGCTTGAAAAATGACCTCGACGTACTGTGAAAGTACGTCTGCGCCCATTTTCCTGCGCACGCCTTATATTCACGGGGCTCTCCACCGTCTCGCGACGAAGATCGGTGAGAAACCCGGGTTAGAAGAAATGAAAAAAACAGGAGAAAGTCAAGAAAAAGCTGCAAGTCTCCCTCCAGGAAAGAGGATGAAACACGGTAATTTTGTTCTAATGGCGCAAGGCACAGACACATGAGTTTTGAGTCATCCGCAAGTAGTCAAAGACCAGGCGTACATTGCGAGAGAGCTGCCGCATTTTTTGAGCG
>JAFDGR010000184.1 GCA_019309145.1 Deltaproteobacteria bacterium | reverse complement strand
TGTCCACCCTCGCTCTGGATCCGTTCCCTGATGTCGTGGTGACCTCCGGGACCACCCAGGGCCTTGATATCCTCAAGAAAGGGCTCGAGGAGATCGATGAATCCCGCCGAAAATCAATACGGATCGCCAGTTTCCCTTTTGACCGTCCCAGCTTGATGGAACAGGCCCTGCGGCAATGGAGACCGCGGGTCATAGTCCTCCTGGAAACAGAACTGTGGCCCGGCCTCATGGCCGCCTGTACAAAACAGGGGGTTCCCATCATGATTTTGAACGGCCGGCTTTCGAGGAAAAGCTTCAAGGCCTACCGGTACTTGAGAGGATTCTGGCGCAATGTGCGACCGGACAGGATCCTGGCTGTTTCACCCGGGGACAGGGACCGGTATTGTGCCCTGTTTGGAGAACAGGGTGTGCAAGTCATGCACAACATAAAATTCGATCGAATGCGGCTGGACGCGATCACCGGCCACAACCCCATCGGGGAAGTGATTCCAAAGAGCGTTCCGTTCCTGGTGATGGGATCTGTGAGAAAGGAAGAGGAAAAAGATGTCCTTGGCGTGCTGAAATCAGTGGCGGAGGTCCTGACGGAGACGATCAGTTCCGTGTTTCCGCGCCACATGCACCGGATCCCTGCCTGGAAAAGATCCCTGGAACGCGCGGGTTTCCGCTGGTTCCTTCGTTCTGAAACGACCGGCCCGGTCCCTGCGGGGAGCGTTATCCTGTGGGATGTCTTCGGAGAACTCTCTTCAGCTTACGCTGTAGCGCAGGCCGCCTTTGTCGGCGGGACATTGAAACCGCTGGGAGGGCAGAATTTCCTGGAACCTCTTGGGCAGGGGGTGGTTCCGTGCATAGGACCGTACTGGGAACATTTCGCATGGGTGGGGGAGGATATTGTTGCGAGGGGCTTGGTGCGCCAGGTGGCCAATCACCGGGAACTCACCGACTGCCTGGTCAGGAATCTGAGAGAACCTCCGCCCAGGGATGAGGTCTTGAGCAGGGCCAGGGACTACGTGGATAAAAGAAGAGGCGGCACGGAAACCGCCTGCCGCACTATTGAAGCCTATCTCGGCGGGGCATGAGTGTGCTATCCAGAAATGCAATGTCTAATTTTGTTTCGATGAAACCCAGTACCTCTGATGAAGGAGCCGTATGGGATCCACCGATCAGAGGGAGGAAGCCTTTTTTCCGTTCCAAGGCTCCGGGCTGGTCTTTTCTGTGACGTATCTCCGGGGGAGCCTTGCCCCCTCCGCATTCCACCCTTCGGGCTGGCTGCGGTTTCCCCCAAAGATACGTCACGAAAAGAACGGCGCCCTCTCACCAGTCACTTGAAAAAAGGCTTCCTTCCTCTGATCTGCGCCGGAGAGGGCTTCATAATACTTTCCGGTCTGCGGGAGAGAACTCGCTCTTCGATTCCCACACAGAGAAACATATTTCAGTGCCTTTAGATTGGGTTACTTCAGGAAGGCAGGGGAACGGGATGTTCCCGAGGCGGCGTCATGTCGGCCCTGGAACAGGACAGTGGAAGGGCCGACATCCGCAGTGAGCGGAGCCATGGACGGCGAAGCGAACGTAGCAGAGGGAATATGCCGGTTCACTGCCTGGGAAATTTTGATCTGTGGTTATCATCGTCAATCAGAGATTATGTGGCTGTTATTGAGAGTTTTTGTTGGAGGATTTCCCGGACTTTCTTGGGGTTTGCCCTGCCGTTTGTCTTCCGCATGACCTGGCCGATCAGGAAGTTCACGGGTTCGGGATTCCCTTCCCGGATCTTGGCCACTGTCTCGGGGTTGTCGCCCATAACCTGGTCGATCAGTGATTCAATGACGTCCTGCTCCTGCACGGGTTTGAGGTCTTTTTCCTCAATGATGGCTTCGGGAGATTTGCCCGTGTCGAACATCTCTTCCAGAACGACCCGGGCGATCGCGTCGGTAATCCGCCCCTCCTCCACAAGATCCATCAGGTGTCCGAAATCAGCCGGGGGAATCTTGCATTGCTCAATGGGAAGAGATTTCTCGTTCAGCAGCCGGAAAAGGTCTTTGGCTATCCACGTGCTCAGTCTCCTGCAGGATGTGCAATGGGGAACGCAGCGTTCGAAGTATTCCGCAGTCTGACGATCCTTCGTCAGGATAAAGGCTTCATTCTGTGAAATCCCGTAGGCGCTGATGAACCTTTCCACCCGCTGGTCAGGCAACTCGGGCATTTCCCGCCGGATGGCTTCGATAAAAGCACTGTCCGTGTCCAGTTCAACCAGGTCGGGTTCAGGGAAGTAGCGGTAGTCCGGGGCGTCCTCCTTCCCGCGCATGGAGATGGTGGCCTTTTTTGTCTCGTCGAAAAGACGGGTTTCCTGGGAGATCGTTCCGCCAGATTCCAGGATTTCCGCCTGTCTCCTGATTTCATATTCCAGGGCCTCGAGAACGAACTTGTAGGAGGACATATTCTTGATTTCAGCGCGGTTGCCGAAATCCCGGGCCTCCTTTGGTCGCAGCGAAATGTTCACGTCGCACCTGAACTGTCCCTTTTCCATGATGCAGTCACTGACCCCGATATACCGGAGGATCTGGCGCATTTTTTCAAGATAGGTCCTGGCTTCCTGCAGGGAACGGACGGGATTCCGGGTATGGTCGGAGACGATTTCGATGAGGGGGATTCCGGACCGGTTGTAGTCTACAAAACTGTAGTCGGCGGATTCAAACGACTTGGACGCGTGGACCAGCTTGCCGGCATCTTCTTCCAGGTGGATGCGCTTGATGCCCACCGGATAGGGCTGACCGTCATCTCCGGGGATCACGAGATACCCGTCTTCGCACAGGGGTTCCTCGTACTGGGAAATCTGGTAGCCCTTGGGGAGATCAGGGTAGAAATAATTTTTGCGCGCAAAACGGGCATGGGGATTGATGGCGCAATTGAGGGCAAGGCCGGCACGGACACAGTATTCAATGGCCCGCCTGTTCAGCACCGGAAGTGAGCCCGGCTGGCCCGTGCACACGGGACAGATCTGGTGATTGGGCGGCGCCTCGTAGTCGATGGGGCAATCGCAGAAGAGCTTTGTTTTCGTACTGAGTTCTGCGTGTACTTCAAAACAGATGATAGTTTCAAAATCCATGAGCGTTGCCCCCTGAGAGCCTTTGGTAGGCATGGGCCACCCGGAGAAGCATTTCTTCGTCAAAGGGTTTTCCGATGATCTGGAGACCCACGGGAAGGTTTCCCACGGTCCCGCAGTTTATGCTCATGGCCGGCACCCCGGCGAGATTTGCCGATACGGTGTAGATATCAACAAGGTACATCTGGAGCGGTTCGGCCACCTTTTCCCCGAGGTTGAAGGGGAGGCACGGCGATACCGGCGTGACGAGGCAGTCCACTTCTTCAAAGGCCTTTGAGAAATCTTCGCGGATGAGGGTCCTGGCTTTCTGCGCCTTCACATAGTAGGCATCATAATATCCGGCTGAAAGGACATACGTGCCCAGCATAATCCTTCGCTGTACTTCACGGCCGAAGCCTTCGCTTCGCGCTTGCTGGTACATGGCAATAATATCTTCAAATTCGTCAGGGGGGCGTACCCCGTATTTTACCGCATCGTACCGGGCGAGGTTGCTGCTTGCTTCGGCAGTGGCGATCAGGTAATAGGTGCCGACCGCATAGGGCGTGTGGGGAAGAGAGATTTCCTGAACGTGCGCGCCGTTTCGTTCCAGGAAAGACACGGCTTCCATCACCTTTTCTTTCACGGCAGGATCCATGCCTTTCACGAAATATTCCTTGGGCAGGCCGATCCGCACCCCGTTGAGATCCTGGTCCAGCGAACCCAGGAAGTCGGGACAGGGCGTGTCAACGGACGTGGAGTCTCTCCGGTCGTGTCCGGAGATCGCGTTGAGGAGCAGAGCGCAGTCTTCCACGCTGCGGCACAGGGGCCCGACCTGGTCCAGGGATGAGGCATAGGCGATCAGGCCATAACGGGAGACCCTTCCGTAGGTGGGTTTCATGCCCACAATCCCACAGAATGAAGCGGGTTGTCGTATGGATCCCCCGGTGTCGGAGCCGATAGCCGCTATGGCCTCTCCCGCGGCAACTCCGGCAGCCGATCCCCCGCTTGATCCTCCCGGGACCCTTTGGGGATCCACCGGATTCCGCGTCACCCCGAAGGCACTGTTTTCAGTGGAGGAGCCCATGGCGAATTCATCCATGTTTGTCTTGCCCACGAGGATTGCACCCTGTTGGAATAGCCGGTCTACCACGGTGGCATTGTAGGGGGGAACATAATTTGCCAGTATCTTGGACGCGCAAGTGGTCTTGATTCCCCTGGTGCAGAGGAGGTCTTTGATGGCGATGGGAATGCCGGTCAACGGCGCAATATCGCCCCCTTGCGCGAGCAATTGGTCTGCACGGTCCGCCTGTGCAAGGGCCGTATCCCGCGTTACGGTGATATAGGCGTGAATCAGCGGCTCCTTTTCGTCTATCCGCAAGAGTACCGACTCGACGATTTCTCTGGCGCTTACCTCCCTTTTCCGCAACAGCCGGCTTAAGTCGTATGCGCTTTTGTCACACAGCTCCATTCATTTAACCTTCCAGAATCTTCGGCACCTGAAAGAAATCCTTTTCCCTCTTGGGTGCGTTTTCCAGGATCATCCGGGCAGTGGAGGGTGTGCCGGGTTTGTCATCCCGCCAGACGTTCCGTATCTTCAGGACATGGCTGGTCGGGGGGACGTTTTCGGTTTGCAGCTCATCCAGCTTTGCCACGTAATCGAGGATGGCACTCAGATCTTTCGCGTATTCCTCGACATCGTTTTCAGAAAGGGTCAGCCGGGCCAGCTTTGCCACATGCCTGACTTCATCCGGAGTGACCTCCACCCGGCGGATCCCTTCATCCTTCAGACTTTCATCCTCCACGGGTGTTGCGGACGGCCCTTGAGCCCCGGCCTGCATGCCCATCATGGCAATGCCCAATTCCTTGAGCTGTGCTTCATCCACCGGGGCGGGGGCCCGTGTCAGGGGGCAGTATGCCCGGCGGTTTTTCGGGAACGCGATCACTTCCCTGATGGACGGCGTATCAAGGATCATGGCAACGGCCCGGTCAAGCCCGAGGGCAAAGCCGCCGTGGGGTGGCGTGCCGTATTCCAGGGCCCGGAGAAAAAATCCGAACTTGGCATTGATTTCCGCTCGGGAAAGCCGGAGCGCCCGAAAGATTTTTTCCTGGAGCCCTGTCTGGTGGATTCTGATACTGCCTCCCCCCAGTTCTTCACCGTTTACCACGAGGTCATAGGCCCTTGATTTCAGCGCAAGAAGCTCCTTGAGGTCCTCGGGATTGAAATCTTCCCGGTCCGGCATGGTAAACGGATGGTGCTCGGAATTCAACTGACCGTCTTTCCATTCAAACAGGGGGAACTCCGTTACCCAAAGGGGACGGTAGACATCAGACGGGATCAAATCGAATCTCTCGGCCACGTGGAGCCGGAGTCTTCCGAGGACTGTATTGACCAGGTCCCGGGAGGTGTCCGCGATCATCAGGATGACATCACCGTCACGGGCCTGGAATCGATTGAGGATCGCGTCCTGTTCAGCCTCACTGAAGAATTGGACAATGTTGGATTGAAGCCTGCCGTTGACCACCTTCATCCAGGTCATACCCTGGGCGCCGAATGAGGGCACAATCCTGAGGGCGTATTCGTTTTGGAGAAGGTTCTTGCTCATATAATGGGCTTTTCCCCGGACGCAGAACCCTTTTACCAGTCCCTGCTTCGCAACGATTTGTTTAAAAATGGTGTATCCCGTTTCCCGCATCACGTCGCTTACATCTTCGAATGTCATGTCGAACCGCAGATCAGGTCTGTCTGACCCGTATCGATCCATTGCCTCCTCGTAGGTCATGCGCGGGAAAGGGCGGGGGAGCGTTTTTCCCCCGATGGAGAAGGTCCTGCAGGTCAATTCCTCCAGGGCCTCATACATGAATTCCTCATCAATAAAAGAGGCCTCCAGGTCAAGCTGGGTAAATTCGGGCTGCCGGTTGGGGCGGAGGTCTTCATCCCTGAAGCAGCGTGCGATCTGAAAATAGCGGTCCATCCCGCCGATCATGAGCAGTTGCTTGAAAATCTGCGGTGATTGGGGCAGGGCATAAAATTTGCCCTGGTGAACCCTGCTGGGAACCAGGTAGTCCCTGGCGCCTTCAGGAGTGCTCCTGGTCAGGATGGGCGTTTCAACTTCCATAAAGTAGAGTTCATGCAGGTAATCCCTGATGGCCTTGGTGATTTCGTATCTTTTCCTGAAAAGATCCTGCACTGATGGACGCCGGAGATCAAGGTACCGATAGGTGATCCTGAGATCCTCATCGACCTTCTGGGGAGAGGCCGCGATTTCTTCTCCCAGGACCATTGCCTTCTCGGAGATATGGAAGGGGAGGGTCCGCGCCCGGGAGAGGATTTCCAGGGTGGTTGCATAGACCTCCGTATCCCCGGTGCGGATGTGGGGATTTTCGGTTCCTTTTTCCCGGATGGATACGGTCCCTTCAACGCTGACCACGTCCTCTTCCCGGAGGGTGGTGGCCAGGGGATACCCTTCAGGAGAGATCGCCGGGTCAAAGACCACCTGGACGATCCCCTGCACATCACGGAGGTGAATAAAAAGCAGGCTTCCATGGTCACGGATGGCATCCACCCATCCCATGAGCCTCACCGCCTCCCCTTTTTGGGATCGCGTGATGGTGCCGCAGTATGTTCTCTCTTTCCAATCCATGGATTCTTTGTCCAAATAATAAGATTTTACACGTATCTGATAAAAATTTGATATGTTAAACCATTCGGTCATTGTAATCAACCTTTACTTAATGATTTTTTGCAAGACGATCAAACAAGGGTGGAGTACCCGGCCACTGCTGATTCCAAGGTGCAATCAAAACAGCATTCCAGGCAAGCGAAACGCGATGCGGCATTGAGGGGGATGGGCTCTTCCAAACCGTGGACCGTAAACTGGGAACAGTAGTTTCTACATTTTTGTGTTTTATAAGGAAATCTCTTTACAAAATTGTGTTTTCAATGTTGAATAAATTTTAGCTGCTTAAGCCGATCAAAGGTGAAGGCCGGCATGGGCCCCTGGATTCGGGATAAATTTATAGATAATACAATCGGTTACTTTGAAGCTTTATGCCTCGTCCATGCTCTGGAAAGCATGGGGGTCTTCAAGCGGGGCCTGGCACACCTCTTGCTCTGTGAGAGGTATATTCGCAAACACCTGAAGCACTACGTAGAGGAGGGAAAGAGCATGGTTGCATTGAAAACAAGTAAGGATGTCCTGGATTTTATTCGAAACGAGGGAATTGAAATGGTGGATCTCCGGTTCATGGATTTCCCCGGGCTCTGGCAGCATTTTTCCGTTCCCCCACGAGAGATCGAGGAAGAGACGTTTGAGGCCGGCGTGGGTTTTGATGGGTCCAGCATCAGGGGATGGCAGGCGATCAATGAATCGGATATGCTGGTAAAGCCGGTGCCCGAAACTGCCTTCGTTGATCCTTTTTTCCAGGCCAAGACACTGGTGATGATCTGCAATATCTGTGATCCGGTGACAGGAGAGGATTATACCCGGGATCCACGGAATATCGCCAGGAAGGCGGATAATTTCCTCAAGAGCCAGGGGATCGCGGACGTTGCCTATTTTGGGCCCGAGGCGGAATTTTTCATCTTCGATGACATCCGCTTTGACCAGAACGAACACGAGGGCTATTATCATATCGATTCAGTGGAAGGCCATTGGAACACCGGGCGTATTGAATCCCCCAACCTCGGATACAAACCGCGTTACAAGGAGGGATATTTCCCCGCGCCGCCCGTTGACAGCCAGCAGGACATCCGGAGCGAAATGGTCCTGATTCTGGAGGAAGTTGGCATTCCCATTGAAGCCCAGCATCACGAGGTGGCCACCGGAGGTCAGGCGGAAATCGACATGCGGTTCGCCCCCCTTCTTCAGATGGCTGACAGCCTGCTGAAGTACAAATATATTATCAAGAACACGGCCCGAAAGCATAACAAGACCGTGACCTTCATGCCGAAGCCGCTCTTTAATGACAATGGAACAGGTATGCACGTGCACATGTCCCTGTGGAAAGGGGGAGAGAATCTCTTTGCGGGCGACGGGTATGCGGGGATGTCGGAAACCGCCATGTATGCCATCGGGGGGATCTTGAAGCATGCGCCTTCACTTCTCGCCTTCACCAGCCCCACGACCAACAGCTACAAGCGGCTTGTCCCCGGTTTTGAGGCCCCGGTGAACCTGGCCTATTCAAGCCGGAACAGGAGTGCCGCGGTCCGCATTCCACTCTACTCCACGTCGCCCAAGGCAAAGCGATTCGAGTTCCGCTGCCCTGATCCCAGTTGCAACCCGTATCTTGCCTTTTCCGCCATGCTCATGGCTGCGCTCGACGGGATCCTGAACAAGATTGATCCGGGAGAGCCCCTGGACAAGGATATCTATGACCTGCCGCCCGAGGAACTCGAAAAGGTTCCCCAGACACCGGGTTCCCTGCGAGAGGCCCTGGAGGCGTTGGAGGCGGATCATGAGTATCTTCTGAAAGGGGATGTGTTTACGTCCGATGTCATAGAAACATGGATAACCTACAAGATGGAAAACGAGGTCCAGGCCATTGACCTGCGCCCCCATCCCTGGGAATTCGCGCTCTATTACGATATATAGTCCGGATCCATCAATGGTAATCTGTCGCGATGGGGAAATCGGTGAAATGGGATAGAATAATCCCGTGCGTTTGAGAGGTTCACGGTTCACAGTTCACGGTTTGTGGCCCATTGATCACGATCCTTGGGCCGATGGACCCTGATCCTGAGCCAGAGACCTGTATAATTTTATCAACTTTTGATCGTTGTATGTGGGCAGTTACATTTTTGCTGTAATTGATGTATAAAGAGAGGGTCGCCGGTCAATGCCGGGGACCCTCTTTTTTTGGTTCTTCCAGATTTTGCGCACTTTGATGCTCAAAGATTGATTAAGATATGTACAGGCTATGCCGGTTCCCTGCTTCCAGGTCTCACATTGACAACTCGACGCTCAAACGATGATTGTGAGGCCTTCCCTTAAAATTACTATTTTTCTGGAAGGTGCACGACGTGAAGCCCGATTCTGAAACCTTCAAAAATATGTGCCCGGAAATAAGTGGGCCCTTCATCGAGGGACATGTTTTCCGGCTGAGTGAACGGTATTTCGCGGTGTTTTCCGAGAAGGATATCTGTCGCCATCTCCGGGCACTCTCGCGCCTTGATTCCGAGAATCCCGTGGAAATACTGCTGGAGCGCAGGAAGGACGGGAGCGTTGATTGTACGGTCCTGGGTTTTGATTATCCATCCGTATTCTCCATTATCACCGGCATCCTCGCGGCCATGGGCTTCTCGATCATTTCGGGAGATATCTATACTTACAGCCAGGCAGAAACCAGGGAGCGAAGGAGAATCAGGGGAAGAAAAGCTCAACGTCGGGCCATGCACAGGGATCCTCTCAGGCGACGACGAATCGTGGACCATTTCTCGGGGGTCATCAGCGAAGGATATCCTTTCAGGGAATGGATTGATGAGTTCAGGAAGAGAATGACCGCAGCCGTGTCCCTGCTTGAAAAGGGCGACGAGGAATCAGTGGGCAGGGCAAAACAGCAGGTGAATGAGATGGTAGTGCGCAGGCTGGCCCAGATTCAACGGGATGCACCGCCGGTTCTCTACCCGATAAGGATCGAAGTCGACAATGAGAGCGACACCCTCACCCGGCTGAAAGTTGTTTCAGAAGACACCCCGGCTTTTCTCTATTCCCTGAGCAACGCCCTTTCCCTGCACAGGGTCTCCATTGAACATATGAGGATTCGCACGATCCGCGGCCGTATCGAGGATGAATTGCTCCTCGCGGATCATCATGGGATGAAAATCCAGGATGAGAACCTCCTGGACCGTATACGGCTCTCCGTATTGTTGACCAAGCAGTTTACCTATTTTCTGGGTCAGGCCCCTGACCCTTACCAGGCGTTGTCCCGCTTTGAATACCTGGTTGATGACATCATGAAACTGCCGGCCCAGGGAAAGTGGCTGGATCTCTTGGCAGATCCGCAACGGTTGCAGGGGCTGGCACAACTGCTCGGGGCGAGCGACTACCTCTGGGAAGATTTTATTCGCCTCCAGTATGAATCCCTGCTCCCGATGCTGAAGCCTCATCTGGATGGGATGAGAGTGAGCAAATCCGCGGAGAGCCTGCACGAAAGGCTTGACAGCGCCCTGCACGGTTGTGAATCCCTGGAAGAAAAAAGAAGGGCCCTGAACGCATTCAAGGATCGCGAGATATTCCTCATTGACCTGGACCACATTCTGGACCCTGAATCAGGCTTTATGGCCTTGTCAAAAAGGTTGACCGGCCTGGCCGAGACAATCGTCAGCACTGCAGTGAGGCTGATTTACCGGGACCTGACGGAAAGATTTGGAAGGCCGAAGTCCGTGGCGGGTCTTGAAGTGAAGCATGCGGTCCTGGGACTGGGGAAACTCGGTGGAGCAGCCCTGGGATATGCCTCTGATATCGAATTGCTCCTGGTATACAGCGATAACGGGAAGACCGACGGTGAAGAATCCATTGAGAACGCGGTTTTTTTTGACAAACTTGTCCGGGAGGTGCTCGGATTCATTGAGGCGAAAAGGGACGGCATTTTCCGGATTGATCTCCGTCTGCGGCCGTATGGAAACGCCGGTCCGCTGGCATCCAGCCTGGAAAATTTTTGTCGATATTATGGGTCGGAAGGATCGTCGCATTCTTACGAGCGTTTGGCCCTTGTCAGGATGAGAACCGTGGGCGGCGACAGGGAATTCGGCGCGCGTCTCGAGCGGCTCAGGGACGAGATGGTCTATGCGTTCCAGAGCCTTGATCTGTCGGAATTGCAGGAACTGCGGAAGAAGCAGTACCAGGAAAAGGCGGCCGGGGGCAGGCTGAACGCCAAATTCAGTCCGGGCGCGCTGGTGGATCTTGAATACGGTATCCAGATCCTGCAGGTGAAGCACGGACAGAATATTCCCAAACTCAGGACCCCATTGTTGCACGAGGCGCTTTATGCCCTTGGAGACGTGGGTGTGCTCCTGCCTGAAGAGGCGGTCAGGCTGATCTCCGATTACCATTTCCTCAGGAAACTGATCAACGGCATGAGGATGTTGCGAGGGTCTGCACGCGATCTGTTTCTCCCTGAACCGTCCTCAGAAGAATACCGGCATCTTGCACGGCGGATGGGATACCGGCGAGGAGGGGCTTTGGAACCCGCTGAACAGCTCCGCATTGACTTTGAGACCCATACGGCCTCGGTACGAGCTTTCATGGAACGTCATTTCGGGAGAAAGGCGCTCCCGGGCCCGGGAACGGGCACCATGGCGGATGTGATTCTTTCCCCCGGGCTTTCAAAGGAGATCAGAAACGGGATCCTCTCCAATGCGGGATTCAACGACCCGGAGCGGGCTTACAGGAATCTTGCGGCCCTGGCAGACAAGGGGAGCCGTCAGGAGACCTTTGCCCGGCTGGCGGTTCTTGCCCGTGATTTTCTTTCGAGGCAGCCGGATCCGGATATGGCACTGAACAACTGGGAACGATTCGCGCGGGTCCTGCCGAGCCCTGAGTTTCATTTCGGCCTGCTCCTGTCCCAGCCCATGCGGCTGGAAATCCTTCTGGGCATTTTTTCCGGGAGTCAATTTCTTGCTGATACCCTGGTGAGGAACCCGGAGTTTTTCGAATGGATTACGATTCCCGAAATCCTGCACAAAACGAGGAGGACGGAGGACATAGCGGATGAACTGCGGAAGGCGGGAAAAACCTCGGGCGGTCACCATGAGTGGCTGAACAAATTGAGGCGCTTGAGGCGCCGCGAAATACTCCGCATCGGCACGAGGGATATTTGCCTGGGGGTGCCCACCAGAGAGGTAATGGGAGAGCTTTCAGCCGTTGCGGAGGCCGTGGTTCAGGTTGCGGTTGAAAAGATATGGGAAGATCTGATAAACAGGGACAAGGCAGGGCCCGGGGAAGAATTGGAAACCAGGTTTTGCGTGCTGGCTCTGGGAAAGCTGGGCGGAAATGAGCTGAACTACAGTTCTGATATTGATCTCCTGGGTCTCTGTGAATATCCGGATGCCGCTTCTTCAGGAGGCTCCGGCAAGGCATTTTATAAGGAACTGTTCGCGCAGGTTATGGAAAAGGTCCTTTCGGATCTTTCCAGGCACACAGAGGAAGGGTATGCGTACCGCGTGGACCTGCGATTACGGCCTTTCGGACGGTCCGGTGAACTGGTTCCGCCTTTCAGCGCACTGGAAAACTACTACTATTACGGAGCGTCACTGTGGGAGTTGCAGGCGGCCCTGAAAATGAGACCCATTGCCGGGAATCTGCAACTGGGGTACCGTTTCCTGAAAAAGATTGAGCAGGTCCTGAAGACCCCGAGAGAGATCAGTGATATTGCAGCCACCATCGAGAGAATGCGTGAAGAGTCCATCAGGTCCTCCGCTCGCGGCCTTGGTTCCACCATAAATGTAAAAACAGGCGCCGGCGGGTTGCGGGACGTGGAATTCCTGGTCCAGGGACTTCAACTCCGCCATGCACACGAGAATCATTCCCTGCTTCAGGGAAATACGTTGCTTGCCCTTGAGGCCCTTGGCGAAGGAGGATTGTTGCCAATGAACACGACCGAGGAGCTGAAAGAAGATTATCTGTTCCTGCGGAAGGTGGAACATTATCTCCAGATTCTTGAGGATCGGCAGATTCATACATTACCGACAGATGAAAAGGAACTTGATTTTCTGGCCAGGCGTATTTCAGGCGTGGACCGGGACAGGAGTCAATTCCTGGAGGAACTGAATCAGCGGAACAAGCGGATACGGAACGCCTACGAGACCTATCTGGTTCGAGCAAAAGAGTAGTTTACAGTCTTATACTGATTCACTCTTGTCCAACATCGGTGTTTCTTGCAAAGCAGGGGAACGGGATGTTCCCGAGGCGGCGTCATTTCGGCCCTGGAACAGGACAGTGGAAGGGCCGGAATCCGCAGTGAGCGGAGCCAGGGATGGCGGAGCGAACGAAG
>JAFDGR010000183.1 GCA_019309145.1 Deltaproteobacteria bacterium | reverse complement strand
GATATTCGGCGCCGATGCCTCCGTATTGCTCCGGGAGGAGCGGGGTGAGGACACCGTTTTCGGTATATAATTTGACGGTATCCCAGGGGAATTCCTGCTTTTCATCGATCTCAGCCGCCCGTTGTTTTATCTTCTCCCGGGCCATCTCCCGCACGGTGTCCAAAATCATTCTCTGTTCATTGTTGAGCTCTATCATGTCTTTCTCTCCTGGAAAGGCCGGTCCGGTCCGGAAGAGCAATCACAAGTCGATCCGGTACAGGGAGTGAGGGAATCGGCCTCCTTCCCTGATCTGGCACGCCGGATCCACGAGGCAACGGTCCTCGAAAGAGGCTTCACCGAGATGAGAAGAAGCAGGAGCGCACCGGCCCACTGCATCCAGAGGGGAATAATTTCCCTCGCCTGCCCGACTGCCGCTACAGCGGAAACACCTGAAAGAATATAAACCTTATCCAACACAAGACCGAACAGCAAGGTGAAAACGGTTATCGTTCCCAGGTAGATTGCCGTTGCGCGCTTTCCAAGGGTCCCTATCAGGACACTCAGAGAGGTCACGTTGGTTGCAGGACCGGCCAGGAGAAACACCAGGGCCGCACCAGGACTGACCCCTTTGAGGATGAGTGCCGCGGCCACGGGCGTGGACGCAGTAGCACAGATGTAAAGGGGAATACCCACGGCAAGCATCAGTAGCATCGAAGAAAATCCCCCACCAAGATAATGGGTCATGATGCTCCCCGGGATCATGGCAGTAATCAAACCCGCGAACAAAAGGCCGAGGAAGAACCACGAAGCAATATCCGCCCAGACCTCTGTTCCGGCATACCGCATGCCTGCTGTGAGCTTCGCAAAGAATGTATGGTGATGAGCGTGCTCATCGGGTGGACAGTCAAGCCCGTCGCAACAGGCGTCCACCGGGCAACTCAAGTCAGGGCTTGCCTCTCTCCCTGAAATCTCCTTTTGGAAAAGATTTTCCATAATCCCGGCAGCCACCGCGGTAAAAAAGGCAGCCACCGGCCGGGCAATCGTCAGGATAGGATCGAGAAGCGCGTAACTGATGGCAATGGAATCCACGCCGGATTCAGGGGTGGAAATGAGGAAAGCAGTAGTGGCACCCGTGTTCGCACCTTGCTTTTTCAAAGACACGGCCGCAGGCAGCACCCCGCAGGAGCACAGGGGAACGGGGATCCCCAGCAAACCTGCCTTGAAAACTGATCTGAAGCGTCCCCGGCCGAGGTGTTTCGCCACGGTGCTGGGATTCAAAAAAACCCGGAGAAGACCGCTGACCACAAGGCCAAAAAGAATGTACACGGAAGACTCCAGCAGCATGCGCCAGGCCTCGTACATAATTGAACCCAAAATGTTCATTCCCCACTATCTCCCGATCTGCGTGTCATTCCCGAATATGTTCGAGTCCAACCCGCAAAAGAACTGCCACATGATCATCGTCCAATGAATAGTAAAGTATCTGCCCATCCCGCCGAGACTTTACAAGGGCAAGATCCCTCAGACGTCGGAGCTGGTGGGATACGGCAGACTCGCTCAGCCCGATAAAAGCTGCAAGATCACAGACACACATTTCCCCGTTTCCCAGGGCCATCACAATCCGCAGCCGCGTAGGATCACCCAGAATTTTGTACGTCAGGGCAAGGCGTTCGATCTCCTTTTGCGGGATTGCCTCTCTTTTCGCCCGATCCACACGATCCGTGTGAACGCAGCGCACGCCGCACCTATCCTCTCTCGAATATTGGTTCTTTTCCCTGTGCATAGCCCTGGTTTTTATCTGCATATATGTTCATATATCAAAAGATATATCGCCTGTCAATAAAAAAATCGTTCCGAGCGATTTTCACCAGAAGCAGAGGGAATATGCCGTTCCCCTGCTTTGCCGGAAACACCGATTTTGGACAAGAGTGTTGTTGAGAAATGCTTGATGGAAGGAAGATGTGCGGCCTTTGTTCGCTTATTGCACCAGCAGTACAGATTTCTCTTTGGAGAGTTGGAGCACCTTTTGCGATATGCTCCCCAGGAAAAACTCCTTGAAACCCGATATACCTCTTCGCCCGAGAATAAGCATGTCCGCGTTTGAACGTTCGGCTTCGGCCACGATATCCCTGGCAATACCCTTTTTCTGGGGACTTGTCTTTACCTGGATATTCTCTTCCGGAAAACCCGCCTCCAAGAGGGTCTCCTTCGCCCTTTGGAGCGCTGTTTTCAAAGCCAGTTCCTTCTCGTCCTCGATCTGGCAGAAGGCCTTCTGCTGGGAGCTGAAGTGCGGGACAAGGGTATCCGCCTCCAGTTCACAGACGGCGGCGGTTTTTGGAATCACGCTAAAGAGGATTAATGCATGTTCGCGGCTGAACGTGTCCGCCACAAAATCTACCGCCCTGGCGGCATTTTCCGAATAATCAAGTGCAACAAGAAATCTTTTTCCCATCTTTCGCCTCCCTGCTCATCAACTGGATGGTGACAAATACATATCCACTATATCGATTTCACGCTCCCCGGTCAAGGAAGAGACGGAAATGCATATTTCTCCCGGAGTCTTTTTGAGAGTTCCCCGATCATGACAAAGGCCTTGTCCACGGTCTTTTCCTTGTCCGGGTTGACCAGGCAACAGGTAGCAGGAGAGAGCAGGCTCCTTTGAAGGAGAAAATCGCGATCAATATCTTTTGCTTCCAATACGGTCCAGATCTCTTCAAGTCGTTCTTCCAGGGAGTCAATATTTTCTTCTTCAAATGGCTCAAAGTTTGTGGGAACCATGCCCCACACGAGTACTCCTCCCCGGTCAAGAAACCGCTTGATGGCGCCCGCATAGCTGGAAAAAATTTCGCCGTTCGTGTAAACGTCCAGGGAAAGAATATCCAAATCAAGGCTCAGGAGAAAATCCCAGTCCGGGTTCCCGCAGAGATGCACCCCCCTTGGCCGGTCGATCATTGAAAAAAAAGACTCCATGTCCGCATGTGCAGCTATGTCGTTATATCCTGACATGGCGCTGAAAAGATACTGAAGCCCGGGCTCATCCACAAACATGAATGCATTGGCATTTCTCTTTTTCAGCCTTTCGAGCTGGACATTAATCCGCTTCGCCATGAATTCAAACAAAAAAGGCCGGACCGTATCATCGAACAGGATCGGCCGATCGTCCTGATCCACGACATTAAAACCGAAAGATATGGGGCCTTCCAACTGCCCCCGGATCGCGGGGCGGTCAGACAGGTCCAGTTCCAAGAACCGGTGGTAAACCACCGAATAGGTCTCGCTGATATCAAAATACTCGGGGTTCTCGAAATGGGCCATGGCCTCTTCAAGTTCCAGCATGAATTTGTCCATGGAGAACCTGAGAGTCCGCTTCTCCATGTCCAGGAGGATACCGGGAAAATGCTCCGATGCCTGGACATACATATCTTCGTAGTAGCTGTACCGGGGAAGCTGAGGCCAGAATGGGATATCCGTGGACAGGGCAACATCAAGGGCATGATCCACGTCGGTATGCGGCATAACGGCCATGGCGGTGGTCAGAAGATTTCCGGGAATGGGCACGGGCTGTTGCCTCCAGTCTGGTTGAATAAGCGCCGCAGATGATATCAATTTTTTCTATATGGGCGGAGCGATGGTCGCCAGGACCCGCATGTCCGTCCTGGCCTTTATGCCATGGGGTTCGCTGATATCGGAAACCAATACATCCCCGGCCTTTGCCGGCAATGTTCCATCTTCTGACAGGAATTCGCCGACCCCCTCCAGGATCACGATGCTCACCTGTCCTTCTATGTCATGGGAATGGATGGGAAGTTCCTGGCCACCCTTGAAATTGAAGTTGAGGATCTTGAAGTACGGTGAATCGTGGACCAAAAAACGACTCATGTGGAGATCATTGAAGTCATTTTCATCATAGAGGTTTATCTTTTTCATCGTTCTCCTTCTGCCAAAAGGGCTTTTTTCTGCAGGACTTCCCCTCTTGTACTGATGATGACCTGTTCGATGGGCAGCTCTTTCCCGGCAGCATCCATGGCCCGTTTGATAATCATGGGCAGGCTGGAACAACAAGGGACCTCCATAACAAGGGCGGTGATGGACCTGATCCCGGCTACCTTGAATATCTCCGTGAATTTGTCAATGTAGCCTGCCACGTCATCAAACTTGGGGCACCCCATCATGACAACCTTGCCTCCCAGGAAATCAGCGTGGAGGTTCGGATAGGCCACGGAAACGCAGTCCGCCACAATCAACAGGTCCGCGCCTTTCAGAAACGGCGCAGTCGGCGGGACCAGGTTGATCTGCACAGGCCAGTGGGTAAGCCTGGAACCCATCCGTCCGGGCGCATCCTTTCCTTCGCCGGGGTCTTTCTCGTACTCGGCCGGGGCAAACACATGAATCTGGGTGGATGGGCAGGCGGCTGCCATGGTAAACGCCGTGGGCTTCGGACCTTTTTCCTGCTCCTTGAGATAGTTCTCCACCGCCTCCTCGTCGAAATCGTCGGCCTCGCGCTCAATCACCTGAAGGGCGCCGTTGGGGCATTCACCCAGGCAGGCCCCCAGGCCGTCGCAGTATTTTTCAGCCACCAGGCGGGCCTTGCCGTCCACGACCTGGATAGCCCCTTCTGCGCAACTGGGCACACATTCACCACACCCGTCACACAATTCATCATCAATCTCGATTATTTTTCTCATCACTTTCATGGTATTTTCCTCATTCTTCATTACAAAGCTCTTTGGTCAGCTTTTGCCCTTCAGTCTATCTCCCTCAAAGATCACTTTTCATGAGTTCTTGACGGGCAAGCGTCTTGCCGGCTTCGGTCAAAAATGATTTCTCAATGACCTTTTCCATGTGTTCGGGCTCGCTTGCCTGCTCTTTCTGCTTTTCCTCCAGGTTCACGATCATGTCCGCATCATAAAGGCATTTGAAATTGACCGTCTCCTCCGACCTCGGGTGATGATGATGGGCGATAATATCGCATACCTCCTCCACCAAATCATCCCTGGCGCCCAGCTTGGTCAGGATCTCCCGGGCTATGGGTGGCCCCTCTTCTTCCTGGTACCGGGCGGCTGTGCTGCTATGCTTTTTTTCCGCCTCCTTGATCCCGATATCGTGGAGGTAGGCCGCTGAAAGAATGACCGCCAGGTTGCCCTTTTCTTCCCTCCCAATCTTCTCAGCGAATCTTGCAACGCGGGTAGCGTGCCCGATCCGTTTAAAATCCCGGCCGAAGTACCGTTTCATCTCAATCGCCACCCGGTCCTTGAGCAGGTCTTCTTTCTGAGCAAGAAGCTCAGGGGGGAGGTTCCCGATGCACTGCTTCGCATACTGGCAATAGGCGGCACAGCCGAAATCAAGTTTAGGGTTCAGGAAACGGTGACCGCACTTGGGGCACTTGCGGGTGGTGTCGTCCTTGAAAAATTCCACCGCTGCCCCGCATTCAGGGCATTTTTCCTCAAAAATGGCCCCCGGCTTCCAGTATTGCATATCCTGTCCAGGGCATTTCATGGTTCCTTTACCTCTTTTTTTATTTGACAGGATGAACAGGATTTACCTGGGTTTTTAAAATCCTGATTTTCCTGTTATCCTGTCAAATAATTTAATTTGAAATTTTTAGTTTCCTGCCATCATTGCCTGGATATCTTCTTCCACGGTACTAATCGGCTTGATATCAAATTTATCGACCAGCACGTTCAGCACGTTCGGCGAAACAAACGCGGGCAGGGTCGGCCCCAGGCGAATACCCTTCACTCCCAGGTAAAGCAGGGCGAGCAGGACTGCCACGGCCTTCTGCTCATACCACCCGATATCAAAAGAGATAGGCAGTTCATTTATGTCATTGAGCCCGAAGACCTCTTTCAACTTGAGAGCGATAACGGCCAGGGAATAGCAATCATTGCACTGCCCGGCATCCAGAATCCTCGGGATGCCCCCGATATCCCCCAGGTCCAGCTTGTTGTAGCGGTACTTGGCACAACCCGCGGTCAGAATAACCGTATCCTTGGGGAGCGCTTTTGCCACCTCGGTAAAATACTCCCTGGATTTGTGGCGGCCGTCGCAGCCGGCCATGACCACAAACCGTTTAATGGCTCCTGATTTCACCGCGTCAACCACCTTGTCCGCCAGTGCCAGCACCTGGTTTCGAGCGAACCCGCCAACGATCTTTCCTGATTCAATCTCTACAGGTGGTTCACACTTCTTTGCGATCTCAATAACTTCAGAAAAATCCTTTGCCCCGCCTTTGGGCCTGTCCCCTATATGCTTGGCCCCGGGATACTCCACAACCCCTGTCGTGAACAGCCTCTCCAGGTAAGTATTGTCCTTTTTCAACGGCACCAGACAATTGGTCGTCAGGATAATGGGGCCATTGAAAGATTCAAACTCCTTGTTCTGGTGCCACCAGGAACTCCCGTAGTTTCCGATAAAGTGGTCGTATTTCTTGAATGCAGGATAGTAATTAGCGGGAAGCATTTCACCGTGGGTATACACATCAACGCCGGTCCCTTCCGTCTGTTTCAGAAGTTCTTCCATATCCTTCAGGTCATGACCGCTGATGAGAATACCGGGCCTGGTGCCCACGCCGATATTGACTTCGGTGATCTCGGGATGTCCATAGGTGGATGTGTTCGCCTCATCAAGCAGTGCCATGGTGGCCACCGCCGTCTCGCCGGCCTTCATGACCATCCCGACCATGTCGTCCACGGAGAGATCCCTGGTCGTGGAAGCCAATGCTTCCATCAGGAAGGCGTAAATTTCATCTTTTTCAAATCCAAGAATTTCCGCATGGTCTGCATAGGCGGCGATTCCCTTGGATCCGATGACCAGCAACTCCCGCAAAGAACGAGCGTCCTCGTTTTCCGTGGACAGAACGCCAACCTCTTTTGCCTTTGCACGAAACGCGGATTCGTCATCTGAGTACCACACTGCCGCGTCGTGGAGTTCGTCTGAAAAATCCTTCCCGTTCTTTTCCTTATAAACGGCAAGAAATTTGCTCTTCAGCTCATCACGAATTTTCAACGCGTTTCTGATATGATCAAAAAACCATTCTTCACTCCAGTTTGCATTGGTGATGGTGGCAAAAAGTCCCTGGGCCACAAAAAGCCCTGCCTTCCTGTCTACGATTCCCAGCTGGTTCAACTTCTCTCCATAAATGGAGATCCCTTTCAGGGCATAAATCAACAGATCCTGCAGCTCCGCCAGTTCTTCCGGTTTTCCACAAACACCCTTCACGGTACACCCTGTGTTCTTGGCCGTCTCCTGACATTGAAAACAAAACATGATAACGCCTCCTTGTACTAGATTTTTGTTTTTTGTTAAGAGATTCTGACTTCA
>JAFDGR010000182.1 GCA_019309145.1 Deltaproteobacteria bacterium | reverse complement strand
CGAATGATTGGATTGCTCACCACATCACCCACACGTTCCCCGAACATATAGACCACCAGGTTCAGTTTCCCGAGGCTTTCCTCGTATTGTTCCGCTGTCATCATGGTCATTGGATGATGTCTCCATATTTGAAGAAGATTGACGCCACCAGGAGACCTGGTGGCGTCCTTTTAGATAGAATATCCCTATTGAGTTTACACTTCTGATTTTGAGGTTACATCCGTTTAGTTTTCACTACTTAGCCAGGCCAGGGCACCCTGTTTCATTGCACGGAACTTCAATATCTTTTGCAGGAATCATGGTGGCCGGGCCTACATAGGCATGCTTGTAAAACGGGTTATCCTTGACAATTTCTGCGATCCAAATCGGGACCTGGGCCTGATGATCGCAGGGCCTCATATACCATTTTCCGGCAGGTCCTTCATAAGTGAGGCCTTCCCACGCCTTCCTTACGGCATCTACGTCGTCCTTACCCGCTTTTTTAACGGCCTCCGCCCAAAACATGGTAGCCTGGTAGGACTTCCCCCGCAGCCATGATGGAAAATATCCCTTTGCTTTGTAGAATCCCTCGATGAACTTCTTGTTGGCCTCTAAGGGAATTGTTAGCATATAATCATCTCCGGCGATACTTCCGATGACCGCGGTGTCATTTGCCACAGACCTGATGGCATAATCGTCATTCAGGAAATAGCAGACAAACTTGGCCTTCAGTCCAAGCGGTTTGGCCTGCTTAAGCAGCAAGGTGAGGTCGCTTCCCCAGTTGGACGTAAAGACCACCTCAGCTCCGGAATTGATAATCTGGCTTACATAGGGGGCGAAATCCTTTTCCCCGATCTTGTGAAAGATCTTGCCGACCATTTTTATGGATGGATTCAGTTCATTGAGCTTTTTTACAAAAGCGGACATGGCTTCATGGCCGAAAGAATAATCCTGAGCAATGCCGAACACTTTTTTGTAGCCGCTCTTGGCTACCCAGGCGGCCAGGGCATATGAGTGAGTGTCTGTATTGCAATCGGCCCTGAAAAAGTTTTTATTGCACTTTTTCCCTGTTAGGCTGGCCGCTTCCATACCATAAGAGGTCATCAGGACATTGTTTTTCAGGGCCAGCGCTGACATGGCTGCCCCAACCGAACTTCCTGTGCCGCCCATGAAGTATTTTACGTTCTCTTTCAGAATCAATTTTTTGGCCTTACGCGTTGCTATATCAGGTTTCAACTCGCTGTCAATGGCAAAGACCTTAACTTTCCGACCAAGAAGACCGCCCTGTTCGTTAATGACTTTTACTGCATATTCAACACCCTCAAGGTAGCGATCGCCGATGTCCTTAAAAGTACCTGAGAGCGGTTCGGTGATCCCTATTTTAATAGGTTCCGCTGCTTGAGACTCTGCTGTTAAGCAAAACGTCGTTACAGCTACCAGTGAAACTGCTAAGCAAAATAATACTATTTTTTTCATAACGAACTCTCCTTTTTTTGTGGTTGATTCTATCGAAATCCTATTTTCTTTAAAAGTATTTATCACACCTCCTTTCGTCTTAGTATTTCTCCTTTGAAGCTTATACCTCAAGATAGTTTTTCCTGATATCTTCAGCCGCCTGTAAGGCTTGTCCATCTCCGTCGAACACGATCTGTCCTTTACTCATGATGTAAAATCGATCTGCCATTTTAACCGCTGCCTTAAAATTTTGCTCCACCAATAATAAAGTAACGCCTGATTCACGAATGGTTGAAAGCATTTTCAATACGCTTTTTGCAATGAGCGGGGCCAGGCCTTCTGTGGGTTCATCCACCAGTAAGAGCTCTGGATTACCCATTAAGGTTCGGGCTACCGTAAGCATCTGTTGTTCGCCCCCCGAGAGATGGGCGCCCTTATTCTCTTTCCGATTTTCTAATTGAGGAAATGATTCATATATATTTTCGATCGTCCATCCTTGACTCGGTGAGTTAGGCCCTTTGTCATGTTTAATCCCTATCAGGAGATTTTCATGGACCGTAAGACTTGGAAAAATACGCCTATCCTCAGGTACATAACCGACACCCATGTGGGCGATTTGATATGGGGCCTTTCCCACCAAATCCTTGCCTTTGAAAACGATCTTTCCGGCCTGGGCCTGAACAATCCCCATAATACTCTTAAGGGTGGTTGTCTTCCCTACGCCATTCCGTCCTAACAGACATACCAGATCTTCTTCTGCCAAATTCATTGAAACCCCATGGAGGATATGGCTTTTGCTATAGTAACTGTGGATTTGTTCAACGTCCAATAACATCCTTATTCCTCCCCAAGGTAGGCATCCTTTACCCTTTGATCATTTCGAATTTCGTCAGGATTCCCAGATGCCAGTATTTCGCCGAAATGAAGGACTGAAATTGTATCAGCCAAGGAAAAAACAACGTTCATGTCGTGCTCTATAATGATGAGGGTCCTGTTTAGTGTAACCCTGTCAATCATTTTTATTGCTTGAGCGGTTTCTTCAAGTGTCATGCCTGCCGTTGGTTCATCCAGCAGGATCAGTTCCGGTTGGGTAGAAAGCGTAATCCCAATCTCAAGGGCACGCTGCTGGCCGTATGACAACTCCCTGGCCGGTATATCTCTTTCATTGGCCAGGCCTATCTGTTCTAAGATCCTCTCTGTTTCTTCTTTAATTTCGGGCACACTGTCTGGCTTTTTGAAAAAATTATAGCATAGACCGTTCCGGCAACGTGTCCCCGAGCGAACATTGTCGAAAACACTCAGTTCCTGAAAAACATTGGTGATTTGGAAAGAACGGCAAAGTTTCAGGTGATTAAGAATATGAGGAGGCCGGCCAGAGATATCTTCGCCCTTGAAAACGATCGACCCTGAGGAAGGTTTGTATTTCCCACTTATGATATTGAAAAGAGTTGTCTTGCCTGCACCATTAGGGCCGATAACAGCATGCCTTTCATGCTTTGCAACTTTAAAATTGACGCTCTTAAGCACTTCGAGCCCCGAAAAATCTTTAGCTATGTTTTTTACCCGCAGGATCTCTCTTGACTGGTTCATTGTTCATGCCCTTCGAATTAAAGGTAAGCTTTTGACTTGACGCGTTCTGACCAGCGCTGCTTCAAGGAGACAAATATGCCGGATAATCCTCCGGGCACGTAAAGCACCATAAGTATAAAGATAGCTCCCATAATGAGGGGCCACCGATCTGTGATGTCGCTTAATAAATCCTGCAGATAGATATAAACACAGGAACCTAAAATCGGGCCTATAAAAGCACCTGTGCCACCGATAAAGGTCATCAGCAGGACGATTGTTGTCATGTCGAGACTAATGGCAGAGACAGAGGTGAATTCAAAAAAGAGGGCATAAAATGACCCTGCCAATCCGGCAAGGCCAGCCGTAAAGGTGAATAGGATTAGCCGGGTTATGGATGAATTGTAGCCTAAAAATTTCATTCGTTCTTCATTCTCTCGCATCAAAAGGACCGTTTGACCCATTGCAGTACGGTTAAAATACCAACAGTAAAGGATTGTCGAACCGATGATCAGCAGGGTAACATAATAAAATGTAGTAATATCTGACATATTCAGCTGGGCAAAGCCGAGGCTGATATCAGGGCGATCGATGCTCAAGCCATCATCACCACCGGTTACGGAATGCCATTTAGTGGCGATGGCATAGAACAACACATTAAATGCGAGAGTTAGAAGGGCATAATAGGCCCCCTTATGGCGCAAGAGCAGAATACCTAATGCAAACCCAATAAATGTGGTCACAAGTGTTCCTATTATAAAGGCACCAAAAAAGGGAAGGCCGGGGATATGGATAAGAGCCACCGCCGTTGCATAGGCCCCAGCGCCAAAGAACATTGCATGACCAAAAGAGAGTAATCCGGCATAGCCTAAAAGCAGGTTATAACTTACAGCAAACAGAGCAAAAATGATCATTTCTGTTACGAGGCAGACCTGATATGGTTTTGCTAAAAACGGCAAGACAACAACCATTATGAGAAGAAAAACACCCCACATCCAAAAGTATCCATAACTTCTCTGCTTCATAATAGTTCCTCACCAAAGAGGCCAGAAGGTTTTATAATCAGCACAACTGCCATGAGCATGTAGATAAGGGCCATAGATAAATCCGGGAAGAGCAGGGTCCCAAAAGCCTGGATTTCGCCAATCATAAAGGAAGCCACTAAGGCACCGCCCAAACTTCCAAACCCCCCGATCACAATAACAACAAACGCATCGACTAAGATTTCGGCGGCCATGCCCGGATATGTTGCCAGAAGAGGGCCTGCAATGACTCCGGCAAAGCCGGACAGGGCAGCACCGAAGGCAAAGACACCCATGAAAACCCGCGGGACATTTATACCCAAGGCGTTGACCATTTCATTATCGTCCACAGAGGCCCTGACAATAATTCCGGTCCTTGTTTTATAAAGCACTATGGCCATAGTAAGACTGATAAAGACCGCACAAGAAAACATAAACAGACGATAAACGGGATAAGTGAGGCCAAACAGATCGACAGTGTCGGCCAAGAAGCCGGTTAAATTAACGCCGAGAGGGTGATTTCCCCATGTCAACTTGACCAGTTCCTGAATGATATAGGCCACACCAAAAGTAAGTAAAAGTTCATGGAGGTGGCCAAATACATGAACACGACGGAGTAAATAGCGCTCGATGAGTGCCCCAAGCAGAAATAGCAGCAAAGGGCAGATAAGAAGAGAAAGCCACAAATTATTTGTAACTCTCAGGAGTGAATAAGAGAAATAGGCGCCAAGCATATAGAAGGACGCATGCGCAAAATTCAGCACATTCATCATGCCAAAAACGAGAGTCAAACCGGCAGAGACGAGGAAGAGAAGCCCTGCATAGACAAGGCCATGCAGAAAAAATACAGGAATTTCGCCCATACATGTTTCCTTTCTTACTGATGCACAAAATCAATCATGGAGGCCGTTAGCTATATATTCCATTCTATTCCTCCGCATTTTCATTTCGCGGAGGGATCTCGTTTAATATCTTCAGTAAGGTATAATCCCGTTGATTGATCAAACGATTGATCTTTTTCTCGTTCCATTGATAAAAGCCTTTACCTGCCTTTACCCCTGTTTCTCCCTGATTTACTCTGTTTACCAAGATAGGCGCCGGCTCAACAGAGCTCTCCAGTTCGGGGAAAAGATCCTTTTGAATATTGAGTGATAGATCCAGACCTGCCAGATCCGCTGTTTCCAACGGACCGATGAATGAAAGGCGGAGACCAAAAGAAGATGTTACGACACGATCAATGTCCTCGGGGGTTGCGATGCCGTTTTCGACAAGGGAAATGGCTTCGCGCCACAGGGCATGCTGCATGCGGTTCCCCAAAAACCCAGGGACATCTTTAAGGACTTTGACCGGTGTTTTTCCGGCCCTTTTCATGAATTCTACTACGGTGTCGAAGACCCCGGTTGAAGTATAATTGCTTTTTATCACCTCCACACAAGGCATAATATGGGGTGGATTCCAGAAATGCGTGCCAATGACCCTCTCTTTGAATCGTAGGTTCTCACTGATACTTGTTATGCTGATGGCCGATGTGTTGGTGCACAATATGGTTTTCGGTGAAACATGCTTTTCGAGTTCAGCAAACACCTCTTTTTTTATTCCTAAGTTTTCACTGACTGCCTCAATGATCAGACAGTCTTTACTATATATATCTGTGATACCATCGCATAAGGTGATCTTTTCCAAGCATGAATCGGCATCAGCCTGGGTTATTAAATCTAAATCCAGAAATACTTGAAGATTTACAACCATTTTTTCGGGGATTTTTTCAAGAATGGCTCTATTTTTGTCAAAAATGTTGACGTCGAATCCTTTTAGAGCAAATATTTGAGCAAGTGCATGACCCATGAGCCCTGCACCGACAATGCCTACAGCCTTAATTTCTCCATTATTCATTGTACTAGACCTGCTTTTCATTTTCTTTTGGGGTGTATATGACCATTAAACACTTGCTTTTTTTACCATCCATTGAAGTACCGTAATGGGGGATGCTGGCATCAAAATAAACACAGTCTCCCTTTTCCATAATGAATACCTTGTCACCGTGAAAGAATTTCATTCTTCCCTCGAGGAGAAAAAGCAATTCCTCCCCCTTATGCTGAAATGCAGAGACCTCCCCGGGGTTTGCGGGCTGGGAAATAACATAAGGATCCATGCTTCTGTTCTCAAATTTATGGGCAATCGTCTCAAAATAGTAACCGAATCCTGTGCCGTTTCGTGCCATTATTTCCCGATCCTTCTTTTTGACAAACGAAATAGCCGTGCTTGATTCTGTTTCTTCAAAGATCCCTGAAAGGCTAACATTTAAAGCCCTTGTAATACGGATCAAGGTAGAGACCGGGGGGGCTTTGTCGCTGTTTTCAACTTTTGACAAATAACCTTTGCTAAAACCTGTCTTTTCCGACAACCTTTCAAGGGTCATCCCTTGGGAATTTCGAAGTTCCCTTATCTTCTTACCAATTTCTTCCTCTACAACCATGGCCCTTTTTCTGTCTTTACCATTTGTTAAGATAGCCGTGGTCAGCTCCGAGTCAGCGCACAGGATGTTTCCTTAAACAAAACATGCAGCTATAATATTTCATATAATAATCGGGCGCCTTCGCTATTCATAAGCTTAACATGCTGATAATGCTACAATAGATTAAAATAGCACCGACCATCCAGCACGCTTGGAATGAGCTTTGTTTCCTCATAGGAAAGATAATGTTTCTTATATGGCAAATTTTGTCAAGTATTTTTCCTTCTCTTTGAAAAAAAAGGGGGAGGCTCGTTCAGAAACTGCTTTGTTCGGATTGTTCCAGGCAGATTCGTGTTAATAGGTAAAGCTGGAAGAGAAAAACGTTAATTGTAAAATTGATGGCCTCGTAAAAAGCCAAAAAGAGTCTTTTTACGAGGCCATCAAAATTAAGTTGGTGCAGATGGGCCCGAAAAAGGATGATGAGAGATATAACAAGACCGAAAAATGAACGTTTTGCCAAATAGCGCAGGTATTTGATAAATTTTCTTATCCAAAAATCTTTTGGCTTATTGAAGGGCCCCGAAGATCCCATTTCTCAGATTTTCGAGGGGCCTTAATCAATGGCTATCCAGATGGATTGAGAAAATCAGAGCCGGTAAATTCGGGGTCAGGGTAGGTATAAAACCCCTCGCCACTTTTTACACCTAATTCTCCCCTCTCGACCTTTTCTTTCAGGGCCTTTGGGGGTTTGTCTTTTGGGTCACCCGACTCATTATAATAGACCATCTCGATTGCGTGAACGACATCCAGGCCTACTCCGTCCATGATTCC
>JAFDGR010000181.1 GCA_019309145.1 Deltaproteobacteria bacterium | reverse complement strand
ACCAGATCCTTTTCCAGCACAATCCTGCCCTCTTTGGTGAGCTGACTGATGAGAAAATTGAAGAGCTTTGGATTCCTCGATCCGGTTGTCCTGGACCGCAGTTCTTCTTTTGGCAAGCCTACTTTCAGGGGAAATTTCCGGTGATACGTTGCAATGGTGTCAAGCAACTCATTCCGGGCCTTTTCCAGGAAATCCGCGTGGATTAATACCCTGTTCTCCTTGTCAAACCGGACCACCCGGTTTTTTGCCATGAGGCCCTTCAGGATATCTTCAAGTCGTTTTCTGCTCGTGTTGGTGAGAAAAGGCAACTGGTCCTGTTCCATGCCCATGAATCGTCCCTGGCCTACGAACAGCTCAACGATCCCGGCCGGATCCCCCTGGTGAAGGGCTTTCATTTCAGAGAGAGCAATGTCGGAAAACCGTTTCTTTTTCCGGGGGAGGGCGTTGAGGATTTCACCACCGCCGATGGTTCGCACGGGAGAATAACTGCGCAACACGTAACGGTCTTTTCTGAGCACGGCGGTCGGCTCATCCAGCCGGATCTGTGCAAAACATTTCTGCCCCGGCTCCAGTTCGTCCCGGTCCAGGAGGACAATGGTTGAGATAATCTCGGAAGTGCCGGTATGGAACCGCACCTTGGCCCGATTCTTGAGCTTCCTCGGGGCGCTGGCGAGAAGGTCAAGGATCACGTCAACCATGAATGTGGGTTTCATGGAATCCCTTGTGGCGAGGATGTGGCCGCGATGAATGACCGCTTTTTCAATACCCTGCAAATTCACCGCGGTGCGAAGACCCGCCCGGACCTCCTGGACCTCCTGGTTATGAACCTGTATTCCCCGTATCCGTGATTGAATTTCCTGGGGGTAGATGGTGACCTCTTCTCCGGTCTTGATTCGCCCTGAAACAGCCGTCCCCGTGATGACCGTGCCAAATCCTTTCATGGAAAACACCCGGTCGATGGGGAGCCGGAACACGTGGCCCACTTCCTTCTCAGGAATACCCTGTGCAAGCACATCCAGGGTTGAGATCAGTTTGTCGATGCCTTCTCCGGTGGCGGAAGACACCTCCACGATGGGGGCATCGGCGAGAAACGTATCGGAGAGGTACTCCTGGACATCTTCCCGCACAAGCTCAAGCCATTCCTCGTCCACCATGTCAATCTTGGTGAGCACCACGAGGCCATGGTGAATATCCAAGAGCTGGCAGATCTCCAGGTGTTCCCTGGTCTGTGGCATGATTCCTTCATCCGCGGCGATCACGAGGGCCACGAGGTCAATGCCGGTGGCGCCGGCCACCATATTCTTGACGAATTTTTCATGACCCGGGACGTCCACGATGCCAAGGAGCTCCCCCCCCGGCAGTGCAAGGTGCGCGAAGCCCAGTTCAATGGTAATGCCTCGTTCTTTTTCCTCTTTCAGCCGATCAGTATCTATGCCGGTGAGTGCCTTGATAAGAGAAGTCTTCCCGTGATCAATATGACCCGCTGTTCCCAGAATAATCTGTTTCATAAACCGTTTTCCTCAATGATCCTCTGCTGCATTCCCTCTCGTGTACATCTCAAAACACCCCATAGATAGACACATACTCTTTATTCATCATAGAAGGCAATGCAACTCCTTTCAATAAAAAAACCCATGCATTGCGCAGGACTCAGAAGATAGGAGCCGGAAGTCAGGGACCGCCCCTTGATTTTTATCATTCATGATTTAAAATAATAACGAATTGTGCGCTTGTTCCTGGAACAGGTTTTCCTTAAGGTGCCCCCGAAACGTTAACCCAATGATGTAGTATTTCGGTCAAATGGGACGAAATAGTCAGAATTGGGCGAATGACCGCCTGTTTTTGGAAAAAGTAAGAGATGCATTCGACCCGGCAGAGGCTGAGCTTATTATCCGGGCCCATTCATTCGCAAAGGAAAAGCTGCAGGGGCACCCCCGTCCCCCATTCAGGGTTGCCGAACTGCTTCTCGGGCAAAAGGCTGATGCCGTCACCCTCGCGGCCGCCCTCCTGGCACCCACCATCTGGTATGCCGGCACCACCCTTCCTGAAATCCGGGACGCTTTCGGCGAAGCCGTGGCTGCAACGCTGGCCGAATTCGGGACCCCCACCGCCCTCCGCACGGACACGGAACCGCATCGAAGAAAAGATATCCATGCCCTTCTTGCGTCTCTTACGGGAATTACCCGCAAGGTCGTCCTGCGGCTTGCCTTCCGGCTGATCGAACTGGAACATGCCGCGGAACCCGCGGAAGCAGGGCTCCGTGACCTGGCCCGAGAGACATTGGATCTCTATGTCCCGTTGGCTGACCGTCTCGGTCTGGGGGGGTTGCGAAAGCAACTGGAGGAAACGAGTTTTCGCATTCTTTATCCCGATATTTACCGCGATCTTCAGCAAAAGGTATCCCCGATCCAGATCGAAGATGACCGGTGCCTCAACATCCTCATGGAATGGGTCAAACGCCTCCTCACAAAAAACGGTATCGATGGAGAAGTCCAGGGCCGGACCAAGAGCCTTTACGGGATTTACGCGAAGATGACCCGATCCGGTGCAAGCCTTCATGAAATCATGGATCGCATAGGACTTCGCGTCATCGTTTCCTCCGTCCCGGAGTGTTACAGTGTCCTTGGATTGCTGCATTCTCATTTCAGGCCCATACCAGGCACCTTTGACGACTACATCGGACTCCCCAAGGAAAATGGGTATCAATCGCTCCACACCTGCGTCTATCCGGTGCGTGACATTTCCCATAAACCCATTGAATTCCAGATCCGTACCGAGCTCATGCACATGGAAGCGGAATACGGTGTGGCTGCCCACTGGCGCTACAAAAGCGCGGAAGCCGCGGCCGCCAATAATCGCAGGCAATCCCGGTGGATCGAGAGTCTCGTGGATCAGCACAGGAACGCCCCCAGTGCCGACGGTTTCATGGATCTGCGGTATACCATGACCACCTGGTGATCTTCGGTAATGCAGGGCAAATCGTAACGCTCCCTGAGAATGCCACGGTCCGGGATTTTGTGGAGAGGTTTAATCCGGAAATTTCCTCGCCTTTCTTCATGAAAGTCAACGGCGAAATCGCGAGTATGGATCGCACGCTTCGGGACGGAGATACGGTAGAGGTTATTGAAGGGAACGAAAAATCCGGCCCCCG
Organism: Deltaproteobacteria bacterium; assembly: GCA_019309145.1. Classification (GTDB taxonomy): domain Bacteria; phylum Desulfobacterota; class DSM-4660; order Desulfatiglandales; family Desulfatiglandaceae; genus B46-G9. The sequence goes on along the minus strand of JAFDGR010000181.1, from coordinate 7,110 downwards.
CTTTGCTTCGCCGGATAACATGGAACGTATGGGAGGGAAATGATCATGATGCAAACGACTGTATGTAGATCAAGTCCCCGCAAGATCGCCCTGGTGGGGAATCATCTTCCCCGGAAGTGCGGTATTGCCACTTTCACCACCGATCTCCTGGACGCGCTGGCAGCGGAAGGTCCTGACATGGAATGCTGGGCAGTGGTGATGAATGATGTCCCTGAAGGATACCCCTATCCTGCACAGGTGCGTTTTGAGCTGAATCATAAAGTACTGTCAGACTACCGCCTGGCTGCTGATTTCCTGAACATGAACCAGATTGACGTGGTCTGCCTGCAGCATGAGTTTGGTATTTTCGGTGGAGAGAACGGTTCTCATATTCTCGAACTGCTGACCAGCCTGCGCATGCCGGTGGTTACCACGCTCCACACGGTGCTTCAGAACCCCTCCCGGGGTCAATCCGCCGTTCTCAAGAGAATTGCCCAGCTCTCAGACCGGATGATCGTTATGAGTGATCGGGGGAAACAGATCCTCAGGGAAGTCTATGGCATCCATGAAGACAAGCTCCTGAAAATACATCATGGCATCCCGGATGTGCCCTTTGTGGATCCCAATTACTACAAGGACCAGTTCGGGGTGGAAGGACGCAAGGTCATCCTCACGTTCGGCTTGCTTTCCCCGGGGAAGGGCATTGAATACATGATTGATGCGCTGCCGCACGTGGTTGAGCAACACCCGGAGGTCGTGTACATCGTTCTGGGGGCCACCCATCCCCACGTAAAGAAAGAACAGGGAGAGGCATACCGGTTTTCGTTGCAGCAGCGCGCACGGGAACTCCGGGTCGATCAACACCTGCTTTTCCATAATCGTTTTGTGGACTTGAAAGAATTGTGCGAGTTCCTGGGAGCGGCTGACATCTATGTAACCCCGTACCTCAACAGGGAGCAGATCGTATCAGGAACACTGGCCTACGCCCTGGGAACCGGGAAGGCAACCATATCCACCCCGTATTGGTACGCGGAAGAGATGCTGGGAGACGGGCGCGGCAGGATTGTTCCGTTTGAGGACGCAGAAGCGTTGGCCGCGCAGGTCAATGACCTTTTCGCCTATGAAGTGGAAAGACACGCCATGAGAAAACGGGCGTATACCTATTGCAGGCAGATGGTCTGGAAGGAAGTCGCCCGCAAGTACCTGGAGGTATTCACGCACGTAAAACAGGAGAGGGAAAGCAGGCCCCGCGCGGTCTTCAAGACAAAGACCATGGAGGCGATGCCCAGGGAGATGCCCCAGCCCAAGCTCGATCATATTATCCGTCTGACCGACGATGTGGGCATTCTCCAGCATGCCAAATTCATGGTCCCGGACCGATATCACGGGTATTGCACGGATGACAATGCCCGCGCCCTTATCGCGGTGCTTATGGCCCAGGATATCATTCACGACCACGAAACAATCACGAATCTCGCCTGCACTTATATAAGCTTCCTGCACCACGCCTTTAATGAGCGCACCGGGCGTTTCAGGAATTTTATGGGCTATGACCGGAGATGGGTGGAACAGGAGGGTTCCCAGGACAGCCATGGCCGCGCCATCTGGGGCCTGGGAGAGGGGATCGCTTTGTCGAGATCCGATCACCTTACCGGTGCGGCACTCTCTGTTTTTGAAAAGGCTTTACCGGCACTTCTGCAGTTTACGGCCCCACGGGCCTGGGCTTTCGGTCTGGTTGGGATTCACGCGTACCTCAGGAAATTCAGCGGTGATAGTGAAGTTCGAAGGGTCAGGGAAAAGCTTGCCAATCGCTTATTTGCGTTATACCAGGATTGCGCTACGGATGATTGGCCATGGATGGAGAATACCCTGACCTACGCAAACGGAAAAATTTCCCAGGCCCTGATCCTGTCCGGCCAGTGGTTGCAACGAGGTGATATGTTGGACGCTGGCCTTCATTCACTTGCATGGCTGATGCATATCCAGACCGATCCCAAAGGGCACTTTGTTCCCGTCGGGAACCATGGCTGGTATCCACGGGGTGGGGAAAGGGCCCGCTTTGACCAGCAGCCTATCGAGGCCCTCGGCATGATCGAGGCCTGCCGTGAGGCCTACAATGTCACCAGGGATGACAAGTGGATATCCCATGCCCAGCGCTGCCTGGACTGGTTCCTCGGCAGGAACGACCTGCAGACGCCGCTCTATGATTACCTGACCGGCGGCTGTTGCGACGGCCTGAATGCCGATGGGTCCAACCGGAACCAGGGAGCGGAATCAACCCTGGCCTGGATCCTGTCACTGCTTCATCTGTACCAGCTCAGATCCATGCAGGTTTCTGCGGGCGCTCCAGAGAACATTGATCTTGAAACGTCGGAAAAAGGTACTGTGCGTGCCGGCGATAGCGGAACCGGAATCCTGCACTTCAGGGGGAGAACAAATGTCTGATCACCGATTTCAAGAGCTTTTCAAGAGAAACCCGGGGAATCCCATCATCCAGACGGGGGATATTCCCTACCAGGCCAATTCCGTGTTCAATGCCGGGGCAACCCGGATAGGGAACAAGACGCTCCTGCTCATGCGAATAGAGGACCGCCGTGGCATCTCGCACCTGACCGTGGCGACGAGCGAGGACGGGATAAACGACTGGACCATAGATCCCTTTCCCACCTTTCTCCCTGATCCGGAGACCCATCCCGAAGACGCGTGGGGCATTGAGGACCCCAGGATTACGTACATTCAGGAGTTGCAACTGTGGACGGTGGTTTATGTCTCTTATTCAAAAGGCGGCCCCCTTGTTTCCCTGGCCACGACCGGCGATTTCAAGACCTTTGAACGCAAGGGGGTTGTCATGCCGCCTGAAGACAAGGATGCGGCCCTTTTCCCGGTCAGGTTCGGCGGCAGGTGGGCCATGTTGCACCGCCCTGTTTCGGGATTTGCCGGGGTCGGCTCCCACATCTGGATTTCTTTCAGCCCGGACATGAAACATTGGGGAGATCATGAAATCGTTCTTCCCGCCCGGCGCGGAGGGTGGTGGGACGCGGACAAAATAGGACTTTCCCCTCCCCCGATCCGCACGGAAAAGGGCTGGCTCATTTTGTATCATGGGGTGCGGACGACGGCCAGCGGCTGCCTTTACCGGCTCGGTCTTGCCCTGCTCGACCTGGAAGACCCTACCAGGTTGCTTGCACGCTCCGATGAATGGATTTTTGCCCCGGAAGAAGAATACGAGGTCACCGGAGACGTGGACAAGGTGGTTTTTCCCTGCGGCTGGGTAACCGAGGGTGACGAGGTGCGTCTCTATTACGGCGGGGCCGACAAGTGCCTTGCCCTGGCCACGGCCCGTATACCCGAATTGCTGGACTGGCTGGTTCATCACAACCGGACATCCTTGGAGTGAGCAGATGAAGGTGGCCATGCTTTCCCCCATTGCCTGGCGTACCCCGCCGAGGCATTACGGTCCCTGGGAAAATATCGTATCACTTCTGACCGAGGGACTGGTGCAGCGTGGTGTTGAGGTCACCCTGTTTGCCACCAAGGACTCAAAAACAAAGGCAAAGCTTGTGAGTGTCTGCCCGAGGGGATACGAGGAAGACAGGAATCTCTTGCCGAAGGTCTGGGAATGCCTCCATATCTCGGAGGTCTTTGAGCGAGGGAACGAATTCGACCTGATCCATAACCATTTTGATTTTCTGCCCCTCACTTACATGAACATGACCACCACGCCCCTGGTTACCACAATCCACGGGTTCTCATCACCCGGAATCCTGCCTGTTTATAAGAAGTATGACGGCAGGACCCATTACGTGGCCATCAGCGACGCAGACAGGAATCCGGAGCTCCACTACATCGCCACCGTTCATCACGGCATTGACCTGTCCCGGTTTCTCTTGCAAGCAACACCCGGGGATTATCTCCTCTTTTTCGGCCGCATTCATCACGAAAAAGGGACCAAAGAGTGCATTCAAATCGCCCGGAAGACCGGGATGCGGCTCATCATTGCGGGTATTATCCAGGACCAGGATTATTTCCGGCAAGCGGTAGAGCCTTTTTTGGACAATGACCGGATAATGTATGTAGGCAGTGCCGGTCCGGAAAAACGGAATGATCTTCTCGGCGGTGCTTTTGCCCTGCTCCATCCCATCAATTTTGACGAGCCCTTTGGACTCTCCGTGGTCGAGGCCATGGCCTGCGGGACCCCGGTTCTTGCCGTGAACCGGGGCAGTATGCCCGAGGTGATCAATCATGGCTACACGGGATTCCTGGTGGCCGATGCTGATGAAATGGCACAGGTTGTCCCCAGGGTGCGGGAAATCGACCGGAAGGAATGCAGAAGATGGGTGGAAAAGAAATTCAGCGTGGAGCGGATGGTGGATGACTATATCCGCGTTTACAAGAAGATACTTGCACAAGAAAATGCGAGCAAAAGAACCTCTTGTCAAAAGGCATAAGAAGAATCCCATCCTGACCAGGGACGACGTGCCATACCCGGTGGAAACCGTGCACAACGCGGGGGTGGTCAAACACGGGGAACGATATGTGATGCTTTTTCGCTCCCACCTCCGAAACGGCCGGTCCATCATCGGGATCGCGGAAAGCCCGGACGGCATCCATTTCAAGGTACGGCCGGAACCGTTTCTTACCCCCGCCCGGGAAGGCCCATTCGCCCTCTCTGAAGAATACGGCGTAGAGGACCCGCGTATCTGCGCGATGGATGGAGACTACCTGATCACCTACAGCGCCTATTCACGGCACGGGGTCAGGGTGGCCCTGGCCCGGACCAGGGATTTTGTGACCCTCGAACGGGTGGCCATGATTACCCAGGCCGACTCCCGAAACGTTGTTCTTTTTCCGGCCCGGTTCCAGGGCAGGTACGCCCGGCTGGATCGGCCCCACTCCGAGATTTCACCCTGGTCCATCTGGATCTCCTACTCACCGGACCTGATCCACTGGGGAGACTCCAGGGTCCTTCTCAAGCCGGAGGCCTACCACTGGGACGAGATGAAAGTGGGTCCCGGTGCCACCCCCATCAGGACGGACAAGGGATGGCTCAACATCTTTCACGGCGTGTTCAGGACCATGGACGGGGCAATATACCGGCTCGGGGTGGCCCTGCATGACCTGGAGGACCCCGGCAGGATCCGGGGGATCGCGGACGACTGGATTCTCCAGCCGGAGGATCCCTGGGAGGTGACCGGATACGTGCATAACGTTGTCTTCACCTGCGGCGCCGTGCCCGAAGAAGACGGCACGGTCAAGATATACTGGGGAGGGGCCGACACCGTCCTTTGCATGGGTACTGCCGTTTTAGAGGAGCTTGTTGATCTCTGCCTGGCAAACCCCCGTCCTGAAACCCCATTTTCTGCAGAAAAATAAAATTTGCCTTGACTTCCCACCACCTGTTGTGCTTAATCCCAATTTTTTAGATTTCCAGGTTTTCCAGATTTCATGATTTGAGAGGCTTTTCCCGGTCAGAGAAAGGCTCATATCAGCGAAAGTGAGGTGGCGATATGTACTTGAAGAGGAACCTGTTTTTTGTGCTTTTTATTGCGGCTGTTTTCTTGACAGGGTGTGTCACAAGTTCCAAACTTGGCTTGGACTCAGTAAAGAAAACAAACCAGCTCAGGCCCGGAATGGCATATGGAGAAGTCGTGAGCCTCCTTGGCGAGCCCAAGTCTTCCCAGATGGTGGGAGGAAAGTGGATCGTCCGGTGGTCACTGCACCAGATGTGGAAGGGCTGGGTGCCCTACGACATGGTCTTCAATCCCAAGACAAAAACCCTGGTCTCCTGGTCCGCGAACGAAACGGCGTATGAAAAGCGCCAGAAAGCCATGCAAAAATTTGCCCAGACCATCATGCCGGGCAGCGGGGGCGCGGCCGCGACAGGGCCCAATGATCCCCAGTTGATGCAGCAGATGGCCGGGAAATATTACAGCTTTTCCAGCGCTGGTGTGGGGTACAGTGGCGGTACCGAGAGAAAAGTCACCCTTTGCCCGAACGGGAAGTATTATGACAGCTCCGAATCCAGCTATTCAGGCGGGGCGGGAACCAGTAATGCCTGGGGGTCCGCCGGTCAGGGAAGCGGCGGAGGTACGTGGCGTATCCAGGGCACTACACAGGCGGGGACCATTACAATGGTTAGTGCAAACGGCGAGGCAACGAACTACAAATACCGCAGCTGTGGAAACGGCTGTGTCTATTTCGGCAGTATAAAATTCGGGTATGCCGGGGCAGCGAATTGCCAGTAATGGTTGCTGCCCGGCAAGAATAGTCATTGGGCTCAAAATTTCATTGACCATTATTTTTGTTCCTGCTAAATTTCATACTCAGGAATAATTGTTCCCCGGTAGCTCAGTTGGTAGAGCGGGTGGCTGTTAACCACTTGGTCGGCAGTTCGAGTCTGTCCCGGGGAGCCAACATATATTAGAGCCCAATCACAACCGGTTGGGCTCTTTTTGATCAAGATGTGACACGTTATCACACCTCGATCGCTTCCAAGCAGCGAAACGCGAAAAACAAATCAAAGGATGGCGGAAAGAAAAGAAACTGGCCCTTATCAGCAAAGTGAGTTTACCCTGAGCGTAGCCGAAGGGAGTCTGTCCCGGGGAGCCAACAACGAATGCAACCGCTTTCCTAACCGGTTGTTTAACAGATAGAGCCCCGCATCGCCGATGCGGGGTTTTCTTTTTTATCCCTTGTGGATTCAAAGACTTACGGGCACGGCGACATTTCCGGCTGCATTCTCCATTCTCCGTCAAACCGTCTTCTTCATGTCCAGCGCTGAATATTTAACCCCAAATTCGCCTTTGGACCCCGAAACGAACGCGGAATTCTCCGATTCTCCGTTTTTCAGAATTCCTTGGTTAACAGGCCGATTGCAAGTGGGTGGGCATCAGCTACTATTTGCTTGCATTAATATTTCCGGATGATATAACATTTGTAATAATGTTTATTGTAAATAATGGCTATTTGGATAACGGAAGGTCCATACATCGATGAAATATATTCAACCGGATTACCCATCATTGGTTAAGGAGGTTCGTCGGCAGCTTTCAATCAGCCAGGAGGATCTGGCCCGGGAACTGGGGGTGAGCTATGCCACGGTCAATCGCTGGGAAAACGGACAAGCCAAGC
>JAFDGR010000180.1 GCA_019309145.1 Deltaproteobacteria bacterium | reverse complement strand
CTCCTCTGAATAGATACAGAAAAGGTACAAACTGAATCCCGGGGTTTGTAGCGGAGGCCGGCGTGTCCTTTTGCCCTTCCTCTCAACGGAGCCAATCATTCCGACAAAATCAGTTTGCTTGCAACACCTAAAATCACTTGAACGCCACTGAATAAATCGTCAACGCGAATAGATTCATTGAAAGTATGCGCTTGATCTATTTCCCCCGGGCCGAAGTTGACTGCTGGTAGAGCTGCATCATTGATAAAATTCCGAACGTCTGTTGAATAGGGAGTCCCCCACACTTCCGCCTTTTTCCCGGTAACAGCTTCAACTGCTTCGCAGAGCAGTCCTACTTCGGGCAAAGACGATGGAATTTCCGCTGATTCGTAAAGGCGCGTGAGTTCGACATGGTATCCTCACTAGGTCTTGGACAATCGAAACAAGACGGGACCTGTCAATCAGAGACATTAATTTGTTCCTCATTTCATATACCTCTCTCATCATAGTAATCCTCGATCAGCCTTGCGATGTCTTCCCGATCAAGTTCTTTCTTTCCAAAGTAATCCCGAATGATCAGAGGTTGACCATCGCTCCCTTTCATCGGTCTGAACCAGATTTCGGGTGGTGTGTCATGGTTCAGGCCGAAGCCTTCTCTGGTATTCAGCCCCTTGAGGATGTTCCAGGTCAGGGCCGCAGATTGTCTCAAGTGGTCCTCGCCCACATCAAAACCTGTGACAGCGACAAACAATTCCTTGCAGAGTGCAAGACTGTAAAATCGATTATTGAAGTGGCGGTTACAGATGCCGAGGCTGCTGAGTATCGTGTACCAGTCCTCGGAGTACCGGGTCATTCGTCCGACGTTGAATCCGAGAGGCGAGTCCATAACCCTTTCAACAGCCTTTTCATCAGCCCCCATCCTATCCAGGTGGCGCCGAAACAGGGGAATATTTTCCTCAGGCTGTCCAGGGACATAGGTAGGCGATCCTCCACTGGCTGATCGAGGACCCTTGAGTGAAACGATCTGTTCGAATTCCATGGTCCCGAGCCCCACAGGGCGCGGATCCCAGATGATATCACAGCCCCTGATTATGGGTGCATGGGGTTCATATGCCTCCCCGAGGTTTTGAACAAGTGCCGTCCACCCATCAGCGAGTATCTCGGCACTCCCCTTTTTCTCGGAAATGGCACGTGCCCATTTGTCCAATGTCTGCATATCCCGTTTCAGGGGGAGATCGAATCGGGCCGGGTCCAGGTTCCCTTCTTCATGGTGCGTCATGAGAAAGTCCAGCATGGTGCCAAAGGTGAACATATCCAGGCCCAATCGATCCAGGGTATCGGTCATGCGGAGAGCGGCTGTCTTGTCCGCGGCTGTATTGAGGTCAAAGAGATGGCCAAGAGAATAGCTGTTAAAATAGGAGGTCGTGGTTGTATGAAATCCTTTGAAGGGGCCACTCAGCACTTCCAAATGGTCTTTATCGGGGGTAAAGCAGGAAGGACAGCCGAGGCGTTTTACCTTGAGGCCCTGATAGACTGCAGGGCCATAGAGTTCATCGGCTTTTTGCCGGGAGAAGACCCGGCTGAAATTGTTACAGGCGGACAGTTGTTGAACATAATTATCCCAGTTCTCCATAATGCCGAGTTCGAGCACCCGTGGATGATTCCTGAACCTTTTGAGCCGTTCGTGGATTCCTGCGAGCAGTTTCTTGCATTCCTGCTGGTTATGCACTCCCGGCCGGGCATTACCCAGGGCCACTATGGCCTTAAGGTTTTTTGAACCCAGGACCGCGCCCAGGCCCCCGCGTCCCAGGGTGGAGGCCTTATCAATGATCGCCAGGGAAAAAACCACCCTGTTCTCTCCTGCAGGACCGATGGCAATAACGCTTGCTTTTGCTCCTCCCCGGGATCGCTTCAGCGCGTCAGTTGTCTCAAAAATATCCAGCCCCCACAGGTCTCCCGCATCCATAAACGAGACTTCTCCATGGTCAAGTACCAGGACCGTGGGTCTCCTGGCCTTTCCCGTAATAACCAGGTGATCAAACCCTGCCCCTTTCATGTTCCGGGCAAAACGCATGGAACCTACTGATTCGGATATGGTCCCATTGAGGGGAAACCGGGTGGTGGCGATGGTTTTGGCAGCGCCAGGGGTGCCCGTGCCTATGAGCGGGCCTGCGCCGATGATGATGGGATTATCGGGGGCCAGGGGGTCGGTACCTCTTGTATACTTCTGTTCCATGAGCCAGGCATTCAGGCCAAGGCCGCCGAGGAAAGTCCTGGCAGCGTCCATGTCCAGCTCTTCTACCTCAAACTCCTCGGTGGTAAGGTCAACAGAGAGAATGGTACCCATATATCCAGGAGAAGGCATGTCCTTTCCTCACAGGCTGGCGCCAATAAGCTGGGAAAGCAGCTCATTGGGGCCAAGAAAAATCTGAACTATTTTGGCATCCCGCATGTATTTTTCAACCGGGTATTCCTTTGAGTAGCCATAGGAACCCATGACCTGCACGCATTGGGTGGTCACCTCCATGGCCGTGTTGGTGGCAAAGACTTTGGCCATATTTGAAAAGCGCTCTCTGTGCGGATGATGCTGGGTATTGGACCAGGCAGAACGGTAAACCAGGAGTCGTGCCGCGTCTATGCTGGTGGCCATATCAGCAAACATGGCTGAAATCAGGCTATGCTCGATCAAGGGCTTCCCACCCACGACGCGTTTCTTGCAATAGCCGAGGGCGTATTCAAAGGCCCCCCGGGCAATGCCCACGGAGATCATTCCCCCGCCAAGCCGATTGTAGGTCAGGGTTCGGTGCAGTATTTTAGCCCCATCGCCGATTTTCCCCAGGAGATTTTCACGCGGCACGCGGACATTATCGAAGATCACCTCGGAATTCCTGTCGGCATGCATCCCCATCTTGGGCTCGGGCTTGCCAAAGGAAAGGCCCTCCCGGTCCTTTTCCACCACCACAAGGCAGGAGCCGTCTTCGCCAAGGCCGGGATCAATCGTGCCCACAACCACATAGAGATACGCGATCCCCGCATTGCTGGGCCATATCTTTGTGCCGTTGATGATCAGATCATCACCGGCCTCCGTGACCATGGTATGGCAGGTGCGAAGTTCCATGCGGGGGTCTTCGATGTCCGCCCCGGATGGCGGTTCTGTCATGCATATACCTCCCACATTGGCCTCCTCGCGCGATGCAAGGGGCCTGAGGAATCGCTCCCTCTGTTCCGCATTGGCCCCGATGATGATGGGGGTCATTGCAAACCAGGTATCCCCTATGACGGTCGCCATCCCGCCATCAACCGCGGCCAACTCTTCCAGGACCACCATGGTATCGATGTTGTTCCCATTGGACCCACCGTATTTTTCCTCGATGGGAAAACCAAGAAGGCCGATCCTGGCAGCTTCCAGGAGAATCCGGTCAACCAGTTTCCCTTTCGCATAGTCCGCCTCGAATTGGTCGCGAACCGGGAGGATTTCCTTTTGGGCGAACTTTGCCGCCATCTCTTGAAGGAGTTTCCTCTTCTCTGAAAATGCGAAATTAAACATACCATTGTCCTCCATCGGGTAAGACAGATTTACGTATTATGCGCTCTCTTTCGTCGTTTCGCTGAAAGAGCCCCCAAGGATGCAGATTTTCAGAAATGTTCCCTTTCGGCCTTTAATTTGTTCCACTGCTTTTCATTATACCCTTCGACGCCAATCTTCATCCTTTTATTATCCTTGATATTACAGGACCATTCAGGATGAGCAGGAGCGCTTTTTTTGTTTTTCACAATCGGAGGGACTTCATAAAGCGGCCGGTATGTTTCTTTGCTGCAGGGTGCATCAAGGGGCAGGTCTTTCCCCTTTTTGACACCTGCCGCCCATTCCCATTCTACGAGACGGAGAGGCACCCATAGAGCGTTTTTGTCGGAGGGATTCGAGGAAGGGATAAACATGAGGTACGTCCTGAATTTGTTCTGTTCATGCAGCTCTTTTGTCAGCTGTCCTAAATCAGAACCCGGGGTATCATCCATTGCAATCTTGAAAGCAGTTCGTTTTCCTCCATAAGGATATCGCTCGTCGTGGCACCACTCGCTGTTGAACCTTCGCCAGTATTCACCGTTCAGATTTTCGAGAACATCTTCTTTGACCAGTTGAACGTATTGCAGGAGATGTGGAGGTTGTTCATCTGTTGGCGGCATTTCAATTTCATGGGAGATATACATCCCGGGAGGAGACGCCACCGGAGGCCATGTGCCGATATTGACGTTTCCCGGGTAAAGATGACATTGCGGGACCTGTCCTTCTTTATTGATCATCCCCCCGACCGTCACCATCTTTGCCGGAACTGCTTTTTCCGATTTTATCTTCGGCTTGAATACCTGGATGGTAGCCTTTGCTTCAATCTCCTTTCCATTCACCTTGCCTGCATACTTTACCTTCTTCGGTTCCCCGCCAAACGTGCCGTCTATCCAGAAAAACTCAATTTCAGGTTTGTCATAATCCCTGAAGGGCTTTGTCTCAGCATGTTTTTCATCCGCCTCCCACCCGGAAACAATCTTCCCGCCGATTTCCCACTTTCCAGTAGGGCGGCCGTATCCTGCAGGGAAAACCCTTGCCTTCAGTTTTACTCTTTTGCCGACGATTGTCTCCTCTGACTCTGTATCCGTAATATCCTTCCCTTTCCAATAAATTCGAACAATGGGTTTCGCTTCTCCGAAAACCCATGATACGTGATAGTGAGGGGACCCGTCCCCGGCTTCCGGCTGATACCGAACATTACCCGGGCAATCCATAACGCCTAACGCCAGTGCGCCCCCTTCACCCCCCCATTCATACGACCCGGACATCCCCCAGGGTTTGAGTTCTCTAAATCCTATGGAAAGGCTAAAGCCCCCCTCGCCGGTTTTCACATTCGTCAATTCACAACCGTTGCCAGATGTGGACCTGTAGGTTATTTTCACGGGCACCAGAAGCATCGCGCTGTAATTGTCACTGGGAGGCATTTTCTCCAGGTTTTGAACAGCCTGCGGCGTGATCTTTCCCTGGCACTGGAGCAGCGCAAACGTTCCCAGTTCTCCAAGCTTGACATCAAGAAAAAATCCATCGCCGGTCACCGGGACAGAGCCCGAAGCTTCCATTTTTGAAATGGTCTTTCCATAACATTTGTCATCCGGGTTCATCATGATGCCCCTCCCTTCAAGCTGGTAAGAGGCATTCAGGTTTTTGGCAACGTATCTCAAGAAGTCGCCTTCTTTTTCAGCCAGTTTCACCTGGCCGGAAACATGAACGACATAGGAACCAACATCTCTCACGTTGCTCTCCGGATATCCGTGATCCCAGTTGCTTTTCAGGATAATGGATACATCCATCTGATCCTTGAACGAACGGCCTGCCAGAGCGCTTGCGGGAAGGAAGGCCAGGACGACAGCCAGGAACAACGCCAGAAGACAAAACCTCCGGCCGTCCGGCCATTGCCGGCCCATCGAGGATCCAGGGAACGGTGTGCTCATCATCCTTTTCATCTTATCCCCCCTGAGAATCAATGGCTTGTTTTGAGAAGATTGATGTTACATGTGCCCTGTTATTTCGGATAAGGCGAAGTTGACTTTTTCTCCTCAACTACTTTGTTGAGAAGACGATATTTGATAGGATATTTCTTGTTTAAGCAAAACTGTAGTGATTTTCCGCCTGGCAGTCAAGGACAAAGCCGGCAAGGACGAGGTGGTCGCACAGTGCGACCTGTACCAAGGACTGGAGACAAAAAAGGGTGACTCCGTAAAGCCACCCTGGACAAGGGGTATGATGGAATATCTCGTCAGGCCGCTCGCCTGTTACCCGCAAAATAATTCTTATTTCGGATGTGTCAAGTATATCTTTTTCACTTTCTCCAACTCCTGTTACAAAACTCCCAGGAGAAGCGAGCCGCTTTTCCATATTCGATGAAAGGCCGCGCTGAAAATAAGGGCTGACACGGAAACAATAAAAGTCTAAGTTATCACCTAAATCCTGCAAGCGTCGAGTTTACCGAAGATGCAAGGCGGCAAGGGCGCAGACGTACTACGATACTTCAAGTCCTTGCCAACGCCGCAGATTCGGTAAAATCGGCGCTCCCGGAGGGGAAACTGTTTTCAAAAACCGAGGACTTTATGGCCGCATTCGAATTGATGCGTGTCATGCAAGCACAATGTCCCCATAACTCGCTGATATTAAAATCATACCTTCCTTTTTGAAAACAGTTTATGCAGGTTTTAGGTATCATCATTTTCCAACCAAATGGGGAGGGAGAAGTTTGCATACGGGAAGAGAACGAATGTTCAAGACACCAGAGGGTGCATTCAACTATATAGACTGGGGAGGCGCCGGACCCCCGGCGCATATAGCCCATGCAACAGGATTCTGCGCCGATCTTTATACGCCTTTTGCGCAGAGACTGAACTCCCGTATCAGGATGCTGGGTATGGACGACAGGGGACACGGCAGGACTCGAGTCCCGGCCGATCCCCGCAGGCTGAAGGGCTGGGATGTGTTCGTAGAGGACCAGGAGAGATTTTTCGGGCAACTGGGTGAACCTGTTATTGCCATGGGGCACTCAAGGGGAGGAGTGGCGAGCCTCCTTCTTGCAATCAAACGACCCGATCTCATCCGTGCCCTGATCCTGCTGGATCCCACTATTCTGCCCCTTTCCTGGATGTGGTGGTGGTACCTGGCGAAAAAGACGGGGCTCGCCGGGTTTGTCCCCATTGCCCACCGCGCCGCACGCCGGCGGAGGGAGTGGCCGGATCGGGAGACCATCCTCCACGTTTACAAATCAAAGCACTCATTCAGCTCTTGGAAAGAAGGCTTCCTTGAAGGCTACATAAAAGGCGGAACCGAGGATACGGGACACGGGACCATTCGACTTTGCTGCGACCCGGCGTGGGAGTCCCGCTGTTTTGCCGTGTGCCCGCACATTATCTGGCGATATGTCCCCCAGATAAAGGTCCCCACCCTTGTACTATACGGAGCTGAATCAGACACCTTTCTGGAACCTGCAGTGCGGCGCTTCAAATCTCTGCTGCCTGCAGCCACCGTAAAGGGTTTTGAGGGCACCGGGCACTTTGTGCCCATGGAGAGGCCGGATGAATGCGCACGCGAGATCCTCTCCTTTCTGGAAGCGCATAACATAATATGAGGGGAATGAACTCCCCCCGCCGCAACCAGCGGGATATTGAGCCCCGTTCCGAATAAACCCAAATACAGCATCCATATGATAGTTTGTGTAAAAAGTGAACAACGTCCCGTCATTCTACGTTAACCCGTCATGGGCCATCTCCTCCTGTTTCAGCTCTTTCCCGTATTTCCCCAAGAGCGCTCTTGCCTCTGCCATGATCTCATTTCTCAAGGTTTCCGGTTCCAGGA
>JAFDGR010000179.1 GCA_019309145.1 Deltaproteobacteria bacterium | reverse complement strand
TCAATTGATCCGCTGGTTTGTAGCCCGGTCACCGGTTGCCCGAACGCTCTTTCCACATCTTGATAATATCATATATGGAACAGGCTGGCGGAGCAAAAAAGTAAACCCCTGGTTGAGTTACAGCCAAGCCATGAATGGCAAGAATGATGTTTGACGGGGAATAATGCATGAGGCTTGACGGCAAAGTTGCTTTTATCACTGGCGCGGGCATGGGTGTGGGGCGGGCTACCTGCTTGCTCTTTGCTTATGAGGGAGCTCGGATTGTCGCTGTGGATATCAATTCGGAGGCCGGTGAGGAGACCGTCCATTTAGTCAAGAAACGAGGTGGTAAAGCCATTTTTGTCAACTGCGATGTGGCCGATGAGCAGGAAGTTAAAAAAGCGATTGAAACGGGAGTGAAAGCCTTCGGCAAACTCAATATTCTTTTCAACAATGCGGGTGTTTTATGGCGCGATAAAGACTTTGAAGTCACCCGCACAGATGAGGCGACTTGGGATAAAGTTATGGCAATCAATCTCAAGGGAACTGTTTGGGTTTGCAAGTACGGTATTCGCGAATTGATCAAACAGGGCGGCGGGGCCATTGTCAACATCGGATCCGGCACGGCCCTCATGGGCTTTACTGTTGCTCAGGATGCTTACACCGCGAGCAAAGGAGCTTTGGCTTCCTTGACCCGATCATTGGCCGTGGTGTATGCCAAAGACAGAGTCCGGGCGAATATCATCCATCCTGGTCCGGTTGATACTCCCATGCAAAAAGAATGGGATGATGAAACCAGACAGGCAATCAGCGAGTGGGTACCGCTAGGGCGCCTTGCCACCGCCGAGGACATCGCCTGCTGCGGTTTGTTCCTGGCTTCGGACGAGTCGGCCTACATTACAGGAACAGAATTAATCGTGGACGGGGGAATTATGGCGAAGGGCCGATGAATCAGCAGCGTATTTTCTTCTCACAAGGGAACATCGCCAGTGTATAAGGCGACTATTTCATAGAATGTCGAATATCAAACAGGGCATAATCGATGTGGGAGGATAAAAAGAAAATCTGTATTTCTGCATGAGAAAGGAATTTATATGTCCACAAAAAAGAGCAAACCCATAGCTCCCTACATGGCCGTGGGACTATCCACTGTTGTTTATGGCATTGCAGAGCGAAAACACATTAAGATTAATCTGGAAACCATCGAGGAAAACATTCATGCTGCTGTGTCCATGGTCAACCTCAATATGCCCGTGAAATTGATCGCCCTAGCCGAGGGGGCGCTGACAGGCTTTACCGATGAGGCCTTTGATTTATCCCATACTCTGGCGGCAAAGGAGTTGTTTATTGATATCCCAGGTGAAGAAACGGAATTTCTTGGCAAGTTGGCCAAGCTTTACGATACTTACATTGTTGCTCAGTGTAAGGCCCGGTGGCCTGAGGTGATGTCGGATCGCTATTTCAACACCCTGTTTGTGATTTCACCCGCAGGCGAAATTGCACATAAAGCTGCCAAGAATCACGTGTGGTGCCGGGAGCGCTCCTGTACTCCGCACGATGTTTATGATCGATGGGTTGAAATTTTCGGCGATGGCATCGAAGCTTTTTATCCGGTAATGAAAACTGATGATATCGGTAACATCGGTACTATCTGCTGCAGCGATGGCGAATACCCAGAAGCCGTGCGCGCTCTTTCGTTCAATGGAGCTGAGGTTGTTTATCGACCCAGCGAAGCAATGCCCATGACTGGCAACTCATATCCGGGCGGGGGTGGCTGGATGATCCAAAACCGGGGCCACGCACAGTTCAACAGTGTGTATATGATTTGTCCGAATGTCGGCCCTGTATATTTGCACCCCAGGATGAAGCATCCGATCGATATTGCCGGGGGAAACTCCCATATTGTTGACTATTATGGTAATATCATGTCATATTCCGCGTCCGGACATAATACCATGGTAGCGGCCGTCATTGACATAGAAGCATTGCGACAGTTCAGGGTCATGAATTTGAACAGCAATTGGATGAAGGATTTGAGAACGGAGCTTTTTCGGAAAATGTATGAACAACCGATTCATCCCAAAAATCTGTGGATGGAACAGGATCCGCTGCACCATGAAAAGGTCGATGAAATTTATAGAGAAAATATCCAGCGTTTGATTGAACGGGGTTCCTTTATGGAACCTGCCACTGAATTTCGGGGAGCCTACTATCAATCGGGCACCTCCTCACCTGAGGAAGAGAAGTGGGAAGATATAAAGACACTCTGGAATGGGTGGAATCAAAAGAAACAAAAACCATAGTTTATTATCTTGCAGCTCCAGGCGAGCCCTCTTGGGGGCGATGATGGTTTTTTTATATACTCATCAATATTTCCGTTAGTATCTTGAAAGCGGGTGTTAGGGGCCAGAATGTGCGCATCCCAATAAAAGCCAAGTGTGTGTTTGCATGTCGGAGGGAGTTGGTATGACAAAGAGGAATCTATTAGAGGGAAAGAAAATACTCGTCGTGGATGATGAGCCGGATATTCTGGATACGGTGAAAGAATTACTCTCCATGTGCCGTGTTACAAAAGCACTGGATTTTGAGTCGGCCAAAGATCTCCTGGAAAGGGAGTCATTTGACATTGTCATCTTGGATATCATGGGAGTTCGGGGTTATGACCTGCTGGAGGTCGCCACTGCAAGAGAAATAACAGCGGTGATGTTGACGGCAAATGCCATGAGCCCTGAAAACGTGGAGAAGTCTCAAAAGGAAGGCGCAGCCTTTTTTGTTCCCAAGGAAAAGGTATCCGATATAGCGGTCTATTTGAATGACATACTTGATGCACAGGAAAAGGGCCAGAGTACATGGTCTCGATGGTTTAACAGGATGGCCGACTATTTTGAAGAGAAGTTTGGTCCGGACTGGCAGAAGAAACATGGCACCGCCGTCAGGTAAAGTTCTGCGATGAGAGTCTTTTTGTTAGAACACGATCCGTATGATTTTTCCCGGACCAACATTACCATTTGGGCTGAAAAAAGAGGCCATGAGGTTCACCAGATCTATGTCTGCAAGAAGGAAAAGCTTCCTTCAGTAGAATTCCTGGACTGGTTACTGGTAATGGGCGGGTCGCAGCATGTCTGGGAGGAGGAGGCATATCCATGGCTTGTGCAAGAGAAGGCATTCATTCGCAAGGTCTTGGAGCGGGGAAAACCAACCTTGGGAATCTGTTTTGGAGCGCAACTCATCGCAGAGGTGCTGGGCGCTGGGGTCTTTCCCAACAGTCAGAAGGAAATCGGCTGGCATGAGGTCCAATTGACCTCGGAAGGAAAAAAATCATTCCTTTTCAGAAATATCCCGGACAGATTCACTACGTTTCACTGGCACAGTGATCATTTTTCGCTTCCCCAGGAGTGCATCAGGCTTGCCTCCAGTAAACCCACTTTAAACCAGGCATTCATTCACAAAGATGATCCCGTGGCAGGGTTGCAATTTCATCCTGAATATACCAGGGAAATGGTGAGATACTTTTCTCATGAGGAAGGAGACGAATGGGTCCCTGATCTGTTCGTGAGCGGAAAGGAGAAGGTGCTCAGGGAGACGAGGGAGATCCAGGACACGTACTGGCTGATGGAGGCCTTGCTGGACAACATGAAAGAGGCATTTGAGAACGGGTGGTCTGAAATGTTTGCCTCTTGCTTGAGGGAGGAGAAGAAAGAGCATGGTTGAATTTCAATACTCCAATGTTGAAAGAGAAATGGAGGTCTATGGGTATGATGCTGTGGTGAAAAGCCATTGCCGCATGTGCCACGGCGGTTGCGGTGTCCTGGTGTATACGAAAAATGGAAAGGTGGAAAAGATTGCCGGAGACCCAGACTGCCCTATTAATCACGGGACTCTTTGCAGCAAGGGCCTGGCCTCGGCCCAGCTTGCCTACCACCCTGACCGGCTCACCTACCCGGTCAAGCGGCTGGGACCGAAAGGGAGCGGCAGGTGGGAACGTATCTCCTGGGATGAGGCCCTGGATACCATCGCGGAAAGGCTTCTGCAGTACAGAGATACGTTCGGGGCGGAATCGGTTGTCTTGGGATACGGCACGGGGAGGGAGAACGAGGCGGTGATCTACCGGTTTGCCAACCTTTTCGGCACACCGAATGTGCTCACCGCAGGCCATTTCTGTTACGGCCCCCGCATCGCAACCAGTATCCTTACCTGCGGCACAAACCCCATTGTTGATTATGAAAACCATCCCCGGTGTATCATGGTCTGGGGCAACAATGTGGTGATCAGCAACCCGGACTGCTACAAAGGAGAACCTTTTTCAAGGGCTCTGGATGCCGGGGCAAAACTGATCGCTGTTGACCCGAGGCTTACCAGGATCGCGGCCCGGGCCGACGTTTGGCTCCCGCTTCGCCCAGGGACGGATGCCGCGCTTGCCCTTGGCATGCTCCATGTGATTATTGAAGAAGAGCTGTATGAAAAGGATTTTGTGGAAAACCATGTCCATGGGTGGGAGCCTTTTGTGCAAAGGGTGGAGGAGTATCCCCTGGATAGGGTGGAAGAAGTAACCTGGGTCCCTGCGCAAAAGATCAGGGACGCGGCCAGGCTCTTCGCTACGACCAAACCGGCTGCCATACAATGGGGCGTGGCCATTGAACAACAGGTCAACTGCGCGGACAATGATCGTCTCCTGATGTTCCTCATGGGAATCACCGGCAACATTGATGTACCCGGGGGACAGGTCCTGTTCAAACCTCCCGGGATCAGAAACGTCGGACACTTCGGGGCACACCGGATGCTCCCGGACACCCAACGGGAAAAACGTCTGGGCGGTGACCGGTTTCGCCTGGCAGGCAATTTCGCGATCATTAACCCGAAATGCGTCTGGGACGCCATCCTGGAAGAAAAGCCGTACCCGGTAAAGACGCTCTTTTTTATCAGCTCCAATCCCCTCATGACCAGGGGCAATGCCGCAGAGGTTTACCGGGCCCTGGAAAAAGTGGAATTCATGGTGGTCTCCGACTTCTTTATGACCCCGACTGCTGAAATGGCCGATATCGTTCTCCCCGCCGCCACCTGGCTCGAGATGGATTATATTGGAGACTTCTGGAAACGGCACGGCTACATCCTGCCCCGGAGGAAAGTCATCCAGGTGGGAGAATGCCGTTCCGATCATGAGATGCTGAATGATCTGGGGCACCGGGTAGGGCAGGGGGAACACTGGTGGGACAATTTTGAGCAGGCCCTGGACTGGATCCTGGAGCCAATCGGGATTACCTGGCAGGATTTCAAAAAGATGGACTATATCCGCGGGGATTTGCTCTACCAGAAGTATGAAACCAGGGGGTTTTCCACGCCGACCCGGAAATTCGAAATCTATTCAACAGTCCTGGAGAGTATGGGATACGATCCTCTTCCCCAGTACCGGGAACCTCCGGAAAGCCCGTATAGTACGCCGGAGCTTTACCGGAAATTTCCCTATATCCTGATCACGGGGAGACGGTTGCCGGGCTTTTTTCACACGGAAAACCGCCAGGTGCCCTGGTTGAGAGAGCTTCACCGGGACCCGGTCGTGGAAATTCACCCGGACACCGCCATGAAAGAGGGCATTCAGGAGGGCGACTGGGTTACCATTGAATCTCCCCGCGGCCGGGTCAGGCAGCGGGCCAAGTTCTTTGCGGGCATGGATCCGAGAATCGTTTCCGCGGAACATGGTTGGTGGTTTCCGGAAAAGGAGGATCCGGGCCACGGCTGGGATGAATCCAACATTAATATGCTGACGGACAATGCCTACAAAGCCTGTGATCCTGCCATGGGCGCGACCCATGTGAGGACACTCCTTTGCAGGATCTCCCCGGAGGATCGCTCATGAAGGAAATGGGAATGAACCGATCATATGCACTGATCATAGACCACGAGTCCTGCTGGGGATGCAAAGCCTGCGAGGTTGCCTGCAAGCAGGAAAACCGCTCTCCTGAGGGAATCAAGCTGATCCATGTTTCCGAGGATGGCCCCAGGATGGTGGGCGAAAAACTGGATTTTGTGTACCGGGTGCATACCTGTCGGCATTGTGATGAACCGGACTGCGTGGAGGCCTGTCCTGAAGAGGCAATGGTGAAAAGGGAGGATGGCATCGTTATCCTGGACGAGAAAGCGTGCGTGGGATGCGGGCTCTGCATTGATGCATGCCCTTATGATGCCATCTCCTTGGACAATGAACAAGGCGTGGCACAGAAATGCAACCTGTGCTCTCACCGGGTAGACAAAGGACTCCTGCCCGCCTGTGCGGATAATGTGTGCCTCGCCCACTGCATTTATTTCGGCCCCCCTGCTGAGATTGAGAAAGTGATGGGAGAGAAAAAAGCTTCCCTCTCCGCTTAATTCGAGCCTTCCGGCACCCCTTTTTTCCATGCTCCCAATTATGGGTTGTCTTTTTTCTTTGTATTGGTATACTCAATTTTTACTTCTGCTCGACTCCCACGAAAGAGAAAACGGGTCAACGGGCCAAACCGGGGATCAATGATAATAAACGTTGTGACACTGCATCACTTTGGTTGAGAGAAGAATGAAGAAATGAAGATAGGAGTTATTTCAGATACGCATCTTCACCGGGTATCAGGAGCATTTGAAGATATTTTCAAGAAATATCTCGCGGACAAGGACTTGATTCTCCACGCGGGAGATATCGTGTCCGAAGAAGTCATTGATTTCCTGGGAGACCGGACAGTCTACGCGGTTTACGGGAATATGGATCCCTTTGAGGTACAGAGGCGCTTGCCGGCTAAGACTGTGGTGGAAGCCGGGCCTTACCGGATCGGTCTCATCCACGGGTGGGGGCCCTCGGCAGGCCTTGAGGATCGTATTGCGAATGAATTCAATGATGTGGACGTAGTTGTTTACGGCCATTCGCATATCGCTGCCAATCACCTGAGAAACGGTGTGCTTTATTTTAATCCAGGTACTGCAACAGGATATGCATCTTCAGGTATTCACAGCATCGGTATCCTGGAGCTGGGGGAGAGCATTACCGGGCATATTATTCCGTTGTAGCTTTTTAGGGGGATATGAAGGCTACAAGCTGATTGATGGAGGGATTGAGGGAGAGGTCATGAAAGTCATATGGGCGCCGTGGCGCATGGAATATATCCTCTCAAACCAAAAGCAAGGACCGTGCATATTTTGTCCCGGTGATGATCGGAACCAGGACGAGGAGCGCCTTATCCTTTTTGTCGGCATCCTGAGTATGGTCATGATGAACCGGTATCCTTATAATAACGGGCATCTGCTGGTGGCACCGGTGCGGCACGTGGGTACGCTGGAATCCCTTACAGAGGATGAGATGCTTGACCTGCTCGGAATGGTCCGCACATCCATCAGCGCCCTGAAAGAGCTCATGAACCCGGAAGGATTTAATGTGGGGCTCAATCTGGG
>JAFDGR010000019.1 GCA_019309145.1 Deltaproteobacteria bacterium | reverse complement strand
CACATCCAGATCCTGGTTGTCGATCCTGTCATGGTGGCCAAGAGTGGTGACGTGCTTCTCTCCGAAGAGGCCAGGACCACCATCAAGGAGGTGCTCCTTCCCCTGGCTCATGTGGTGACCCCCAACCTGCCCGAGGCATCGGAGCTTTGCGGGTTCCCGGTAGAAAACCTTGAGGCCATGAAAGAAGCCGCAAAAAAAATCCACCAACTCGGTCCCCGGCACGTCCTGGTCAAGGGCGGACACCTCGAAGGCAACGCCGTGGATATCCTTTTCGACGGAAAAGATTTTCTCACCTTTGACGCACCACGATTGGGCAACCGTAATACCCACGGAACCGGATGCACTTTTTCAGCCGCCCTCACCACCTTTCTGGCCCAGGGGTCCACCGTATCGGAAGCCACAGACAGGGCAAAGGCATTCATCACCCGGGCCATCGCCCTGGGACTTGATTTCGGCGCCGGCCATGGTCCCACGAATCATTATGCGCACGTGCTTCGTTTCAGGGAACGGGAAGAGGTGCTCCGCCAATTGAAGCAGGCAGTTGAAAAGATTGTTCATACGCCTGTTGGTGCTCTGATTCCTGAAATCAGGTCCAACCTGGGCTTTGCCCTGCCGGGGGCTCTCGGACCTGATGAGGTCGCCGCCATACCGGGCCGCATCTCCCAGGTGGAAGAATGGCCGGTGATATGCCGCGATCCCGCTTTCGGCGCGTCACACCACATTGCCAAGGTGATCCTCGCCGCCATGAAATATGATCCTCAGTCGCGTTCCGCCATGGATATCCGCTATTCTGAACAACTGGTGAAGGTCTGCCGTGACCTGGGGCTCCAGGTTGCATCATTTGATCGGAGTGAGGAACCTCAAGAGGTGAAAGCGCGGGAAGGATCCACGCTGGAATGGGGTACCCAGCGTGCCATAAGGAATTTCGGTCAGATACCCGATGTGATCTATGACCGGGGAGAGGTGGGAAAGGAACCCGTGATACGCGTCTTGGGAAAGACGCCCGGAGAAGTGGTGAAAAAGGTTCTCATGATCGCCAAAGAGCCCGGACATCAAGCCCCTCAGGACCGGCACTGACCTATTTTACGCTACAACAGGAGCGCAATTCCGCACGGAGCTTCTGCCTGGTTTCGGAAACTGTCTCTTTCCACTCCGGGTCCGCCTCAAGATTTGGAAAAATCGCTGACCCGGTGATCCCTGATGCAGCTAATGCCTTACGGATTCTTTCGCGCGATTCCAAACGTTTTGTTTCTAGATCCTCCCTGCTCCTGTCAAGCACACGATTGAGGAGTCCCGTGTCCACCCCGGCCACCTCTTGAAGGAGTTCAAAGAGACGGGCATTTTCTTCCTCAGGCTCCACGTTTTCGATGCACATTCGCGTCAAGATGGGGAGGGCCTTCTCCTGGTCTTTGCCCCACTGATCCCATTCCTTCCTGAATGTTGCCATGGGGATGGCACCATCCAGGTATTTTTGCACAAGCCCACGGGTCTTTCCTTCCAATTCCCTGTCACGCATGACCGTCTTTTCCTCTTCGGTCATGGTCAATCCCCTAGTCTTTTCCATGATAATATCAAGGGTGCTTCTGATCTCAGCCATTGCCTCCTCCTGGTTCTCCAAAACCGAGCATCTCCATGACCAGGTCATGCAACCTGGGTCTGAAGACCTTGATTTTTTCATTTTCCCGTGACGGATGGATGCGATTCGTGAGCAGAATAACCATCACCTGTTTTTCCAGGTCCATCCAGAGGGACGTGCCGGTAAACCCCAGGTGCCCCACACTCTTTTCCGAAAAAAAGCTCCCGGCGCTCGATCCGGATCGGGAAGGGGTATCCCAACCCAGTGCCCAGGTGGTATCTTCCGGGTTTCGTTGCCGTGAAAAAAAGGTTTGAACAGTATCGGGACGCAGCATTTCCCCTTGCGAACCATTATAGCAGCGAAGCAGGAAGCCCCCGATATTGCCCACATCCGCTGCGGTGCCGAACAACCCGGCATGGCCCGCATATCCTCCCACGGCACAGGCGTTTTCATCATGCACCTCGCCCAGAAGGATCCGCTTTCGCCAGGGGCAGAACTCGGTTGCGGCAAACGCCGTCTTATCAAGATGAACCGGGCTGCTCAAATCACAGAAGAACAGACCGAGCCCAAGGGGGCCGTACAATTCCTCGCGCAGGAATTGATCCAGATCCCGCCCTGTCTTCTGCTCAATAATCCACTCGAGCAGCATGAAGCCAAGATCACTGTAAAGCGCTCTGCTTCCCGGTGAAAAAACCAGGGGAGAGTCCACGATCCACTCCCTCACCCGCTGTTTTCTCTGCTCACGGGGCACCTCATTCAGCCTGCAATAAAACGCTTCCCAGTCCCGCAGTCCCGAGGCATGGGACAAAAGCAGTCTAGGCGTCATGCCTTGTTTATCCTTCCCGCCCACTCCGGGCAACAATCCTCTTATGGGTTCATCCAAGTCTATGTCGCCCTGATCCACCAGCTTCATCATGGCCAGGGTGGTTGCCAGCGGTTTTGTGAGTGATGCCAGGTCAAATATGGTCTCCCTTTTCATGGGAACGAGCTGCGGTTTCAACGCCGCATTCCCAACGGCCCTGAAAAAAACCGTTTCACCCTGGGAACCTATCAGGAGAACAGCGCCCGGATAAACCCCGGTCGTCACCCCCTCCTCCAGCAGAATATCCAGCTTTTCTTTCTTCATAATCCGCTCATCAACCCACCTGAGAAATTACGGCCATAGTGTCATGCATGATGAAATGTTCTTGGAAAGCACCATGAAGTATGCTAATAGCCTCTGTTCATTCACTGCGAGCCGAACAATGACATCGTTAGACAACAATACTAATATACACCACCTTCGTCACGAGGACAAAGAAATTACCCTGGTGGGAACCGCCCATGTATCCAGGGAGAGCGCAGACCTGGTAAAACAGATTATCGAACAGGAAAAGCCGGAAACCGTCTGCATCGAGCTCTGCCAGTCCCGGTACCAGTCCCTTACCCAGAAGAAACTGTGGCAGGATACGAACCTGATCAAGGTTATCAGAGAAAAAAAAGCCTTTCTTCTCCTTGCCAATCTCATGCTCGCCTCTTTCCAGAAAAAAATCGGGAAAAAGCTGGGGATCCAGCCGGGACAGGAAATCCTGCAGGCCATTGAGTCAGCAAAAGAGGCCGGCGCGCAGATCCATCTGGCGGACCGTGATATCCGCATCACCCTTGGCAGGACCTGGCGGCTCATGAGTTTCTGGAAAAAAATCAAGTTGCTGTCACAGTTCGTCATTTCCATGGGACAGGTTGATGACATCACCCAGGAAGAGATAGAAAAACTGAAAGAAAAGGATGTCCTTGAAACCCTCCTCTCTGAAATCGGGCAATCCATGCCGGAAATCAGAAATATTCTGATTGACGAGCGTGACCAATACCTGACAGAAAAAATCCGCACAGCGCCGGGAAAGCACATCGTCGCGGTTGTCGGGGCGGGCCATGTACCGGGTATCCAGGGTTCCTGGAAAAGCCCGGTCGACCTGGAAACCCTGGAAAAAATGCCGCCCAAAGGACAGCTTCTCCGTGTCCTCAAATGGGTGATCCCTGCCGCCATCATCGGTATGATCGTGGCGGGGTTCTTTACCGCAGGGGCCGCGGGAGGTACTCACATGCTCAAGTGGTGGATCCTGGCCAATGCCGGCTTCGCCGGCCTTGGCGCCGCCCTTGCCCTTGCCCATCCCCTCACCATCCTTTCAGCCGTCATCGCGGCACCCCTGACTTCCCTCAATCCCTTGATAGCCGCAGGGTGGGTCTCAGGACTGGTTGAGGCATTTTTGGGGAAACCAAAGGTCAAGGATTTCGAGGCGCTTCCGGAAGATATTGTTTCATTGAAAGGTTTCTGGAGGAATAAGATCACCAGGATCCTGCTGGTGGTGGTGCTGACAAACATGGGAAGTTCATTGGGGACTTTCATTGCCATTCCCCTGATGGCCAAAGTCTTTTCGTAACTCCTCAGGGTTCAAGGTTCAAGGTTGATGGCCTTAAGCTCTCCACATTCCTCCTGATTTTAACCTTGAACTCTGAACCCCTGAACGTTGAACCTGCATGCCCTCTTATTTTTCTATTTTGGATCGCCTATACTGAAAATAGGCATCTCTCACCGCAACGTACGGATCCAGCGCCGATTTCTTGAGTGACTCATAGTCTCCAATGGTAAGGGATGTCCTGTTCACCCTGTCCCCTCCCCTGACCGCAATGGTTTCTCCTGTCCCGGACACCAGGTAGGTTAAAGGATCGACAAAAAAATCACCTGCCAGCCCAAACGTATCCCTGATGCTCGACGGGCCGAAAATGGGCCAGTTGATGTAGATACCCGGCCCGGCGCCAAACACCCCAAGGGTCTGTCCGAAGTCTTCGTCCTGTGCCTCAAGGTGCATGCCGATTCTGGCCGCATCCACAAATCCAAAGAATCCCACGGTGCTGTTGACCACAAAGCGAAGCAGCTCTCTTCCTAGTCCCTTGATTTTACCCTGCAGGAGACAGTTGACCGCACGAATGGGCATGGCAATATTCGTGAACATGTTCCGAATACCCACCCGGAAAGGTTCAGGGATTACATACCGGTACCCCCTTGACACCGGCTTGAGGACCCAGAAATAGAGCTTGTCGTTGAAAGCGAAAAAAACCCGGTTCATGGGCTCAAGTGGGTCTGCAATGGTTGCCGGTTGGACATCTTCATCCCAGTCCTCCGGTTCATCAATCACTTTCTCATCTTCGAAGGACGCGGCACTCAACTGAATCAGGTCTCCCAGTCCCGATTTCCCGGCATCATCCTGTTCCATCATCGGGAAAGTGCTCGCCCTTGCAGACAAAACAGATCGGGCATCCCGTGAAAAGTCCAGGCTTTTCCCCAGACGCATCGCGACCACCAGCCTCCCCTGGTCCATCTTTTCCATCTGAGAGCGGGAAATCCTCTCCAATTCGACCGCAGGATCTCTTTCCTTTACCCTGGGCAATCTGGAGATGGCCGGATTCTCAGGGGTCTTGTCTGAAGGGTGAGGGACGGCAAGAGAAGCCCTCCCGTGGGGACCCAAATGGCCCAGGGCCTGAGCGCCCGGAAAAAGCGCCGCGCAGAGTGCTACAAAAAGACATGCTTTTCCAATCCTGCAGATTTTCCCCTTCATTTTTGTATCCTTCCAGGCGCAATACCCTCTAATTTTCCCTTCCGACTTTCGCCTTTAACTTCTTGATGAGTCCCTTGAAAGAAGACCGCATAATGATGCTATTGAACTGTGTCCGATAGTTGTTGATCAGGCTCACGCCTTCGATGGACAGATCGTATACGAGCCAGCCCTTCTGTTTTTTCTTCAACCTGTACAGGACAGGGATCTTTGTCTCCTGTTTTGTCATAATATCAACTTTCACCAGGGCGTAGTTCCCTTCTACCCTTTCCCCTTGGTAAAGGACCTTTTCCCCTGAATATCCTTCCACCCTGTCTATGTACGTTTTCTCCAGGAGGTCCTCAAAAAGCTCCATGAACTCTTCTTTCTCTTGAGGAGTCCTCTTTCTCCAATGCCGGGCAAGGGTCCTCCTGGACATTTCCTCCTTGTCGAATATCTTCTCTGCGGCCGCCCGGATCAACCGGTCCCTCTCGCTCTTCTTTTCAGGACCCTGCAATGCCGGATCCTGCACGATTGCAATGATCTTGTCCGTGGTTTTCCTGATCACCTCCGTGGGTTCACCTGCAAAGGCAGGGAAGAAAAATGCGAGAATCAGGACCACGCACAACAGGAATTGCCCTACCATTTTTCGATACATTGTATTCCTCCAAAAATCATTCAAATTCCATTTTGAATACCTGCATATCAATGCTCAAGAGCAATAGGCTTACAATTTTCCGAAAACGTAACTGCTGATGAGCTGTTCTAAATCAACAGGTGGTTGTGTATCCCGGATCTTTTGTCCGGGCTTGAGTATGTCCTCAGAACCTCCCGGCGTTATTTCAACGTATTTCTCTCCAATGAGGCCCTTGGTTTTTATTGTTGCGATGGAATCATCCTGGATCTTGATCGCGGACGGGAGATGAATGGATATCAGGGCCTGGTAATCATCCAGCTTGATTGATTTGACCCTGCCCACTTCGACCCCGGCAATAACCACGGAGGCGCCGGTCTTGAGCCCCCCGCTGTTTGAAAACACCGCCTCAAGATCATACCCTTTCTGGCCGATCACCTCCATTTTCGCCAACCGCACAGAAAGGTACCCGAGGGCCAGTATACCCGCGATCATGAAAAGACCGACTCCCAGCTCAAGGTCAAACTTTCTCATGGTGCACACTCCTATCTTTTTCTCCAGCTATTATATTGAAGTTATTTGCTTTCTTCCACATTGCAAGGCCGAAAAATGGCCGGGCCGTCAGGATCCGGCCTGCCCAGTGATCCGTCCAGGAATTCCTTCACTTCGGGTTTGGGTGAGGCCATAAATTTTTCCGGCTCATCATACGCAGAAACCGTTCCGTCTTTTAAAAAAGCGACCCGATCGACAATATCAAAGACCCTCGGTACTTCGTGGGTCACGATAACTCCTGTAAATCCAAGTTCCCGGTGGATGGCGTCGATCAGCTTGAGAATCGAGAGACCGATCAGGGGATCAAGCCCGGTCGTGGGCTCGTCAAACAGCATGATCTCGGGATCTACGACCAAGGCCCTTGCAAGGGCCGCTCGTTTGACCATCCCCCCGCTGATCTGTGACGGGAACTTGTCTTCCGACCCGGAAAGGCCGACATTCGAGAGTTCCTTGAGCACTCGATCCCTGATCTCCCGCTTGGCAGTCCTGGTCTTTTCCTTCAACGGGAAGGCAACATTCTCAAAAACGGTCATGGAATCAAACAAGGCACCTCCCTGGAACAGGAACCCGAGCTTTGCCCGCAGGGCATTGAGATATTTTCCCCGGGAAGAGGCGATATCATTCCCGTTCACCAGAACACGCCCCTTATCGGGTTTCATCAACCCGGCAACGTGTTTCAGCAGCACGCTCTTGCCCTGCCGGCTCCCTCCGATCAGGGCAATCACCTCTCCCTTGGGGATTTCGAGCGAAACACCTTTGAGCACCGCATTTCCGTTGAATGATTTATGGAGATCTTCAATGCTAATCATTACGCTCATCCTTTGACAGGATCAACAGGATTTATATGATAGTTTCGTTTCTTCTCTCAATACAGCAATCCCGTCATGAAGTAGTCCCACACCAGGACCAGCACCGAAGAGAGGACCACTGCCTGGGTGGTTGCCTTGCTCACTCCTTCGGCACCGAAACCGGTAAAAATAGAGGTATAATACCCCTTATAACAGCAGACCCAGTTGATCAATATCCCGAAGCTCAAGGACTTGTACAGTCCTTCCAGGACATCCTTCATGCCCACGTAGCTGGACATTTCCCCAAAATACGTGCCCACGCCCACGCCGAGGAGTTTGACTCCTATGAGGTACCCTCCAAAAATTCCAACCACATCAAATATGGCCGTGAGGAGCGGCAGCGATATCAGGCCTGCCAGGAAGTTGGGAACGACCAGGTAGCGATAGGGATTGAGCCCCATGAGCTCCAGGGCATCAATCTGCTCACTGATCCGCATGATGCCTATCTCTGCGGTGATGGCGGAACCAGCCCGGCCGGTGACCATCAATGCCGTCAACACCGGTCCCAGTTCTTTAATCAGGGAAAGCCCGATCATGGGTCCCAGGAACGCATCGGACCCGAACCGGCTCAGGCTGTAGTACCCCTGAAATCCAAGGACCATGCCGGAAAAACAACCGGTGAGCAGGATAACAATCAACGATTGAAACCCGATAAAGTGTATCTGCTTGATCACCCGCAGCACCTTCACGGGCGGGACAACCGCGTAAAAGAAGGCCTTCACCAAAAACAGGCCCATCACTCCTGTGCGGTACAGGTGAAGGAGAACAAAGGCTCCCAGTCGTCTGATCAGTTCCATGCGCGCAAGTCTTCCAGATTGAACTTCCGATGTCAATGTCAAAGGTTAGCCGGTCAGGTTGTTCAGGCTCTCTCCCTGAGTAGTGACGCCAAGAGTTCCTTTTAAATGCTGACGAGCTTCCTATTCTCGGGCGAATTTTCCAGTGTCTCTCCAAGCTTCTTCAGACTGTCAGAAAGAGTCTCCACCGCTTCAGTCTTTGCAAACGGGATATCATCTGTGCCCCTTTGATCCAGTGCATCAAGAACATTTTTGATGGTGAGGGAATCGGGACTCATCGCAGGCTGGTACGCGGGATCCTTTTCACTTTCCCGCTGAACCGGGCTGATGATTTTCGCTTCCATAAGTTCAAAAAGGATCTGCCGCACCAGGCGAATCGGGATCTCAAGTTCACGGGAGATCTGGTCCCCGTCCAGCGGTTCCTTTCCTTTTGAAAAACGTTGTACCAGCAAGTGGACCACGGCCAGGGAGAGCAACCGCTTCAAAGCGTGACTTACCGACAGACAATCCGGCTCAAACTCGTACGTGTGAACATTCTGGTACGCAAATGCTATTTCGGCCCCGAGGAACACAATAAGCCAGCTCACCTGAAGCCAGATCAGGAAAAGGGGCAGGGCCGCAAAACTCCCGTAAATGGCGTTGTATTTGGAAACACCGATCTGAAACTTGATATATCCGAATTGAAACCCCTGGTACAGGATCCCTGCGATGAGCCCGGCCAGGATTCCTGACCGAAGATGCACTTTTGTGTTTGGCATAAAGATATAGATAAATGCCAACAGAGCGAAAATAATCCCATAAGGCAACAGTTTCAGTATGAAAAAGATAACCGGGCCGATTGCCGCCAGCACGGATATCTTGTGCACATAAGAACTTACCTGACTCGTGGCAACAACCGTCATGGCACTGGAAGACACAAACAGGATCGGATAAATGAGACTGATCGCCAGATAATCCGTTATCTTCCTCCCTATGGGCCGTCCTTTCTTGACCCCCCAGATGTCATTGAACGAGGTCTCGATATTGCCCAGCACCCGCATGATGGCCCAAAATAAGACCACAAATCCCAGGCCCGCGATAAGACCGCCTTGCACATTCGCCAAAAAATTCTGCGCGAAATCGATAATCTTTGCTGCGATCTCTTCCTGCCCGGGCATCCGCTTGAGCACTTCCCGCTCAAGGGTCCGCTGGAATCCGAACCCTTTGGCAAACGCGAGAATCATGGCCGCCACCGGGACCACGGAAATCAATGAATAGAAGGTGAGGGCGGATGCTCTCAATTGGATCTTGTCTTCAGAAAGCCCCCGGAGTGTAAGGATGGTAATCCTGAGGAGTTGCAAAAGATAAAACTTGCCCTTTGGGAGATCCTTGGCCTGAATTCTCCAGATATCTCTCTTGGCAAACTTGAGGGTCTTGGAAAGCATCATAATACCCCTATCGGCTCCTGACCTGAAAACATAAGTCGATCACGCTCAGTACCAGTCGCCACCATTTCCTCGGCTAATCACCGTTCAGGGCTTTGAGGGCCAGGATGAGCGCCTGGGTGGCGGACCGTCCGTACCCGTGTGCCTTTACCGCCAGATAGAGCTGGTGAACCAGCGCCAATCCCGGCAAAGAGAGATTCAAAGCAGCGGCTTCCTGGAGCGCAATGCCCATATCTTTTACAAAATGCTCCACAAAAAATCCACTTTTATAGTCTCCCTTCACAATACGAGGGCCCAGGTTGTTGATGGACCAGGACCCTGCCGCCCCTTTTCCGATGATATCAATCACGGCCTGCTGATCCAACCCCTGCCTCTCCGCATAGAGGAGAGATTCGCAAACGCCGACCATGGTACCGGCGATGAGTATCTGGTTGGCCATCTTGGTATGCTGACCGGCCCCCGCCTCTCCCATGTAGGAAATCCTGCTGCCAAAGACTTCCAGGAGCGGCAGGACCTCCTCGAAGACCGCTTTCCTGCCTCCGACCATGATTGCCAGGGTTGCCTCCCTCGCGCCGATATCTCCGCCTGAAACAGGCGCATCAAGGCTGTGCATACCACGCTTTTGAGCCGCCGCTTCAAGGGTCTTGGCCAGGCTCGGGGTGCTGGTGGTCATATCCACCACGATTCTGCAGGAGCCCTGCGCCGCAAAGATCCCCTCCTTTCCCAGGTACACCTCTTCCACATCCCTTGGAAAACCAACTATGGTAAACACAATTTCAGAATGAGCCGCTACTTCCGCAGGTGAAGGCGCCCACTGGGCCCCCTTTGCAACCAAACCTGCAGTTTTTTCCCGGGTTCGGTTATAAACGGATAACTCATGACCGGCGTTCTGCAAATGCCCGGCCATGGCAGCACCCATTACCCCTGTTCCAATCCATCCTATCTTCATTTCCTTTGACTCCCTTCTCCTCGGAAATGTTTACAAAAACAATATCAAACAGCTATTGCGTTTTCTTTTTCTCCTCTGCAGCCAGGCGCTTGATCCATTCTTCCCCAAGATTATTATTTTTTCCATTTTTCCGTGGCCACTGCGGAGCAAGGATCTTTATCCGGTGAGGTGTTCGCGAGTGAATCCAGACCACCGGGATCCCTGCTTGCCTGGCTTCTTCAACTATCTGAGCGGTTCCTCCGGTTCCTTTTGCCGGATTCCCGTCCCAGACCGCGAGCAGGATATCGCTCTGCCGCAGGACTTCCCCTCCCGCAGAAGCATAAGAAGCATCGCGCTCTGCTTCTGTCTCGCCGTTCCCTCCAAGCTCATGGACCAAAGAAGCCTTTCCTAAAAGGTGCCTGAACCGGTCGAGCGCCTCCGGCGTGGAGAAATCCCTTTCATATTCCTCCTGTTGAAAGGGCAAGGGGCAATGCAGTTCACAGCCCGCAGAGAGCCCTTCTTCTGCCACAATCTGGTCCGTACCCTCTGCCAGGGGTGAAATGACGCGCACCGTCAAAACATGCCGGCCGAGACTTTTCGAGGGCCTGCGCTTTCCTTTCCCGGAAACCTGTCGCATCAGCGCAAAAATTTCCCTGATCCGAGCCCTCAGGAGTTTCCAATCAGCTCCCTTGAGACCGTCAGGGCGATGACCGGTCACGCCGATGCCAAGGGATTTGACGGCACTGGCCACGGTTTAATTCCCAACGGATCGGTCAAAAACGCGAGGAAAGTGTTCTTCGAATACCTGTTTTTCCGCAGCAACAGAACCTATCCTGTCGAGTTCCGATATGTTTTTGACCTCACTCATATTCTTGAGTTTTTCTACCGCCCTTGCATTATATCGTAAACCGATTTGCTCGAGAGATGCCTGTTCGAGTTCAATATTGTAACGCAGGTATGACACGAGCGGTTTCCCGGCAAAATGGTCTTCCGACAGGCTTCCAATCTGCCGGTCAATGTCCCTGGCAGTGGGACTCATGGAAATCCATTGCAGGATCGTCTCGTTCAGCTCACATGAATCTTTCATCAATTGAGTTGCCAGCATTGCAAGCCAGTGCAGGTTGCTGAACTTCTTGAGGGCATCCTTGCCGGCAAGGCGAGTGTAGCTTCCCGTTCCAATAGAACAAAGGAACAGCTTGTTTTCGCCCAGCGGCCAACGGATTGCGTATCCCTGCAATGTTGCTACCATCAGGAGCTGCAGGGCCGGATTATTGTGCATACTGACCGCTCCATCCACGAATACGGCCTCTTCTCCTTCTCCTACATCGGCAAAAAATTTCGGTCTGAAAAATATGGGCGCCGCGGTGGACGAACGCACTATCTCCCAAAGGAGCATCTTGCGGTTCATTTCATAGAATCGGTGCCCCGGGACATTTAATACGACCCAGACTGATCCTGTATCGGCCCGTTTGATGATGATCACAAGGCCAACTTTTACGTCTGCTGAATCCAGTTTCCTTTGCCCCAAGTGTTCTTTGAGGAGATCTTCAAGAGGCTTTTCGTCGAACTTTGCCCCGATAACCCTTCCCAGTGGACCAAACCAATTTTTCCTGGGCCTGAATGCTTCACGACCGAGGGTAAGATACATCTCCCTTATTTCCTCAGCTGACTGTCCCAAGGCGAGCAAGGTCGCCAGGATGGCACCCGTGCTTGTTCCTCCCACCAGGTCAAAATAGTCGCTCAGCACAAGGTCCGGTTTCCGGTAACGCCGACGCAGGAGCCTCTCTATTCGCGCAAGATACCCGATGCTCACCAGTCCCCGGATACCCCCTCCGTCGAGCGCGAGGATACGTTTCGGCCCCGGCTCCTTCAGCCTGTGCAAGAGACCATCGTGCTTCATTTAAAAAACCCGTTCATTGTGGAAAGCGAAATTATCTGACCCTTCTGGCCGCCATTCTTGCCTGATACACCACAGATGAAGACGTCCCGGTATAGCTGTTTCCGGCCCCCTGGACAATCCCGGACAATCGATTTCCCTGAAAGCGCAGCGTCAACATCGTTCCTCTGCTGAAGCCGAACATCTCCGTGGGCCCCCAGGCATTACGGAGAACATCTCTCATGAGAGGAGATGCCTGTACAGCCGAAACATTCGGCCCGCTGAAGCCATTGACCTTTGCTGCTTCTGCGCCATGGGTTTCCGTCAACCGTGCCCGCAGCTGGTTTCCCTGAAGGAATATGGAGAGATACCGAAGCGTAGCAGGCCCGCGAGAGGTATTGAACCTCATTGCACTAGCCAAATAGAGATGCCCTATATCTTTCGGGTTCCCCGCCCCGAGGAAGAGATGAAACGGATTTCTTTCAAAGGGAAGCGGTCTTCTGATTTCAATCGTGACCGGAAGCCTGAAGACCTTATTAAACACCCGCCCCACTATTTCACCCTGCCAGTTGCTGGGTATGGGAATCTCGGCCCGGACATCCCCGGCGGAGACCAGCAATGCGGCCATCAGGGACATCACACACCACAGCCTTTTTGCATTCACCATTATCATCACTACCTCCCGGTTTACAGGTTGTCTCAGGGTTCAGATATCCATGAGCCTTACACCCAAAACACCATGATCCACCGTCGTGGACTTCTTTTCAAAATGCCCTGGTCTATCGAGTCTCAGGAATTCTATGGTAATCTTTTTCGCTTCTTTCATCTTTTTCCAGGACTCTATGTACGACTTTGTGCTCCGGACAGTCTGTCCGCCATAGCCTGTGATGATATCCCCCACGGCAAGACCGGCCTTTGCCCCTGCACCCTCCGGCAGACATTCATAGATATAGGCACCGCCGTCAACGCCCAGGGCCTCGCATTGGAGCGTGAAAAGCTGTGCGGTCTTGACGTATCGCTTGGTTGACGGATATTTTTCTCCAAACAGGTCTTCATATTTCGAAAAGGCTGCAAGGGCCTTGCTGGTCTTTCCCTGTGCGCGTAATCTCCGGGCCTCGGTTACGATTTTTGCCCAGGAATCCCCGGATTCCTTTGGCGGCTCATACCTCACTACTTCGACCGGCAAGATAACGGAAACCCGTTCGGCCGGACGTTCTCCCCGCCTCCCGATAAGAAAAAAAGTCATTATTGCCAGGGCTATAACAATGGACGCCGTTGCAAAAACCAACGTCAAGGGAATACTTCCTGGCATTTTTTGAAGAGGGGAAATCGATGTGCTTTCCCGGTGAGGCGGGATGGATTCCTGAACGTCGGGCACTTCTTCAAGCCCGTCCAGCAGTGACCTGACGGTCCCGGCCAGACGGCTCATATGCTCTTCCAGAGGCGGTGTCAGGGCGTCAAGCCAGTGTGGGGTACTGATGAAGTACTCGAGGGCGCCTGAAGGTTCAACATTTTCGATCCTGAAAGGGATAATCACCTTGCCCTTGTGCACAGCGCGCTCCACTTCTCTTTTTATCTGGGTTGACGTGTTTGCAGAAGAGGAAAAGATGAGAACCATTGCCCGGCAGTTGGTGATCGCCTTCACTATTGCCTCGCCCCAGTCAAGACCCGGCAGAACGTCCCGCGGCGCGATCCAGCATTTTATACCCCCTGCCTCCAGTCTGGCACAGACAGCATCAGCGGTGACCTTGTCTTTGGCAGAATGGGAGATAAAAATATCATGGGCCATAAAAGATACCTGGCTTTCAGGGAGGGGAAATACCACGAACCCGGCGATACGATCGCCCGGTCCTTGCACCGGGGCCTGTTCCCGTGAGGAACGGTGTTTGAATAGAGACTATTTTTGCTGCGAAAGTATAGTGAGAATGGACAGATGTGTCAACAATGAAGAAAACGCGGGACCGGAAAAGGCGGTGCCGGTTTTCATCCTGCCCCATGGATCGAAGGCCACCCTGCATGGATTATTTCAGCCTCTGGAAGACCGTCTTGACCTCACCTCCGTACTCGGTGTTGATAATGGTAAGCGTATTTCCTTCATTGGTAAGCGTGAAAATCTGCTCTACCACGGTCCCGGGGCCCATGACAGGCCCGCCGGTAGGACAGTTATGACTGACCATGGTCATGGTGAACGAATTGCCGTGAAAAGAATCGATTGTAAGGGTGTTAGAGCAGGCGGGAGCAATGGAATAGTAGGTTTTTTCGGTAATGACCGTATAGGCAGGGGTGGTGTTCATCATTTTGCCGTTCACAGAGGTAGCGGTCCGGTTCCAGGTGCCGCACAGTGGATGGCTGCATCGCTGTATTGTGCCGGCATCACTTTTTTGCGCTCTTTGCCTATGATAGACCTGTTTGACTCTTTTGCCGCCAATGGTTCTTGTTGTCGTGAGTGTCCGGCCCCTCTCCGTAACCGCAAAATAATACTCGTGCAGCATCCCAACCGGGATGGTTTCCGGGCAGGCGCTCACTTTGACCACCACCCTCATTCTTCCCTTATGGACGGTCATTGAACCGGTAAAAGCGCATGCCTCATCCGGAGGCGCGGGGATTATAGAACTATAGCTGGTTTCGCTGAGAACCAGCGTGGCGGGTATGTTGTTCTGGAGGATACCATCCACATACTTTGCAGCACGTTGCCACATGCCCACGTAAGACGGACCGGCTTGGACGCGCATGGCAAAAAAAAGGACCAGGAACAAGACCCACAATGACCACAGGGCCGGCATGGACATTTTTTTCATGGGAATGCCTCCTTGAAATTGATCGTTGGCCGATCTTACCAGCAGGGCGGCATCCCCGTCAACACAGAGTTGCTTTCCCTTCCCGTTACCGGAGGCCATCCTCCATCTTGGCGTCTTCTTTCCTGAGTCCGCCGATACGGGGATGCGGTCGTCCGCAATCCGTCACCACCAGGGCCACAACAATCTCGTCACCCCACGGCGCGTCTTCCACGCGCACGGTCATGGCGTCGAAATGGGAGCGAACAAAGGCGGCATCCTTGAAATTGATCGGCACGTCAATGGACGTCCCCGGACCGCCCATTTTCTTGGCAGAAGGAATCAGAGACTTCCCTCCACCTACAGAATCCCGAAAGGGTTTCCCAAGCTTGGGATGAAGAAGAGCGGCCGCGTGTTCCCGTTCTCCTTTCTCGCCAACAATGGCGGCCTTGCCATAGCTTTCCGCGTTTTCAGGTGCAATTCCGAGGGCATCCACAGCCATTTTTCCCAGGATGCCGCCCAGTTGTTCACCCATATCCATCAGCGGACCAAGATCTTCAACATACTGCCCGGCAAACGGGTTCCTGATAACTGCGATGGCGGCGGCCCGTTTCCCGGGAGGATCCATATTTTTCCCACCGTCAGAGTGAATTTCTTCCAGCACTGTGACATACTTTCTCACTTCCATTGTTCCTTCCTCCTTCCTTGTGGTCATGCGAATGTTTTTCGATACTCTCTTTCCCGGACCATCCCTGAATAAGCCTTGCCTGCGCAAAGGCGTCTGCGGCAATCCTGTCCTGGACCGCTACCATGGCCCCGAGGATCACCCTCCTTTCCGCAAGGTCACGGGCCTTTTCCAACGCCCTTGCAACAGCAATGTCCTTGTTTTGCTCACTCAGAGGACCCACTTTTACGGTGACAGGGATGCCCACAATATCGGTATTCGGATCGATACTTTCAGCGGGCTGTTGTATGACGCTTTTATCCTCCACAAAGCTCGCGTTGGCAACCGCTGTAGCCGCCGCGTCCGCCAGGGAAGCTGTTTTTGCCAGGATGGTCACCGAAGAGGCAACCCCCCTCGTAAAGCTTCTTCCTCCCAGCCCGCTTGTGGCAATGCCCCAGGACGGAAAGGAAGAATCAAGCACGATACTTTTTGAAACACGGGCTGTGGACCCTGCAGGACCTATCCCCACATGCACCTGTTCATCCCCAATGATCCGAACGGCAATGTCTCCACCGTTATTCACCACCACCCTGGTCATCCCCCGGTCAAAGAGAAAATCAGCAACAGCATCAGCCAGAGCTCCCGCCACTGCGGCCAGCGGAGTAAGATCTTTGTCACCGACTTCGTGAACACTGTCGACCATTGCCTGTGCGATAGGATTCCGCACACGGACCGGGTTTCGGGACAGGGGCCTCGAAAGCTCCTCCTTGAGCGCCGCAACTTGCTCAAAGTACGCGAAGGCCTCCCTGGCGGCATTGACACAGAGGTTGCGCTCGGATACTTTCCCCACCCAGGCAGAAATGACCAACCGCATGGGGCCATACTCAGCCATGATCCGTCCGCCGTCAAGGGCATGAATGGCCTTTTGCCACATGAGAGCCACGCTTTCCTATGTCCGGGCTGCTGATCCCGGGATGGGAAACGGTTTCATCGCCTCCAGATGCCCACCCATCTTTTCATACGCTTCCCGTTCCATGGTGTACTCGATGGGACAGATAGTGGCCGGGGTAGGGGTCCAGGAAAAGGAACCCGCTTTCACCCGCTCCACATCCACCAGAAAATTGATTCCCCCGCCCGGCAACACATACACAGGGGCGCCCCCGACGGTCAAACACGCCCGGGAAGCGTGAACCGCCGCCGTCAATTTGATGGGATACCGCGTCACCCCGGCCCGGGCACTCCCACCGGTGCCTCCCACGTATACGGCCGACACCAGGGATGGTTCACAACTCGATGCGATGGCATCCAGCGCATTGACTGCCTTGGGTGAAAGATCAATCTCCTGGAAAGTGCGATCCTCCCGGAGTTCGAAAAGGGCTCCATTCCTGCCGGTCGTCTCCGTTATGAGAACACGCATTCCCGGCAGGGCGATTTTCTCATCTATGCCGGCAATCACGTCAAGGGGATTGACGATGGATGTCCCTCCCCAACCAGGGCCATGATCGCCGAAGTAACGGCCAGGGGTGCTCATCCGGAATTTCAGACGGATTCCTGACGCCTTGGCTCCCACAAATTTCCCGGCTGCGTGCTCGCTCATCAGGCTGGTGAGATGGGAATCCAGCACGATCACTTCATCCGCAGTGTCCCTGAACAACGGGGCGAAAAGGCCCATGGTAGCGCTTCCACAGCCTACCCGCATACTCTCGGGCCGAACTCCATCTATCACCGGGGCCTGCCCTACCTGTATCTCGAGTTTGCTTCCTCCTTTTACGTGCAACCGCACCGGTTCCCTGTTTGCTATGGCAGTGATCGTCCTGGCAACAGCAAAGCCGTTTTCTCCCGTCAACAGGTTGACCCCGCCGATGGAGAGCATCTTGGAGCCGTACTGTTCCGTAACCACCATGCCCACTTTTCTTTCCCCGACCAGGATATCCGCCCCCTCCTCACCGACCTGCACGTCAGTGTCTATCTTGACCATGACGGAGCTGTAACTCAAGGGCGCCTCGGTCACCACGGTAACCACGTCCACATCGTTTTTCTTGCCATGCACGATTGCAGGCGCGGGTTTGCAATCCGGATACGTGGTCCCGGCTCCTATGGCGGTGATCAAGGGTCGGCGGATTGACTCAGGCGGGTCAGGACCGGCAATCTCCTTGACCGCTTCATACGTTTGGAGAGGTGTGATCCGGATGAGATCGCCTTCCTCGTTCCGGTAGCGCTGGCATGCTCCTTTATATCCGGGATGAATGAGACAGTTGATGGGACAGGCATCGCATTGAACCGCTCCTTCAGAAGGCGTCCGCTCGAAAATCACCGCATCGTTTTCGCACACACGAAAACAGACACCACAGCTCGTGCATTTCTCCTGATTGATGACGGCCTTCTTTTTTCGCAGACGGACTGCCTCAACCGGGCAGTCCCGCACGCAGAAACCGCATCCGATGCACTTGTCCGTATTTATTTTCAATACTCAATCACCTCACTCTTGTCCAAAATCGGTGTTTCTGGCAAAGCAGGGAAACGGGATGTTTCCGAAGTGGCGTCATTTTGGCCCTGGAGCAGGACAGCGGAAGGGACAAAATCCGCAGTGAGCGGAGCCATGGACGGCGGAGCGAACGAAGCAGAGGGAATATATCGTTTCCCTGCTTCTAGGCCTCAAATGGCAACCTGATTCTCAAACAACGATTTCAAGATCTTATCTTATTGAAATCATAGGACTTCATTTTCATAACAAAATTATTTCTGACAGCAGTGCAATCACCTATAAAATTGAAGGTTTTCTCTTTGCCGGCGGCGTATTTCTGCTCTTGGAAACCACGATTTCCCCGTCCACGATAACCATGGCCACACCGGGATTATCCCCGGCTGCAATTGCCGCAAGGGCATCCTCCCCCACGGAGCCCATGGGAGCATCCATGATGACCAGGTCCGCTTCCTTTCCCTCGGCGATAACCCCACGGTTCAATTTGTGGACACGGGCCGTATTCCCCGTGGCCATGCAGATTGCCTGTTCCGGTGCAATGGGGGTAAGGCCGGCCAGCAGGTTCATCACCCGCAGGACACCCAGGGGAATGACCCCGGTCCCTGATGGCGCGTCGTTTCCAATGATAACCCGATCCAGGGCATTTGCCTCCACGATCATTTTTGCCGCCTCTACGGCCACCAGCGGGTTGCCGCAATGCACAATTTCCAGGGCGAAAGACGTTTCATACACGAGCTTTTTCACTTCATCCAGAGGAATAGCCGTCGGCCCGCCATTCAGATGCGAAACAATATCAGGGTTGGTCTTCATCACCATGTCCGCGGTGACCACGGAACTCCCCGGGATCGACGTCCCACCCGTGTGCATCATAACCGTCATCCCCACTTCCTTGGCCCACTGCACCATGGGTGCGGCATCTTCGGGCTGTTTGACGCTTCCCAGGCCGATCTCGCCCACGGTACGCACGCCTTCACGGGCCATTTCTTCAAAATCCTGCTTCGTGAGGCCCTTCTCCAGGATCAATCCCCCACCGATCACCTTGCCCCCGCCGGGCCTGAAATTGTTGAATGCCTTCGCCGCAAGGATGGCCAGGGCCTTGGTGCCGGCAGGATCCTTGGGTCTTCCTTTCAGGTGGACCTCTCCTGCCGAGATAATAGTGGTGACCCCGCCATGCACCTCACTCTCAAGAAACCCGATCTGGTTCTGCCTGGAGGTAAAATCTCCCAGAATCACATGACAGTGCGAGTCAATAAGCCCGGGAGTGACCGTTGTTCCTGCGCAATCAATGACGCAATCAGCACCGGCTTCCTCCAGATCTTTTCCCTTGCCGATACGCTTAATAATCCCCTCTTCTACCAGAAGAGCGTCGCCGTCCAGAACAGGATTTTCAATCAAACCGCTCACAAGAGTTCCTATGTTTTTGAGCATTAAGGTTGTCATCTTTTCATCTCCTCGTTCCTTTTTATGTAATTCATCGGATTATACCCTGCGCTTTGCATTGTCACACGCCCGTTCGGCCGTTGGCCTCTCGAGAGACGCAGAGAGATCTGTGCTCTCTGTGTCTCTGTGTGAGATAGAGTTTTCCTCACGCGCTCGGGGCTTGCGGGCAGCTGATAAATTCTTCTCCCGGTGGCATCGGCGATCCCATTCAGTATTGCCGGTGCCGTTGGAATCAGCGCAGGTTCGCCAACTCCTTTCGCGCCGAAAGGTCCTGTCGGTTCCTGGCTTTCAACAATAATGGGTATAATCTCAGGCATATCCAGGCTCGTGGGAATATGGTAATCGGCCATGGAAGACGTGACTCCGGGTTTGAATTCCTCCATCAAGGCGAACCCAAGGCCCATAGCGACGCCACCCTGGATCTGGCCTTCCACGTTTTGGGGATGAATTGCCTTCCCCACATCATGGGCGGCAATGACTCGAGAAACCTCTACATTTCCCGTCTCCGTGTCCACTTCAACAAGGGCCATCTGGCACGCGAAGGCATAGGTCGCATAGGGGACGCCCTGCCCTGTCTCCGGATCAAGGGGTGTGGTCCTCGGGTCAAAATACCCGGAACAGCTCAGCTCCCTCCCTTCGGTGTATGCCCTTTTTGCAAGGTCCTTCACGGAAACACGATGTTCCGTCCTTTTTCCACTTATCACAAAACCATCTTCCAGGGAAAGGTATTCACCCGGGATTCCCAGGATGTCTGTGGCCTCTGCGAGGAGTTGGAGCCTCAGTTTTTCGGCGGCGTCCATCACCGCGTTCCCGGAGATATACGTCTGGCGACTTGCCGATGTGGCGCCGGCATTTTCGGTCAACGCTGTGTCAGCCACCACACACCTGATCGCGCCCGGTTCCATATCCAGAACTTCGGCGGCGATCTGGGAAAGAACGGTTGTAGATCCCTGGCCGATGTCCGCCGCACCGGTATAAAGCACGACCGTTCCGTCACGGCCCATCTCTATTCTCGCGCCGGCAGGATTTTTCACCCCTGTGTTCCCGATTCCATACCACATGGCGCCCAAGCCGATGCCTCTTCTTCTGACGTCACCCGTCTCCTCTTTTTTCCAGTGATCCACGGCCTCTTTGTAGTACGGTTCAACGGCTTCAAGGGCGCTCAGTATCCCCACACTGGCATCAAGTTTCTGACCGGTCGCCGTCACCGACCCTGCGCGCAGTGCGTTTCGCTTCCTGAATTCAAGCGGATCAATGCCCAGCTCCTGCGCCATGAGATCCATCTGGGATTCATAGGCCACGGCCATTTGCGGGGCTCCAAACCCCCGCATGGCTCCTGCCACCGGGTTATTGGTGTACACGCAGAAACATTCCACCTCCACATTTTCCACTTCATAGGGACCCGTGGCATGTACCGCCGCTCTGATGGCAACGGCCATACCATAGGATGCATACGCTCCGGTATCACATATGCAACGCGCCTTCAGCGCTACTACCTTCCCTTCTTCACTCGCGCCGCTTTCCATCTCGATTCCAAAGGGATGACGCTTGCTCGTGGCCTGAAACACCTCTTCCCTGGTGTAAATCAACCGAACAGGGCGCCTGAAATGATAGAGCGCAAGCCCTATGTAGCCCTGGGTTGTCAAATCCAACTTTGAGCCGAACCCGCCACCGGTGTTCCGCTGTATAATCCGCACCTGTTCGGGCTGGAGACCCAGGAGACGGCAGACATCCTGCTGATCATAATGCGGGTTCTGGGTGGACGCATAGATCACCAGCACCCCATCCTGATCCACAAGGCCCGCCCCTGCATCCGGTTCCAGGTAGCAATGTTCCAGGCAGGGAGTCCTGTAATGGCGTTTTATCCTGACCCTGCTCCTGGAAAATC
Organism: Deltaproteobacteria bacterium; assembly: GCA_019309145.1. Classification (GTDB taxonomy): domain Bacteria; phylum Desulfobacterota; class DSM-4660; order Desulfatiglandales; family Desulfatiglandaceae; genus B46-G9. The sequence continues at coordinate 7,796 of JAFDGR010000019.1, read as the reverse complement.
CTTCCTCAACATCGCCTTTCCTCAAATACCTGCGATAGAGGAGGTTCCCTTTTTCATGGACCAAAGGGGCGCCCTGCTTCAACGCCTCCTCCGGGTCAGACACCGAACCAAGCGGTTCGTAGTCCACACGAATGGCGCCCAATGCGTGTTCTGCGGCCCGTTCATCCCTGGCCGCTACCACCGCCATTGCCTCTCCCCGGAAACGAACACGATCGTGCGCAAGGAGGGGTTGATCCTTCTGGATCAGTCCATAGAGTCTCTCGCCCGGGATATCTTTTGCCGTGAGGATACCCACAATCCCCGGTACCCTGAGGCCATCAGAAATATCAACATCGCGTATTTTGGCGTGAGATTCAGTACTCCTGAACACCCTCAGTACAAGAGGATCCTCCAGGGTCATGTCCGCGCTGAACGCCGACCGACCCCGTGCAAGATCCTCTGCGCCGACTTTTGGAATGACCGTATTGATATGCTTGTAAGAGGGCATCTTCCCTGCCCCTCGTTCGGCCTACATGTTCACCTGATCGAGTTCCTTAACGACGCTGATCCCTTTCTCCTTCATTTCTTTCAACGCGGCCGCAGTGGTCTTGGGAGCAACTCCCTTGCACAATCCCTCCACGACAATCACCTTGTATCCGGCATTGGCGGCATCAACCGCGGTCGCCTTTACGCAGTAGTCGGTGGCGATCCCGTAGACAATGACCTTCTGAATCCCGTTTCGCTTCAGGATCCGGTCCATTTCGGTCTTGTCGCCCCCGTCATCCTGAAATCCGGAATAGCTGTCGTATTTTGGATTTTTCCCCTTTTTTACGATGGCCAGGAACAGGTTGTTATCCACGAGCACCCTGGCATTCTGGGTCCCCTGGATACAATGAGGCGGCCAGAGCACCTGCGTCTTTCCATTGATCTTGATCACCTGAAAAGGCTTTTTTCCAGGATGATTCGTATAAAATGAAACATGATTAGCGGGGTGCCAGTCCTGGGTCCCGAAGATGAGGAGGCCTTTCGCCGCCAGTTGCCTGGTTGCGTCCTCAACCTTCTCCACAAAGGCCTTATCCGTTCCAGCCACCGCAAGGGATCCGTTCTTCCACGTGGTAAAATCCCCCTGCATGTCCACCACAATCACCCCTCCTTTTTCTCCCGCAAAAGAGATGTTCCCTGAGCCTGCCAGGAATACAGCTCCACACCCGAGCGCCAGCAAAATAATCATCATTGTTTTCATAGCCGTTTCTCCTTTCCTCACCCGAAAAATCCGGGATAAAAAGTTTATCATACGCTTCCCCATGGCCAGAGAACCCGCAAGACTACACCCAGCGTGCTGTCACGGTTTTTTCATCCATGAACATCCGCATGGAGGCCATCCTTGATTTGGCGGTGCCCACAAATGATTCCCGTCGGGAACCCAGGGGGAAAAACGCATAGGGCTGCGGGACCCCTACATTGACTCCCACGTTGCCCACATTGACCTCCCTGATGAACTTCCGGGCGTTCTTGCCGCTGGCGGTCATGATGGAGGCCGAATGTCCCAGGTTGGTCTTCGTGTTGATCCATTCAATCACTTCATCCAGGTTGCTCGCCCGGATCAGTGAAGCCACGGGACCAAAGGCCTCCTCCTTCGCCATGGGCATGTCCGGCGTTACATCCTCCAGGATCGTGGGCGCAAGAAAATAGCCCCCCGGGTACTCGGGCACTTTTGCCTTTCTGCCGTCAAGGACCATGCTGGCCCCGTCCGCCAGGGAGTCCTCTATCCACTGGAGGACCTTTTCCCTGCCTTGTGGCGTGGTCATGGGGCCGAGTTGGGTCTCCTGATCCAGGCCATACCCCATTTTCATGGCGGCAGCAGCGTCTTTGAACCGCTCTTTCACTTCATCGTAGTGATCACCTAAAATGACCACGTTGTCCACGCCAAGGCATCGCTGTCCGGACATACCGAAACACGCCCTCAGCAGCCATTCAGTCCCGCTCTCCATATCGGCGTCCGGCATGATTACCAGGTGATTTTTGCCGTTTCCGTTAATGGAAGACGTCTTCCCCAGCCTGCCGCAAAGCTCAAAAAGCTCATGCCCCGCCCGGTTGGACCCGATGAACCCGACCCCTTTTATCTCGGGCTGCTCCAGTATCAGCTTGTTAATTTTTCTTCCCCCATGCACCAGGTTGATGACGCCGGGAGGAAACCCCGTTTCCTGGGCCACCCTGCAGATGGCGTCCGCCGCAACGGGATCCTGCCGGCTGGGGCTGACCACGACCGTACATCCCGCCGCCAGGGCGTAAGGGACAAAGGATGACCACGCGTGCATAGGAATATTTCCCGGGGTGATGATCAGGAAGGCGCCCAGGGGCTCCCAGACCAGGTATTCATCAATTCCGTTGGCCAGCTGATCCAGGTGTTCATTCCGCTGTACCAGTCCATAGAGGGCCGAGCAGGCAGATTCAATATTTTCAATGACCCTGCGCACAGAACCCGTTGCCTCACCAATGGTCCTCCCGTGATCCTGGGTGAGAATCCGGGTCAATTCATCGAAATGTTCCTCGAATTTTGCCCGCATATCAAAGAGCATTTTGGCCCGCTCCCGCATGGGAAAGTCCTTCCATGTCTGGAAGGCCTCCTGTGCCGCTTTGACCGCCGCGATCGCTTCATCATGGGTAGCTGTCGGGCACTCGGCGATCGCCTCACCTGTCGCGGGATTGGGGTCTTTCTCCATCTCCCCTGATTTGGACGCGACCCATTCCCCGTTGATAAAGAGCTGAAGCTCTCCGTAATGCTTTTTTACTTCCGGTAATACTGCCATTCGTTTCTCCTTTCCCCTTTCTTTTTTTCCTCGTGCCTTTCTGTTCTCCAGGCCGATCATGAAAACCGCGGAAAATCACATTCAGACCGCCGTTTCTCCTGTTGTGGGCAAGGAATCACACAAGACAGCAAGGGCATTCAGCACGTGTTCCTTCATCAATCTGCAGGCCGAAGAAGTGTTTTTCTCTTTAATCGCTTTCAATATTTCCCAATGGTAGTGGAGTGAAGAATGCAGATGATCCCTGTCCTGGAGTGTTTTGTAGCTGAACATGGTGACCTGGTTGTGGAGATGCAGCGCGATGGTCTTGAGGCGGCCGTTTCCAGCAATATCCATGATGACCTTATGGAAAGATCCGTGAACCCGCTGGTACTGGAGCACATCGAAAGGTTCCTCCTTCACGCACGCATCCATTTTTGCAACAAGTGCTTCGAGCCGCTCTATTTCTTTTCCCGAGATCACCTCCATGGCCAGGCCCGTAGCCATTTCATAGAGCGTTGCCTTCAGGGTATAGATTTCCCACATGTCCTTTTCCGTCATCTCTGGAACAAAGACCCCGCGGCGAGGTTTTCTGACCACCAGGCCCGTGGCTTCCAGGGCCTTCAATGCCTCTCGGACAGGAGGACGGCTGATCCCCAGGCGCTGAGAGATTTCTTCTTCCTTGAGCTGCTCCCCAGGGAGGAATTGACCCGTGACAATCCATTCCCGGATATGACGTTTTGCAATGTCTGCAATGGATTCAATTTTCATGGCTTTTTACCTCAGATAGAGAAAATCAGTGTCCTCGAAAATTCATCACACGGCAAGATGGATCTCGCACACTTCATCTGAAAGATTGCCAATCACATCATCGAAACAGATACGCCCGTGCTCCACGATAAAGGCTTTGTCGCAAATGGTCCGCGCAAAATTGAGGTTTTGTTCCGCCAGCAGGACGGAAACCCCTTCTTCCTTCAAGCGTGTAATAGTGGTGCCAAGCTGGTCCACAATGACCGGGGCAAGCCCTTCTGAAGGCTCATCCAGGATGATCAGCTCAGGATTCCCCATGAGCGTCCGGGCAATGGTGAGCATCTGCTGCTCGCCACCGCTGATCTGCCCGCCCAGGCGGTTTTTCATCCCGCCAAGGTTGGGAAAAAGCTCAAACAGCCGCTCCGGGGTCCATGCTTCAAATCCTTCACGGGGCGACCTCTTCCCCACTTCAAGATTTTCCATAATAGTGAGCCTGGAAAAAATACGCCGGTCCTCCGGCACATATCCCAACCCCAAAGAGCAGATTTTATAGGACGGCAGTCCCCGAATGGATTCACCCTTGAAAAAGATTTCACCGCTCTTGGGTGAGACAATACCCATGATACTCTTCAGGGTGGTGCTCTTTCCCACCCCGTTCCGGCCCAGCAAGACCCCCACCCTTCCCCTTTCCATTTTGAGGCTGAGGTCGTGAAGAATATGGGCTTTTCCATAAAAGCTGTTGATGTCCTTTACCACGAGCATCATATCCTGGCCCGTCTTTTCCTGCGTAGCGTTCATCGCCTCTTGCTCCCCGCGGTCCCACGAGTCGGAACAGCACACGTTCCGAAATAGATCTCTCGCACCTTTTCGTTCTCCCGTACTTCCCGTGGAGCACCCTCGGCGATCAGCTTGCCGTAATTCAGCACAATGATGCGATCAGCATGCGCAAAAACCACATCCATGTCATGCTCGGTAAATAACACGCCGATGGACTGATCACGCACGATCTGCGCGGTCAGTTCCATCAATTTCAGACGTTCCTTGGTTCCCATTCCCGCGGTAGGCTCATCCATCAGGAGAAGCTTGGGCCGGTTCGCAAGGGCAATTGCCAGTTCAACCCGCTTCAGATCACCGTACGCGAGGATACCGCACGGGCGATTCCACTGACTCTCGACCCCTACCAGCTCCAGGAGATTCATGGCCTCTTCCCGGTACATACCGGCTGTCTTCCGCAGCACATTCCTCAAACGCCGGTGTGTTGACAGCAATACCATCTGGACATTCTCGAGAACGGTCATGGACGGAAAAGTGGAAGTTACCTGAAAGGTCCTTCCCACCCCTAAAGCCCATACGTGTCTCGGCCGCATTCCCGTAGTTTCTTTTCCGAGGATCCGAATGGTTCCACGATCCGGCCGGAGTTGTCCGTTGATCAAGTTGAAGCAGGTGGACTTCCCTGCGCCGTTCGGGCCGATCATGGCAAGCAACTGTCCCTCGGTAAGATCAAAAACCACGTCGTTGACCGCCTGCACACCGCCAAATGACTTGGATAGATTCAGAACCTCCAATACCTTTGCCATTTATGCCATCCCATCTCCCTTTTCCGGTGCACTGGAAAGCAAACTCCCAAACCGGGTACCAAAATACCCCCCGATTCCCTGCGGAAAAGCAGAAACTAAAAAGATAAAAATGCACCCGAGGATCAGTCGCCAGAAATCTATTTGGGAAATCTTGTCTTCGAGCCAAATAAACGCGCTTGAGCCAATAATCGGCCCTGAAATGCTTTCAATGCCCCCGAGGAGCACGCTGAGCAGGATGTCAAATGATCTGGGAATGGACATCTCATCCGGGAACACGCTTCCTTTTGAAAAGACGTAAATCCCGCCTGCCAGCCCGGCAAACACACCGGCAACAGCAAATGAAAACCACTGGTGACGGGTGACGTTTATTCCGATGGATCCGGCCCTGAGCCGGGAGTCCCGGCACGCACGCATGGTGTATCCGAAGGGAGTAAAAAGCAGGAAACGCAGAAGCAGGATGCCCCCGATTGATATCACCATGGTAAGGTAATAGAAGATCACTTCGTTGCTCGCCCATTTGGCCGGCCAAATACCAAGAATACCGTCATCTCCACCCGTGAAGCCGCTCCATTGGAACACGATGGACCAGCAGATCTGCGCAAACGCCAGGGTCAGCATGGCCAGGTAGACTCCTGAGAGCCGGACGCAGAACCATCCTATAATGAGTGCCAGGAGTCCCATGCAGACCGGGGCAAGCAGGAGCGCCAGTCCCATGGGAGTGTGCACATAATGGGTTATCAATGCCGCAGCATACGCCCCTCCTCCAAAAAATGCGGCATGGCCGAAGGAAACCATTCCTCCCGGCCCCATCATGAAGTAAAGGCTCATGCAGGCAAGAGCAAACATGGCCATTTCTCCGAAAAGGATCAATTGATATCTGCCTGCAACCGCCGGGAGTAAAAGGATCACCACGAGCAGGAATAAACCGATCAATCTCATCTTCATCGACGCGGGTCTCATAATGGATTCAAAAGATTCCTCGGGCACAGCTTCCTGGGCCTCCGGTTTTCCCAATAATCCATACGGCCGGATCACCAGGACCACAGCCATGACGAGAAACATCATGACCAGGGTGCTCTGCGGGAGGAAAAGAACACCGAAGGATCCAAGTTCGCCAATGATGACCGCTGCGAGGAACGCTCCGGGAATGCTCCCCATCCCGCCAACCACAACGATGACGAAGGCGGCGGCGATCACATTCATATCCATCAGGAGATCGGCGCCGCCTTTCGGCAGTTGAATGGCACCCCCCAATCCGGCAAGAAAAGAGCCGAGAAAAACCACACTGGTAAAAAGCCATTTCTGGTTTACACCCAGGGCGCCCAGCATTTCCCGATCTTCTGTTGCCGCCCGAACCAGGACTCCCCATCGGGTCCGATTCAGGAGGAACCAGATGGCGACCAGCACCAGCGGCGCGGCAATGATCAGAACAAGGTCATAGACCGGCATGAGAGCGCCGAGGATATTGATACTTCCTTCCAAACCGGGCGCCATCGGTCCCAGGAGGTCTTCCGGTCCAAAGGCCCACCGGGCGAGATCCTGGATCACCAGCACCACGGCAAAGGTGGCCATGAGCAGAAAGAGCTCAGGTGCGCGATATAACCGCCTGAGCAAAAAAACCTCTACGATCACTCCCACAATCCCCACCGCAAATGCGGCAACCAGGATTCCGCCCCAGAAGGAAAACCCGCTATGGGGTAATGCCGAGATGGTGAAGTAGGCAACATAGGCCCCGACCATATAAAAGGAACCGTGTGCCATATTCACGATCCGAGTAACCCCGAAGATGAGTGAAAGTCCTGCCGCAACGAAAAACAGGGTGGCCGCATCTGAGAGGCCTGTCAGGAATTGTACAATATAAAAACCCAATACTCTCTTCCTCTGGCGTAACCGCTCTGGTTGTCAGGTTCACGATTCAGGGATCAGGAGGGCATGACCGAATCGTCATGCCCTGGTTCATCATGCTATGGTCGCAATTTCCTGACTTCCGCGTCGCTCGGCAGATAGTCTTTTCCATCCAGGTATTTCCAGTCAACCATGACGCCTTTTCCGTTCTTAAGCGCCGTATACCCTACATACGCACCCATGGTCGATTGGTGGTCAATCTTTCGAAACGTGACGGGACCAAACACTCCCTCAAAGGTCATGCCTTCCATGGCATCGACCATCTTTTCCGTGTCTGTTGAATGGGCCTTCTTCAACATGTTTGCAACCGCCATCAGCATGTTGTAGCCCACCACTGAGCCCGTTCTCGGGTAATCACCGTACTTGGCCTGATATGCCTTGAGAAACCTGCTGTGCGCTTTGGTGTGAATAGCATACCAGGGATATCCGGTGACCAGCCACCCTTCGGGGGCTTCCGCCTTCAGGGGATCGATGTATTCCGGCTCTCCGGTGAGCAGGCTCACGATAAACCTGTCTTTGAAGAATCCTCTTAATTTTCCTTCGCGGACAAATTTGGCGAGATCACCGCCAAACGTCACATTGTAAATGGCTTCCGGGTTCGCACGCTTCAGGGCCTGGATCTCGGCGCCCGCATTGATCTTGAACAGTGCCGGCCACTGCTCAGCCACAAATTGGACATCGGGCCTTTTGGCCTTCAACACCTTCTCGAATGCCTTGACCGCATCTTTTCCATATGCATAGTTGGGCGCGATGGTGGCCCATCGTTTCGCCGGGGTCTTCGCGGCCTGCTCCGCCAGCA
>JAFDGR010000178.1 GCA_019309145.1 Deltaproteobacteria bacterium | reverse complement strand
TGAACGGAATGCTTATCCTGAACGCCATTCCCAATCCTGAAGTGGAAGAAAAGGTCAAGGTATTTCTTTCACGCTATGCCAAGAATGTCCCCGGGGAAAAGCTGGATGATCTGATCAAGAAAACCCCTCTCATTTTGAGCAGGAATACCAATGAAAAGATCGGCGAGACATTCGCTTCAAAGCTTCAAATGCTGGGCGCGTCGGCCAGCTACGTCCCAAAGACAATACCTGCTGATGCACCCTTCGAGGATCATGGGTCTGCGCAGGCAATTGATTCAGATGCGGTTGTCGAAGATTTGCACACGGACCACGTGGAGACCTCTTCCGTCAAGAAGCGGACACAGAAACATGCCTGGAAAAAGAGGCTCGTTGAACAACTCGTGGAAGTGAATAAAGAACTGTGGGTGATTCTTTCCATGATCGTTATTGTGGGCGCCATGAATTATCTCCTGGCCTCCCAGCGCATGCTGCTGGGCCTTTACACCCTGCCGACACTGTTTTCCGCTTACTTCTACGGACGCCGCCATGCCACCTTTACCGCCTTTGCAAGCGTGCTTCTGGTAGGGATCGCTATTTATTACAATCCCGCATGGCTCACCGAGGCAAAAAATACTTCATTTATGGACGCAAAGTGGTATGAACTCATGGCCTGGGGAGGCATCCTGATGATTACCGCTTATGCCATGGGCACCCTCTATGACCGTGACAAGAAAAAGGTCCTCGAGCTGCGGGAAGCCTACCAGGGGATCCTGGTTATCCTGCGCCGTTTCATCTCCAACGATCAGTATACTGAAAATCACTGTTACCGTGTTTCCGTCTATGCTGCCAAAATAGCCGCCTACCTCGGATTTAATGCAGAACGAATCGAGGATATCCGCTCGGCGGCGCTGCTCCATGATATTGGAAAGCTGGAAATCAGCAGAAAGCTGCTCCACAAGGCCGCACACCTGACACGAAAGGAATATGATGACATAAAGCAACATGTGCAAAAAAGCGATGAGATTCTCCAGCCCGTACAAGGCCCCTTGGGCCGTATCCTGCCCATTATCCTCGCTCACCATGAAAAATACGACGGATCAGGATATAATCATACCGGCGGAGAAAAGATTCCTCTCGAAGCGCGGGTCCTGAGCGTTGCCGATGTGTATGATTCGCTTACCAGTGACAGGCCTTACCGAAAGGCCATGTCGCCCTTTGAGGCAAAGGATGCCATAGAAAAAGGGTCCGGGAAAGAATTTGATCCCAAGGTGGTCAAGGCATTTCTCAAGGCGTTTAGCCGGGGAGAGATGGAGGTCCCCAACGTGGTCCTGTAGCTTTCTTCCCCCTTCTTTTTTGTCCCATCCGATTGGGCTGCTCGCCTCCAATCCGGCCATTGCTATTTTTTGTTAAATATCGTAGATTGCAGAGAGCTCTTTACCAGCGAAGAGGATTGAAAGCGGGAGCGGTTTCCTGCAATCAGGAAAAGCAAAACCAGGGGGAGACAACATGGAAAGGGAACATCTCGAAAAACGTTTCGGTCTCATTGCGGTCGAAAAAGGATATGTCAAACCTGGACACTTGATAGAGGCCCTGAAGACCCAGGTTGTTGAAGACATGGAAAAAGGCGAACACAGGCTCATCGGAAGGATCCTGCTGGAGCAGGGTCTTCTCACTACCGCCCAGATCGACAAGATCCTGGATGTCCTGGGCAAAGGACTTCCCCTGCTCAAAGAAGTCTGATGCAGGGAAACGAACGTCTGATTCCTGGGTGGAGGTCCCCGGTATGGATATTGAGGAAATCATCAAGGCTTTCTTTGAGGCAACCAACAAACGTGATCTCAAGGCGATGGATGATTTGTTCTCGGACGGGGTCGAATTCTCTTTTCCCAAGACCCAGCCGCTTATCGGAAAAGAGCGTGTCCTCCGATTTTTTGCCATTCTCTTCAGGCAGTATCCTCACCTGACCTTTCAAGTGCACATGACCATCACCGAGACAGACAGGGCCGCGGTGCATTGGACCAACAAAGGGGCCAATAGAAGAGGCGAAGCCTATGAAAATGAAGGGGTGACCATCCTCCGGCTTGAAAACAGCAAGATTTGTTTTCTGAGCGATTTTTTTAAAGACACCGGTAAATTTTAATATATGCACACTGCTCAATATGTTCGTGTCATTGCGAATCAGAGCACGAAGCCTTTGCGCAATGCTCTTTTTCCCGCCGATCTGCATAGGGAGGAAAGACCATGAGACGATGGAACGGCTGGGGAGATGACACCATTGACTTTCCCCTGCCTGGAGGTGCGCAACTTTTCCTGGAACAGCGACTGGGCAAACCCACCCCCCTGCCCGACGCCTCTTTCGAGGACGTCATGGCCATGGTCCCACCCTCACGCCTCCCTGATCATCCCCTTATTGTCAAGACCCCGAGTGATCGCATCCTCCATGCCCGCGGGCAGAGCCTTCCTGACTGGCTCGCGCTTCGCAGCGGGAAATTGGGCAGCTTTCCCGATGGGGTCGCTTATCCCGCAAGCCCGGATGAGGTTCGTGCCCTCGTGGCGTTCATGAAGGACTTGGATGGAGTCCTCATCCCTTATGGCGGAGGAACCAGTGTCGTGGGACACATCAATCCACCGGGTACTGATCGCCCCATTCTCACCGTTGATTTACGCAGAATGAACAGGCTTCTGAATCTCGACCTGGAAAGTCATATCGCCACATTCGGGGCAGGTGCTTCCGGACCTGATGTTGAATCGCAGCTTCGAGCCCACGGTTATACATTGGGCCATTATCCTCAATCTTTCGAGTTTTCCACCCTGGGAGGTTGGATTGCCACCCGTTCCAGCGGCCAGCAATCCCTTGGCTACGGCAAGATTGAGCGGTTGTTCGCCGGCGGCACCATGGAAACGCCTTCCGGACCGCTGGAGATCCAGGACTTCCCGGCTTCGGCGGCCGGACCTGATCTTCGCGAAATAGTCATGGGGTCTGAGGGGCGGCTGGGCATCCTGACGAACGTCAAAATGCGGGTAAGCCCCCTGCCTCCAAGAGAGAGCTTCCGGGTCTTCTTCTGCCCTCACTGGGATTCCGGATGCGAGGCCCTCAGAAAAATCGTTCAGTCCGGGATTCCCCTCTCCATGCTTCGATTGAGCAACGCAACGGAAACCGAGACACAGCTCGCGCTGGCAGGACATGAGAAGGCTGTTCGGCTCCTCGAAAGGTGGCTGGCCTTCCGAGGAGCCGGCGTGCAGAAATGCATGGTTACCGTTGGCATTACCGGCACCAGGCGGCTCCATCGAACCGCCCTGAAAGAGGCCTCCCGCATTTTTCGCGAAGAAAAAGCGGTCCATGCCGGCAGGTACTTGGGCCGCACATGGAAAGAGCACCGCTTCCGTGCTCCTTACCTGCGCAATTCGCTCTGGGAACGGGGCTATTGCGTTGATACCCTGGAGACAGCCGTCAACTGGGACCGGGTCTCCCTGCTCATGGCCGCCGTAGAATCCGCATTGACCGCCGCGCTTGTCGGGGAACGGGAAAAAGTGCTCGTCTTCTCCCATCTATCGCATGTCTATTCCCAGGGATCCAGTATCTACACCACCTATCTCTTTCGCGCCGCCGACACCTATGAAACCACCCTTTCCAGATGGCGGCGTTTAAAAAAGGCAGCCTCGGAATCCATTGTGCAACATGGCGGCACCATTACCCACCATCACGGGGTGGGAACCGATCATGCCCCCTATCTCGTGTCGGAAAAAGGTCCGCTCGGCATCAATGCAATCAAGGCACTCTGCCAGACATTCGATCCGGACGGCCTGATGAACCCCGGAAAGCTGGTTTCCTGATGCAGAGCTCCGCCGCCTTTTCTTTCCCCAATCGGAGACAGGAGACCTGGGAAACGCTCCTGGAGCGGGGATCAAGAACTTCCCGGGGATGGGATATCCTCGTGGTGGGTGGAGGCATCACCGGGGCGGGGATCCTCAGAGAAGCGGCCAGGCGTGGACTCTCCGCCGCGCTCCTGGAACAAAAGGATTTTGCGTGGGGGACCTCCAGCAGGTCCTCAAAAATGATCCACGGCGGACTCCGTTACCTCCTCTCGGGAGACGTGAAACTGGTTCGGGCTTCTGTCAGGGAACGCGATCGTCTCCTGTCCCAGGCACCCGGACTGATTGAGCCTTTGGGTTTTCTTTTCAGTCACTACAAGGGACGTTTTCCGGGGCGTCACCTCTTTGGGGGGTTGCTGTGGGTGTATGACCTCTTTTCAGGCTCGCGAAGCCATCGCTATTACCCGGCCCCGGAATACCTCTTTCTCGCTCCCCATGTAGACCAGCGGGGACTCAAAGGCGGAACCTTCTACCTGGATGGAGTGGTTGACGACGCCCGGCTGGTCTTGCGTACCATCCAGGAGGCGTGTGGTGACGGGGCCCTTGCAATCAACTACGTGAGAGTCCAGGACCTGCTCATTGCCAAAAACCGTGCGGTCGGTGTCTCGGTGAAAGATGAAATCACCGGAAAAGAAACCGATCTCTTCGCACGGGTCGTGGTCAACGCGACCGGTGTCTGGGCTGACCGGCTCCAATCAACGAGATACACCGGTCCCCATATTCGTCCGTTACGCGGCAGCCACCTGGTTTTGCCCTTCTGGAAACTTCCCGTTTCCCAGGCAGTTACCCTCAGGCATCCCGCAGACAAAAGGCCCGTCTTTGTTTTCCCCTGGGAGGGTGCAACCATCGTCGGTACCACGGATCTCGACCATGCACAGCCCTTGAACAATGAGCCACGGATCTCTCCCCGGGAAATAGATTACCTCATGGACATTATCCACTATCAATTCCCTTCTCTCCACTTGGAGAAAGAGGACATCCTCTCCACCTTCGCGGGCATTCGCCCGGTGATCGGCGGAACGAGAAAAAGGCCTTCAAATGAAAAAAGGGACCACAGTATCTGGGAACAGGATGGGATGATCTCTGTCAGCGGTGGCAAACTGACAACGTTTCGGCTGATCGCCCTGGATGTCCTGCGTGCCGCCGCTCCTTTCCTCGCTTCCGTGGATGAAAAAGACGCTTTCGCTCCTGTTTTCAGTCGAATGCACCTCGAAGGGTCATCCACAATCTCCCCGGATCACTTTCTCGCGCGCCGTCTGCAAGGACGATATGGAAGGCATGCCATCCAGGTCATGGAATGTGAAACAGAAGATGATCTTGAGCGGATCCCAGGCACAGATACCCTGTGGGCGGAGGTGCGCTGGGCGGCTCGCGGTGAGGCGGTCATGCATCTGGAAGACCTTCTCTTGAGACGCACCCGCCTGGGAATTTTGCTGGAAAAGGGCGGCACCGGCTCCCTCGACCGTATTCGGGATATTTGCCGGGAAGAGCTGGGGTGGGATCTGAAACGCTGGGAAGAAGAGGTCTCCTCATACAAAAGGCTCTGGGAGACGTGCTATAGTGTGCCCGGGAACAAAGAATCCGGATCCAGCATCTGAGCTGAGAACCTTATTTTTTTTGTGCGTGGATCTGTTTTTCCGTGTACATGGCCTGATCGGCGCGATCGAGAAGGCTTTCAGGGGTATCTTCGGGTCGTGCCACGGCGATCCCGGCGCTGACTGAAATGGTGATCTCTCCTTTCTTATGCGAAACAAATCGTTTCTTGGCAAGATTTTTTCGAAAATTCAATACGCGCTGACGGGCCATCTTTTCGGTCAATCGCTCAATGAGTACTACAAATTCATCTCCGCCGTACCGCACAAGAAAGTCATTTTCCCGGAAGGTTTCTCTCAGTGACTGTCCCACTTTTTCGAGAATCTTGTCCCCTGCCACGTGCCCGAACGTGTCATTTATTTCCTTGAACCGGTCCACGTCCAAAAGGATGATCGTAAGCGCTTCCCCTGCTTCCCGTGCTTTTTCCAGGGTGTCCTGTATCTTGCTATCAAACGCCTTTCGATTGTAAAGGCCGGTAAGACCGTCCTTCATGGCGACCATCTTCAATGCTTCAGCCCGCTTGGACATCTCCCGGGCGTGTTTATCCGCCTCCGCAATCCGCTCTCTGAGTATCTTCATGTTCTCACGGGCAATTTGTGCCCTCTTCAGGTCTTCCCGCTTTTTCTCTGAAACCACTTGTTTGATGTTCTGAATTTTCTGGATGACCACCTTCTTGATCTCATCAATGGCGGTGTGAATATCAAAGGAATTGGCAATAGAGTTCACTTCTCCGTTGATTTTCATTTCAAAATATTCCACCTTTTTGTCATACTCTTTGCTGCCAAACTGAGCAGTGAACGTTTTTTCCAGGTCTTTCACCTTCTCAAGAAGCACCAAAAACGCGTCATTGATATATTTGAAATCCGCCGTGATCTTTTCCTTGACTCCATCAAGGAAGTCCAGCAGTGCCATTGTTTCCTCTTTGAAACGAAGATTCTCAATGGCCTTGCAATCCACATGGATGCCTGCCGCCCTGGTCTCCAGTTCTTGAGTAAGGGGATAGAACCCTTCCAGGAGAACAACCATAATCCTCTGGATGGCCCTGCAGGCTTCAAGTGCCTCATCCCTGGCATTCTTCAAAAGGTCCTCCCCGCCGGATTCTTTCGAAGCCTCACTTTCCGCCGCCAGAATTTTGTCTTTCAATGAAGAGGTTATTTCCTCCGCTTTTTCCAGTTGCAGGGGCTCGGGGGAGTTGACCAGAGACTTGATGGCATCAATTTCCTCCGACAGCGCCTCTTCTTTCGCAGCCAAGACGCAAAGGGTGTTGATAATCCTGCCCAGGGACTCTTTTTCTTCCTGCATTGCCCGCTCAAACGCGATATATTCCTTCTTCAGTTGCGCCAGTTCCCTTTTCAAATCTCTTCCCATAGTACCTGTCCCTCAATTCATTCAATGCCCATCCATACATGGCCATCACGAACGCAATGGCTCAACTCACGAAATACCTTCCGAACGTATGTGAAACCGCCATTTACAGAACAGATCATCGGGATGAGGATCCGGAGGTGCAAACTCGCACTCCACCTGGATCTTCTCGTCCACCACCTGTGCGAAACTCGAAAATTCCGCCCGGTGCATATCCTTACACACATATTCCCCGAGACCTCTTTGCAACCGCGCCACCTGGGTAGGGCAGGACGGAACCGTTATGATCACCTCTTCCGGTGTCTCCTCTATTTCATAGCCCACCAGGATGCACCAGGGGAAGAAGCGTAATGCTTTCACAAACCCTTTCAGGCCCCGTTCACGGATATCAAACCGGTTCAGCAGGTCTTTCGCAGCCATTCCGGCAACACGCCCCCATATCTTTTCGTTCAATGATTCCGCTGTTGACTGGTCAAACTGCTCGGCCACCTGGATGAACCAGAAGGCATCCACCACCCGGTAATGCCAGAGCAAAAATGCGAGATACTTCCTCAGAGCCGGCGCCTCCATATCGTCAAAAACCTTGAGATCCATTT
>JAFDGR010000177.1 GCA_019309145.1 Deltaproteobacteria bacterium | reverse complement strand
ATAAAGCGACTCATCTCCCTTTATTTTACCAAATTGAGGGGGACTGCCATACTGCTCCACGGAAAGGACCTGGTGGAGATGGGTTTTGAGCCAGGCCCTGTTTTCAAGGATATCTTGGAAAAACTGCTCGAAGCTCGCTTGAATGGCCTTGTCAAGACCAGGGCTGATGAGATAACTTTTGTTCAGGAACACTTTGGAAGCAGCCAAAAATTGTCTTGCTTTTGTTCAGGAACACTTTGGAAGCAGCCAAAAATTGTCTTGAGGAGGAAATAACACGGAATGAAAAAAAGAATCGTCAGCGGCATGAGGCCAACCGGGAAAATGCACCTTGGACATCTCCATGGGGCCCTCTTGAACTGGAAAAACCTCCAGGAAGAATACGATTGCTTCTACTTCATCGCGGACTGGCACGCCCTGACCAGCGAATACGCCAAACCTGACATCATCAGGCAGAGTACCCGTGATATCCTCATTGACTGGATATCGGTCGGGCTTGACCCCGATGTGTGCACGTTTTTCATCCAGTCCAGCATAAAAGAACATGCTGAGTTGCACCTGATTTTTTCCATGATCACTCCCCTCCCCTGGCTGGAGAGGAATCCCACATACAAGGAACAGTTGAAGGAACTGACCCAGCGTGATGTCTATACGTACGGATTTCTCGGGTACCCGGTTCTCCAGGCCGCGGATATCCTCATGTACAAGGCGAATGGAGTCCCCGTGGGAGAAGATCAGGCACCCCACGTGGAGTTGACCAGGGAAATCGCACGGCGTTTCAACTACCTTTACGGAACTGTATTCCCGGAACCGGACGTCATCCTGACCCCTACCTCGAAGCTCCTTGGCATGGACAGGAGGAAGATGAGCAAAAGTTATGGAAACGCCATTTTCCTCACTGATACGAACGAGGAAATCGGGCGAAAGGTCATGCAGATGATCACTGACCCCCAGCGGGCCAGAAAGACGGATCCCGGCAACCCTGATATCTGCAATGTATACTCCTTTCACGAAATCTACTCGGCAAAGGACCTGGTAGCCCAGATAAACAAGGAGTGCCGGACCGCAGAAATCGGGTGCGTGGAATGCAAAAAAATGATGGCGGAAAACCTGAAAAAAGGTTTGGAACCCGTGAAAGCACGGAGAAAAGAACTGGAAGCGGATGTCAAGCGGGTGGATGAGGTTATTGAGGAAGGCAATCGAAAATCGCGAATTATCGCTGCCAGGACCATGGAAGCGGTCAGGGAAGCAGTCAAAATTTAATCGGGGAGACTGATGGCGTACGAGGTTAAACTGGAGATATTCGAGGGTCCCATGGACCTCCTGCTCCACCTGATCCAGAAGAACGAGGTGGACATATTCGATATCCCCATTGCCACCATAACCGACCAGTACCTGGCGTACCTGGAGATGATGAAGGCCCTGAACATCGACGTTGCCGGTGATTTCCTCCTCATGGCCTCTACCTTGATGCATATTAAATCCAAGATGCTCCTCCCGGACACCGGCGGGGAAGAAGACGAAGAGGACCCGCGTCTGGAAATCACCAGGCCTCTCCTGGAGTACATGCGGATCAAGGAACTTGCCCATGACCTCTCTGAGCGGGAAATATTGGGAAGGGATGTCTTCAGCAGGGTACCGTCGGATGAGCTTTCCGAGCTGGCCCAGGGAGAAAATGCTTCCCTGGAAGTGAACATTTTCCAGCTCATTGATGCCTTCAAGCGAATCGTTGATCAGAGAGTCCCCGGAACCCAGCTTCGATTTCGCCTGGAGGAATGGTCTATCAATGAAAAAGTTGAACAGATCACGGCCAGGCTGCGGGAAAAGAAGGTGTTGTATTTCCGCGAACTGTTTCCCAAAACCATGGAGCTCTCGGAATTGGTCGTCACCTTCCTGGCCCTGCTGGAGCTGGTTCACCGGGGGCTTCTCAAGGTGTTCCAGCCCGATCTCAAAAGCGATATCCTTTTACATGCTACTCTTGACGAGAGGAGGACTCCCTAGCCGTGGCCGAGAAAATTCAAGCGATCCTTGAGGCCCTTCTCTTTGCCGCCGATCATCCGCTTTCACCCCAGGAGATCAGCCAATGGCTTTCTGACTTCTCTGTCCAGGGGATCCGGGCCGGCCTGGATGCTCTGGAAAAGGAATACCGGGACATGGGACGAAGCTTTTATCTGAAGGAAGTGGCAAAGGGCTACCAGTTCAGGACAAAGAAAGAATTCGCCCCCTATATCCTCAAGATGTACAGGACCTCGCCCTCCCGCCTCTCCAGGGCGGCCCTGGAAACACTGGCGATCATTGCCTACAAGCAACCTATACTGCGCCAGGAGATTGAAAAATTGCGCGGTGTTGACGTGGGAGGCATTCTGAGGACATTGTTGGAAAAGGGCCTTGTACGAATTGTTGGGAGGAAGAACCTTCCGGGACGGCCACTTATCTATGGAACAACCAAGAAATTCCTTGAAGTATTTGACTTAACTGACCTAACTTCATTACCAAAATTAAAAGAAATCAAAAACCTTATCTCGAACGGTGAGAGTGCTATCCCCACTCTTGCGCCCCCTGAAGAGACGGCAGATGCCGGCCAGGAAAAAGCCCATGACACGACACCATCCCAGAGCCCGGAGGATTAACCAGATCCTCTCCGCGGCAGGCCTCACCTCCAGGCGGAAGGCCGACACCTGGATCCTGGATGGGCGTGTTACGGTAAACGGCCGCGTTGTGCGGCAACTGGGGAGCCGGGCGGTGTGGGGTGAAGACCGTATTCAGGTAGACGGCAAGGACCTCCCGGCTCCT
Source organism: Deltaproteobacteria bacterium (assembly GCA_019309145.1). GTDB lineage: Bacteria > Desulfobacterota > DSM-4660 > Desulfatiglandales > Desulfatiglandaceae > B46-G9. The sequence goes on along the minus strand of JAFDGR010000177.1, from coordinate 5,842 downwards.
CCGCAGAAGATCTACCTGATGCTTAACAAGCCGTTCGGATATATCGCCAGCCTGGAAGATCCCGAAGGCAGGCCCGTGGTCACCGAACTGATCAAGGATATCAAAGCAAGAATCTACCCGGTCGGCAGGCTGGATTTTGACAGCCTCGGTCTTCTTTTAATGACGAATGACGGGGAATGGGCTTACCGGCTTACCCACCCCCGGTACCAGGTACCCAGGACGTACAAAATCACGGTGAGAGGGAGCGTCTCGCATGAAGCCCTCAGGGCTCTTCAGAAAGGAGTTATGCTGGAAGACGGCCCCAGCGGTCCGGCCCGGGTTTCCCTCATTACGGCGCAACCGCAGAAGTCTCTGCTTCGCATGACCATTGCCCAGGGCAGGTCACGCCAGGTCCGGCGCATGCTGGAAACCGTCGGATACGAAGTGATCCATCTGATACGCATCGGGTATGGGAGCCTCGAATTGGGCACGCTCAAGGTGGGGCATTACCGTCATCTTGAACCGGCAGAGGTGGAGGCGTTAAAACGCTTCGTAGGCCTGAAGCCTTGAGGCATTTTTTTATTTACAAACACCGAATTTTTGTAGTAAGGAGATAAGACTTCGGGCGGTTAACTCAGCGGGAGAGTGCCATCCTCACACGGTGGAAGTCGCGAGTTCAAACCTCGCACCGCCCACCATTGAACGATCAAGGGGTTACGGAAACGGCCGTGCCCCTTTTTTCATGCGTATCTTCCTGCTCTGCTTGAGCAGTTTAAATTTTCTCTCACCGGAGAGAGGACCAGGCTGGATGGGAAGGCCTTCTGGGAAATATTATGGCAGATGAAACAAAAGCTGGGGTCCCTGAAAAAACCGGCGATTTTTCCCCGGGATCTGCAGGATACGATACATTCCTTGTTCTCACCCTGTCTGTTACCCACTTTTTCCACGATGTGTATTCCAGTTTTCTCGCTCCGCTCCTCCCCCTGCTCATCAAGAAGCTTTCCATGTCTCTTTCGGAAGCGGGATTTCTTTCCACGGTGATGCAGATCCCCGCACTCATGAATCCCTATATCGGGACAATGGCTGATCGCATCAGCGTGCGATTGTTTATCGTCTTGGCCCCCGGCTTGACCGCCGTCTCCATGAGTCTTATCGGACTGGCACCCAACTACGGAGTGCTGCTTCTCCTCTTGTTTGTTGCCGGGATCAGCATCTCTCTTTTTCACGTTCCTGCTCCGGTGATGATCTCGCGACTCTCCGGAAAAAAGATCGGGAAAGGCATGAGTTTTTTTATGACCGGCGGTGAACTTGCACGTACACTTGGCCCTCTTGCCGCGGTCGGGTCCGTCTCTTTTTTCGGCTTGGAAGGATTCTACCCGGTGATGATCGTTGGTTTGGCGGCATCTGCCTGGCTGTACGTGAAATTCCGTGATGTCCCCATTACCGTCGAAGCCTCTCAAACTGCATCTGTCCGGAAAACATGGCGTGAAATGAGATTTCTCCTCCTCCCCCTGACCGCAATCCTCCTCGCCCGGGGGTTCATGCATGCCTCTATGACGGCATTTCTCCCCACGTTTATCAAAGCGGAAACAGGCAACCTCTGGCTGGCAGGGACGGCACTTACCCTTTTTGAATTTTCCGGGGTGGTCGGGGTCCTCGGTGCCGGTCCCTTCAGTGATCACTTCGGCCGGAAAAAAATCCTTCTGGTATCTCTATTGGGCGCTCCCATTATGCTCTTTCTCTTTGCGTGGCTTGGAGGCTGGGTACGCTTCATCGCCCTGCTGTTTACCGGCCTTACCATCCTCTCCACGACCCCTGTCATGCTTGCACTGGTGCAGGAACACGCCAAAGGAAGTCCCTCCGCAACAAACGGCCTGTTCATGATGATTTCCTTCATTGCACGTTCCGCCATTGTGGTGCTGGTTGGCTTCCTGGGAGACCTGGTGGGGCTGAGAAATACCTATTTTATCAGTTCATTTCTCGGGGTGCTGGGCATCCCCTTTATCTTCATGCTGCCAAAGAATCAACATTCGACGCCGCAACCTCCTGCGGTTCCACCGGCACAATGACCCGGATGGGTTCCTTCACCCGGGCAATTTCCGCGACATTTTTCAGCCGCTCCACAAGGGGTTGGCTGACCTCCTGTCCCTTTGCAATGAGCAGCTTTCCCTGCTCGGTGGTCACGTCCTCTCCCAGGATCATCCCTCCTTTCAGTTCCCGCACTCTTACGCTGATCACTTCATAGCTTTGCTGCACTCCCAATGCCATCTCGATGGCACGCAGGACTGCCGGATCATACCAGCCTTCACGTGTTTTCATCTGGGCGAGGGCCTCTTTCTTTGATGTACCCGCCGCGTTCAGCATGTCCAGATCCAGCACCGCCTTAAGGATCCTCGATCCAAGGGGAATCTCCTCGCCTTTTACGCCGTCTTTCGGCTTTCCGGTGCCGTCGAAATGCTTCTCCTGGTACTCTATAATCCGTGCTACTTCTTCAAGGCGCGGGATATTCCTCAGCAGATCCGCGGTGATCACCGGGTGCATATCAAAGACCTGCTGTTCTTCTCCTTTCAGTTCTTCACCCCGGTAAAGCTTGTCCAGCGTTTCCTGGGGCAGGATCACGAACCCCACCTGGGACAGCATGGCCGCCGTCTCAAGACGCCAGAAACCGGTAATACCCATGAAACGAGCCACCTGGGTGACCTGTCGTTTGATCCTGGAAGAGCGGCCGAATGCCTCGGGGTTTGCGAGCGACAATAGCTCGGTCATCACCTTTATGCTCCCCTTGAGGGTTTTTTCGAGCAGCTCTTTTTCTGCGTTGACCAGTCGGAATTGCTTAATTCCAGTGGTCAGGACCTTTGAAAGGGTTTCCGGGTGACACGGCTTGGTGAGAAAACGGAAAATGTTTCCCTCGTTCACCGCCTTGATGGCGGTCTGGAGATCAGCATGCCCGCTGAGAACCATGCGCACCGTGTTGGGATACAACTTCCGAACCTTTCCCAGAAATGCAATACCATCCATGACGGGCATTCGAAGGTCGGATACCACCACCGCGAAGGGCCCGCGCTCTTTCAACACCCGCAGGCCTTCTTCAGGACCCAAGGCGGTCTCCATGGCAAATTCTTTCCGTAATTGCCGTTTGAAGCCAGCCAGAATATTGATCTCATCGTCTACGAACAGAATTTTTTCCGTCATGCTTCTCTCCTTATTGCATTTCCGTTTCACACACCTGGGCCCAGCGTTCAAGCCCCTCTTCCACGCCGATCTTGTTTAAGAATTCCCTGTCCACCTGTGTCTCATCTGTTTTCAGGTCTTCCGGACCCGAAGCGTGTTCCAATGCGTTTGCCGCGTGCACAGCAGCCAGTACTCCCATTGTTCTCGCAGGACACGTTCCGGGCACGTGGTGAAAGGCGATAGCCTCCACCACATTATCTCCGAATCCCCAGAGTCCCATCAGGTAGGCGCCCACTGCGCCATGAGTAGTTCCCAGTACCTCGTCTTCGACATCCCTGAGAGAAATGCCATTCTCCGCTGCCCGCCTGATAATCTCACCATATTTCTCGGGGAGACCCGTAGAAAGCACCAGTTTTCCAACATCATGAAGCATCCCCGCCAGAAACGCGTCGTCCACCGCTTCTCTGCTGAGATTTTCCTCTCTGGCGATGGTCCTTGCAAAAGTGGCAGTTCCCATGCAGTGCCCCCACAATTTTTCCAAAAATGATTCAGGAACTCCTTTCGTCTCAAACTGCCTGAAAATCTGGGCCGACAACACGAGTGCCTTGATGGTTTCCAGACCCAGGAGGTTCACGGCCTGGGCAATGTTTTCGATATGACGAGGCAGGGCAAAAAATGCTGAATTGACCATCTGCAGGATCTTCGCGCTCATCCCTACGTCTCCCGAAATAATCTTGGCCACCTTGTCCATGGATGCGTCTTCTGACTGCAGTTCCGCCATGATCTCCTGGTATAATTTTGGAAGGCTGGGTAACGTATCGATATTTGAGACCACCTGCTTCAGCGTGCCGTCTTTCAGGAGTTCTCTGAGCGCACACGCCCGGGCCACCGTGTTTTTGAGGGTGTCCGCATCACACGGCTTGGAGAGATACTGGTGGGCGGTCCGCACGGATTTCAGGATCAGTTCCTGGTCTGAATGGCCGGAAAGGACAATGCGAACGATCTCCGGAAATTTCTTCTGTATTTTTTTCAGCAGCTCCGCGCCATGCATTCCGGGCATGCGCATGTCGGTCACCACCACCTCAAAAGGATCGCCTTCTAAAATCCGCATGGCCTCCTCACCACTTTCAGCAAACACCATGTGCCACTCGTTCCGCATACCTCGCAGCATCCTCCTGAGGCCTTGGAGGATGTTGGGTTCGTCATCCACAAATAGGATCTTTCTTTTCATGTCAATCCTCCAGCGGCAAGCGGATCATGAAGGTTGTCCCCTTCCCCACCTCGCTCTCCACATCTATGGTGCCGCCGTGTTTCTCCACAATGACCGAGTGCGCGATACAGAGCCCCTGCCCCGTCCCTCTCCCCACTTCCTTGGTGGTAAAAAATGGATCGAATATCCTCTGTTGAATCTCCTCAGGAATTCCCGCCCCAGTGTCTTCAATCTCGATCTCCGCCCATGCACCGTTCTTCCGGGTGCGAATAGTAATGGTCCCTTTTTCGCCCGATCTGTTGCCACCCACCACGCCCGCGATGGCATGCGCGGCATTCACGATCATATTGAGGATCACCTGGTTCAGTTCCCCGGGCAGGCAGGGCACCGGGGGCAGGTTCTCATCAAAATCTGTTTTAAGGTCGGCCACATATTTCCACTCGTTCCTGGCCACAGTGACCGTATTTTCTATAGCCTTGTTGATGTCCGTGGGTGTTTTTTCTTCACCGCCCGGGTGCGAAAATTCCTTCATGGCACGAACTATTTTCGTCACGCGATCCACCCCCTCGAGACTCTGTTCGATAGCGGCCGGGATAATTTCATCAGCCGTCTCTTCAATCTGCTTGAGCGCCTCTTCAATCCCTCTCCCTTCTTTGCAGACCAGGGCAAGCTCCTGGTATTTTGCCACGAGCCGATCCAGGTCCTCAAATCCCTCTTTCAGGAAACGGGTATTGTCCCCTACGTACTGGGTGGGAGTGTTGATCTCGTGGGCGATCCCCGCGGCAAGCTGGCCGATGGACTCCAGCTTCTGTGCCTGGGTCAACTGGCGTTCCAGGAGTTTCCGTTCGGTAATGTCGCGAACGATCCCGATTGCATGCCATTTTCCCTCGATCTTTGCGGCAGACAAAGAGACTTCCACCGGAAACGTTTCTCCCCCTTTCCTGATGGCTTCCAGTTCCAGGGTTTTTCCGACGGCGGCCCCCCTTCCTGACGCACGGAACCCTGGAAATGCCTTGTCATGCAGGCTCCGGTATTGAACCGGCACAACGAGATGGTGAAGATTCTCTCCAATTACCTCCTCTGAGGCATACCCGAAGATCCTTTCTGCTGCCTCATTCCAGAATGCGATTTTTCCTTCGTCATTGATCATGATGATGGCATCATGGGCCGACGAACTGATGGCCCTGAATTTTTCTTCACTCCCCTTGATATCCCTGATTTTTTCCGCCAGCTCTTGCTCCAGGTCTTCCTGGTACCTGCGGTTGGCCACATCTGCTTGCTGATGCTTCAGCGCATTCTTCACCTGGAGGAGCATTTGACGTGACTCGAATGGTTTCAGCATGTAGCTGTATACGCCTGCCTCAACCGCGGAATCAATGGTTCGAGGTTCATCAACACCGGTGACCATGATAACGACCATGTCAGGGAAGGCCTTCCGCGCATAATGAACCAGATCCAAGCCCGATTCCCCCGGCATATTAA
>JAFDGR010000018.1 GCA_019309145.1 Deltaproteobacteria bacterium | reverse complement strand
TCGTCGGTGGCTTTTCAGGCATTGGTGCCTCCTTTCAAATCTGTATACAATAAGCCACCCTATTATCTCCTCTCCAAATAATTTTGTCCAGCACTATTTCATGCGATACCCCTGGAAGGTACCCTCGCTAACATAGAAAGTCAAAATTTAAAATGTTAAAATGGAAAGTTTCGGTTTGACAAGGTGGTCTTTTTGCCATTTAATATATCTTTCAAAGGTCTCACGTTTACCTGTGCAAGGAGGCGATGTTATGCAAGTGAATTTCGCTCCAAAAATGGATACTGTTATACGGAAAACGGTTGAGTCTATCTGGAAGGCTTACAGTTTAGATGAATTACTCGAAGACTTTTTGTCCCATTTGCTCCATGTTGATCACGTGCGAAAGGCAGAAATTTTACTATTCAATAAACGGCAAGATCTGATTCCCGTAGCCAGCGCTGTGAAAGTGGGGACAAAGGGTAAGAGGCAACTGGAGGTCAGGGTTCAAAGCTGGGTAATGGATTCACCTGTTACATATTCCACCCGCAAAGTCAATTTGCCCAACATGCACTTCGCTCTTTCCGTGCCCCTTTTGCAGGGCACAGAAACCCTCGGTTTTTTGCACATGGAGTTTGACCGAATTCTGACCTCTGCCAGTAACAAACTGCCCGTTTTCTACCTCCTCGGGCAGCAGCTTTCAGTGAAAATAAATGAAATCATGCTGGGTGAGGAGATCAAGGAAGCAAGAAACGAATTACAAAATATGACTGCCAATAACAGGGAGATGCTGCAACAGGTCACATCGCTCAGCAAAGAACTATACGCGATTACCGCAATATCTACCAAAATAAACCAGTCAATGGATTTCGACAAATCCCTGCGTAAATCCATGACTAAGGTGAGTGAGGTATTCAAGGCTTCAAGTGTTGTCTTCTATATGAAGGAGGCAGGTTCCTCTAAACTGAAATTGTCTGCCATGGATGTTTCGGGCGATGCCTTTCTTGGTCCCAGAGTCCTGAGAAGATTCCTGAAGAAGTTGGAGAAGAACTTTGTGCATGATATTTTCACCCTCGGCAGGCCGTTGGTAAAGGATTTGAGGCCGATATCCAAAGAGACAGACTTCGAAAAAATGGCAGAAGGAGGGATCAGGACGTTGATTGGCGTTCCGGTTAATTCAAAGGAAACTAACATTGGGGCATTGCTCCTTTTACACAACTCAGCGGAGAAGTTTAACCAAAGCAATCTCAGATTGCTGTCTGGCATGGCCAATATCATGGGTATGGCCGTGGAAAACATAAATCTCTACTGCCAGACCGAGCAAAAAAAGAAGGAGGCCGCATTTCTGGTCGACTCCATTGAAAAGTTCCATAAGACACTCGACTTAAAAAAGACCCTGAGATCAGTAGCCGAGGAAGGGGCCAAGGTCACTGGCGAGAATTCCAAGGTTTACCTGTTTTCCAGAACCAGTACCCCCATGATTCAAGTTACATACAGGACCTCTGATGATAAGACCGGCCTGAAAACGAGATTTTCCAAGCATATCCAGCCGGCAGAGCTCAAAAAGCTATACAATTACATGATATCAAAGAAAAAATCTGTCTTAATCAAAAGTATCAGTCATGCAAAGAAAATGGGAAAAGATACGCGGGACTATCTTCTACAGAGAGGCATCCATTCCTTGATAAGCGTACCCCTCACGTTAAAGAGCGAAACCTTGGGTTTACTTCTCCTGGGAAAGGAGAAATGCAAAAAACCCCTTGATTACAACAAGCTCTCTCTTGCTGAGGCCCTGGGGAGTGCGGCCTCGGTTGCCATTCAAAACGCTCGTGCTTACAGATCCAGTATCGAGATGAGTGACTTCCTGGAAAAAAAGATCATAGAAAAGACCAGCCAGATTGAACAGATACAAAAAAGGCAACGGATTCGGTTGGAACATAGAAAGGATATCGTTTTCCGGGTCAACCGGAGAAACCGGTTTGTCTTTGTCAACAAGGCCATGGAAAAACTGACAGGGTACTCCAGAGAAGCGTTTTATCGTGGCGAGGTCCTGGCCGATGAAATCGTCGCAAAAAAAGATCTGCCGCTGGTACGAGAAGCTTTTATGAAAGTCTTAAACGGTGAACTGGCACTGGTCAGGGACCTTGAGTATCGGCAGCTCGCGATGGGGGAGGAAGACCGCATTATCTCCCTGACCATTTACCCGGAAAGGGACGCTACCCATCGCATAATCGGGATTGAGGGAGTGGGGAGGGATATTACCCAGGAGAAAAGGCTGGCGGAGGAGCTGAAAAAGACCAGGGAATTAGCCCTGTTAGGTGAGTTTTCCGCTGACATCGCCCACCAAATTCGAAATCCCCTGAGTAATATTCTCATGGGAAAAAAGCGTTTGGAGAGAGCCTTAAAACTGGACATCCTGGCCCAGAAAACAGAGAAAGAGTCATACAAAGACACTGTTGTTTTTGGATCGGACCGAGAGAACTTGGCGGCAATCTTCGGAGATCTCTCAGAGGGAATCAGTAATTTAAATCAAATTGTTACGGAGTTATTGCAATATACCAAAACCATGAAACTCACACGATCCTTCCAGAGAATCGAGATTATCTTGGGGGAAATCCCGAAGATGTTTGAGGACGTAATCAGGAAAGATGGAATAAGGGTAGTGGAAGAGTTTGACCCTGAACTTCCACCTCTCCAGGTGGATGCTCTATTGATGGGCCAGGTATTTCAGAATGTGATCCACAACGCCTTAGCAGCAATGCCGGATGGAGGGCGCCTCTTGCTGAGAACCGGTTTTTGTTATGAAAGACCGGGCTACGCATTTATCTCGATCAGTGATTCCGGTGTCGGCATCAAGCCTTCTGAAGTAGAGAATGTCTTTCGCCCCTTCTATTCGACCAAGGGCTCCGGTGCCGGACTGGGTTTGTCCCTGGCCCATCGCATTGTGGGGGCCCATCGTGGCATCATGATGGTATGTCACAACCCGTCTCCCAATCTTGCCCACAGGATTTCTCCGGAGAATGATTCAAATCGCCATCATCAGGCAAAGGGAACCACCATACACATCCTGCTGCCCTTGGATGGAACACCGGATGGAAAAACAGCAAAACCCGTCAGAGGTGATTAGAATGAGCTATCAAATACTCGTGGTTGATGACCAGGTGTCAATTTGCCACCATATCCATGCGATACTGGAAAACGAGGGTTATGGGGTAGGCATTGCCCACAGCGGTGACCAAGCCTTAAGCAAGTTATCCTCTCATCCCTATGACCTCTTATTGGCCGACATGAAGATGCCGGGTATGGACGGGTTGGAACTGTTTCATCGGGCCCGCAAGATGGAGCCGAACATCTCAGGTATTATTATGACCGCTTATGCCTCTATCTCCTCGGCAGTCAAATGTATCAAAAAAGGAATAAACGACTATTTAGTGAAACCATTTGAACCGGAATCCCTGCTCCTGGTTGTAGAGAAGGCTTTTAGAGAAAGAGAGATGTTGAGGGAGATCCGGGATCTGAGAAAAGAGGTAAATCAAAAATACGCCTTCGGAAACATCATCGGTAAGAATTACAAGATGCAGGCTATTTATGACCTGATCAAGAAGGTGTCTCCCACCGATGCTCGGGTTTTTATCCATGGCGAAACAGGGGTTGGCAAGGAGTTGGTGGCAAAGGCGATACATTTTAACAGTCGCAGAAAAAACAGGGCTTTTGTCGGCATAAACTGCGGGGCCTTGGCAGAGTCCCTGCTGGAGACAGAACTATTCGGCCATGAAAAAGGGGCTTTTACCGGTGCAATCCGTAAAAAAGCGGGTAAGTTCGAATACGCGCGAGGAGGGACCCTCTTTTTGGATGAAATTGGGGATATTTCGCCCAGGATGCAGGTCAGACTCCTCAGGGTGCTTCAGGAAAAGAAGGTGGAAAGGGTCGGGGGGAACGAGTCCATTGATGTGGATGTGAGGCTGCTTTCAGCTACCAATCAGGATATCAAGGAAAAGGTCGCACGTGGGGAATTCCGAGTTGAACTCTTTTATCGGCTCAACGTAGTTCCGATTCATATCCCTCCCTTGCGGGAACGGATTGAGGACATTCCGCTTCTGGTAAAACACTTTATGGACATCTTCAATAGGAATTTGAACAAAAATATTATGCAGATTTCTGTAAAGGCCATGGAAGAGTTGATGCAGTATCACTGGCCTGGAAATGTTCGAGAGCTGGAAAACGTCCTGGAGAGGGCCTTTGTTACGACAGACGGTGATACCATTGACAGTGTAATTTTTTCTCTCAACAGACGGAATACGTCATTTGGAGAATCGCTGGTTAATGTAGATGTTGACGTTCCTTTTTTTTCAGCTCGATCCGTTGTGGTTAACCGATTTGAGAAGGCTTACCTTTTCGAAGCCCTTAAGCGCTATAAGGGAAATGTATCGAAAGCTGCAAAAGAGACCGGGGTCAACCCCCGAACCTTCTGGCGGAAGATCAACTCCTACGGGCTGGACTATGCCAGACTTAGGCCAAAAAAGAATCGCGAATCACATGTCAGAGTGTGACATTAATGTCATTTGGCTAACCATCTGAAATAACGATTAATTTCAAAACAAAAGCAATTTTTATTGCTTCTGAGGACTTTGATGGCACAATCCTTATAATAGCTGTTTTCTTCAAGACACTCCTCCTAACGCCGTGCCCCGCCTGACTTTTTTCAATTTTAGCGGTCAGATTGGATGCTACAGTTGCCTGGCATCGAAATTGCATTATTTACTCCTGTTTGAAGAATTCGTAACTCGTAAAGTGAGGTGACAAGACCGAAAAATTATTAGAGGACTCATATGTAATCCCGAAAGTGGGAGGAATCATTGAGGCTATGTGACCTCCCAAGGTAGGGAAGATGGTGAAAAACCATCGCTGCCCCGCAACTGTGAGCGGTTGCCTTTCCTTTTTCTCCCATTGATCCAAAAAGGAAAGGACTCTTTGGAGCCACCCACTTCTATTTGTTCCGAAGAGCGAAATCTGTACAAAGCCACTGTCATGTACTTAATGATAAGCTGAGTGCCTGATGGGAAGGCGCAGAAAGTAGAGAAAGCCGCAAGTCAGGATACCTGCCCAATAAGGATATAGCTCTTTCGAGGGTGAAGGCTGTGTCCCCCCAAGTTGAGGATTTTTAGATACCTCAATCCCTGATGTTCGATTCCACGCTTAGTCGTAAGCTATAGCTTTTATATTTTATATCTTCTATTCGCAGAGGATCATTTATTTTTACCTGGCAAGTTTCTGTTTAGCGGAGGAGACGTTTCATGAGCGATAAATCTACGCTCTTGCGAATCTATTCCGCTGCCAGCATGAGGTGGACATTCAGAAAGAAGGCGCCTCAGGGGACTATAGGGAAATTAGGCATGTTCCAATTGTTATTCAACATCTCAATTGCGCATTTTTTCCACTATTCATACCTATCCGACAACATTGCAAACATCAACTTTATCCCAAAGGAGGAGGTCTAATGAACGCCAAAGAGCGAGTGATGGCTGTCTTAAATCATCAAAGCCCGGACAGGATGCCCTGTTTTGGGGCCAATTCTACGGTAACCTACGATCAGATGGAGCAGGTGCAGGCCTTTTGGCCGGAAGGCCATCAAAAGGGGGAAACAATGGCAAAACAGGCCCTGGCTGCTTATACTGTGCTCGGTTTTGATGCGGTCAGGGTGCCATTTTGCCAGACATTCGAGGCGGTCGCCCTCGGGTGTAAATATAAACCGGGAAAAGCCGTTGAAGGTGGTGAGGGCATCCCGGGGATCGAACATCCGCCCCCTTATACGCTGGACGACACCCCTGTGTTTCCGGATGACTTTCTCTCCAGGGGCTCGATACCGGAGTTGCTCAAAGCGGTTAAATTTCTCAAAAAAGAGGTGGGCGACGAGGTACTCATTGTGGGAGGGATCATAGGGCCTTTTACCATTGCGGGATCCCTTTTGGATGCTGTTCCCATCCTGAAGGCCACCTTTAAGGCGCCTGACAAGATCCGGCCCTTCCTTGAGGTGGCAGAGAAGGCCGGTACGGCCCTTGCCAAGGCGCTCGTAGACGCCGGCGCTGATATAATCTCCTGTGAAGACATGACTGCGTCGCCCGAACTCATTGCCCCAAAGACGTACAGGGATCTTGAATTAGAATATCAAAAAAGACAATTTGACGCCATCCCCGTCCCCAAGATTTTGCATATTTGTGGCAACGTGGACGGAATTGTGGAATGGATGGGTCAGACCGGGGCAGAGATACTGAGTTTAGAACCAAAAGCCGATGCCAGACTTGCACGGCAAAAGTGCGGAACCCAAATTATTTTGATGGGCGGTGTCGATACCGCGACCACCCTTTTCATGAAAGATGCTGACACAGTGAAGGAGGGCTGCGAGGAGTCTATTGCCGACGGCATCCAGATCCTGGCCCCTGGCTGTGCGGTTGCGCCTGGCACGCCCACGGAAAACCTCTTGGCCATGGTGGAGGTGGCCAAGGCCCATTAGTTGTCTGAAGGATGTTAGTGGCTTCTGCCGGAGCCGTTTTATATATCTTAAACAGAGGAAAAGGGAGGAGAACGAAATGAAATATTTAGATGATTTTTCGAACATTTTCAAGCGTTACGATCTTGATCTTGAGGTCACAGGGGAAGCCAGGGAGGTTTCGAAAGATGCGACCTTGCAGGGGATCGCCAAGTTCGTTGTGGATGGGGATGATGAGGGGATCTTGCCTGCCGTCCAAAAGGCCCTGGAAACAAAATCGCCCCTCGATGTCATCAACGATGCCTTGATCGCGGGTATGAACGAGGTGAGCCGTCTGTGGGATGAGGGGGTTTATTTCCTTCCTCAGGTTATCCTCTCGGCAGACGCGATGAGTGTTGGAATCGCCGAGTGTGAGAAAAAAATGGGTAAGGCCATGGACAGAAAGTCCACGGTAGTCACCCATACGGCCGAGGGCGATATCCACGACATCGGACAGGTTATTGCCAATGCCCTGCTCAACGCCAACGGCTATGAGGTTGTCAACTTGGGTGCTGATGTCCCGGTTGAAAAAGTGGTTGCCGCGTGCAAGGAACACAGGCCTGTTATGGTTACCGGCACCGCCCTGATGACCACCACCATGACCGCATTTCCCAAGATTGCCCATCAGCTCCAGGCCGCCGGCATGAATATCCCCTTTATCTGCGGTGGGGGAGCGGTCTGCGAGGAATATGTCACCAGTTATGATCTGGGAATCTGGGGCAAAGAGTGCAGCCAGGCACCGGGAATGGCCGAAGACGCCACAGCGGGCGAGAGTTGGGAAGCCATGCGAGCTAAATGGAACGGATAACAAATACAAAGGAAAGATTAAGGGAATGATCGTTGATATCGTCTTTGGGTTTTTTGGCTCCGGCAAAACCACTTTTATCATCAGGGCCCTCGAGAAGTGGGGCGCAAAGGAGAAGATTGTTGTTCTGGTCAACGAATTCGGAGACGTGGGTATAGACGGTGATCTGCTGACAGGTCAAGGCGGCGATGTGGTGGAGATGCCCAGCGGGTGTATATGCTGCACGCTTCAGGCCGATTTCAGATCCCAGATGCTTGAGATCAGCCAGACCATTAAACCGGACAGGGTCATAGTAGAGCCCACCGGTGTCGCCACGATCGCACAAGTCCGGTCAATCGTCGAGGCGCAGCTATTCGAGCATGTCATTGAGAAGATCAATAATATCTTGATTGCTGATGCCACCGGTTTTATGGGCCTGTATAAGGCAAACCGCCACTTTGTGGAATCGCAGGTCAGAAACACCCAGCTCGCCCTTCTAAACAAGTGCGACAGGGTCAATAAAAGGAAGGCCATGGTAACCCAGGGGGCCTTATCGTCGATCAATCCCGAAATGACAGTTTTGATGACCGAGTTCGGGGCAGTGGATTGGGCCGAGTATCAGTTTGCCCTGGCCACTGCCCCCCGGTCAAAAGAGGATGTTTGGAAGGAGGAAAACCATTTAGCACAAATAACAGCGGGAAATGGCGAAAGTCATCCCCATCACGATGAAGAAGGTGAATTGCACGTCCATTTCCACGAAGAGGAAGACGCCCTTGGATACGAGTCCTTTGGCTGCGTCTACCACGATCAATCCTTTGATCAGGGGGCGCTGGAAAAGCTTTTTCAGCAACTCAAAACCTCCAACTCTGGGATGGGCGAAATTGTCAGGGCCAAAGGGATATTCAGAATTGCCGATGGGTGGATGTTGATGGAGCTGGCATCGGCTGAATTCTCATCCCAGCCACTCAAACAATCCACTGACACCAAGGTTTCCATCATTGGTAAGGGCCTGGACCGGGAATTGATCGGATCGGCTCTTGCCGGCTGCATGTCGGAAGAAAACGTAATCAAGACCACATAATCAGGAAACCTTGAAGCTCAATGATGAAATGGAGGCAAGTAGATCAAAAACAGAGTAAATATCATTTTGAAATTTCAGACGTAGGATCTTTGGTTGGTTAGTTCTTCGAAACCTCACAACTATCGAACAATCAAGAAAGGAGGAAGAGGAAAATGGTAGAAGCCACACTTATGGCCATAAGTCTCATGTGGTTGCCCGTGGGATTGTTACTCTTAGGCATAGGAGAAGCCAAGGGAACAGGTGCCCTCGTCATCATGGTGGGGGCGCTTGTGCTGGTATCTGCGGTCATTGAAGCAGCCGTTTTCAAGGATCCCTGGATTGCCGCCCTGCTCTTTGCATACGGTCTATTTTACGCCATCGTCGGTTATACATTATTTGCCGGGCTGGAGAATATGAAGGCCGCGGGTAACGCCAGCTTAACCTTAATCCCGATATCTATCGTGTATGTGATACTCGCCCTTACAGGGGGGCCGGTTCTGGAAGATGGCAAGCAGTTGATCGCCAAGAGCAACTTCCTGGCCTTAGCCTGCGCTGGTTATACGGTTCTTTATGTTATGGTATGGCTCAATGCATACGGCAAGTTCTCTGCCAAGACCTTAGGCGTGTCGCTCATCATCTGGACGGTTGTGGGTCTCTGGGTCCCTGCCTTCTGGCTGCTGGCCGCAGGTAAACTGCCGTTTTAGGGTCACAGAGAGGTTCACCCAACATCTCTCTTCAGGGAAACCATATGTCCTGATTTGGTGTACCTCTCTTTGGCTCCGTAAGTGATAGTGCTCCGAGCTTATTTTCTTCGCAGGTACAACCTAAGCTCTCCGTGGACGCAAAAATGTTACAGAACAAGGACAAAACCAAGCCCATCGTACTGATTGTTGACGACCAGTACAGGAGCTTCCGCCCTTTACTCCGACTAATATCACAGGACCTATTTTCGCCCATCTGGGTGCCGGATGAGCAACAGGGATTGAAAACACTGAAAGATCAATCTATGAGGGTGCAAGTTATTGTTATTGATCTGAAATCCTCCGGTATGGGAGGCGGCGGATTCTTGCACCGGGCCAGGCAGATCGCCCCTCAGGCATCGGTCCTGATCACTGCACCGTTAGGTCCGTTCTTGTATCAGGCAGGCACTTTTTACGATTTTTCAGGACCGACCTTGAAACAGGATATCAACACCATTCTACTAAGCATTGCCCAGAAGATGGGCATAGGGCATGTACCCGAGAAAAGAAATCGAACACGTGAATCCAAGGAACGGTTCGGGGTTATCATTGGGCAAAGCAAAGGCATCAACGAAGTATATCACCTTATCGAAAACCTCAAGGACTCTTCTGCCACAGTCATGATCCAGGGGGAGAGTGGCACAGGCAAGGAGTTGGTGGCCCAAACGATTCACCAGACCAGCTCCAGAAGGAATCAGCCTTTTGTGGCCATAAACTGCGGGGCTATCCCTGCGAATTTGATGGAGAGTGAACTGTTCGGACATGAGCGAGGGGCGTTTACCACGGCGATTCACCAAAGAAAGGGGAAATTTGAGGTTGCCCATGGTGGCACCCTTTTTTTGGACGAAATCGGTGAACTGGACAGGGAGCTGCAGGTCAAGCTTTTAAGGGTTCTTCAGGAGAGAGAATTTGAACGGGTGGGTGGAAACAGGTCATACAGGACCGATGTCCGTATTATCGCCGCCACCAGCCAGGACCTGAAAAGATCTGTCCGGGCAGGGCATTTCCGCGATGATCTTTTCTACCGCCTGAATGTGGTCCCTATCCATATCCCTCCTTTAAGGGAAAGGCGAGAGGATATTCCACTCTTGCTTGATCATTTTTTCCACAAGATTGCTAAAGATATGGATCGCTCTGTGCCTTTGCTTACCGAAGAGGCAAGGAGCCTTTTGCTGGATTACTCCTATCAGGGCAATGTCCGGGAACTGACCAATATCGTGGAACGGCTTCTCGTTATCTGCCCCAATGGAAAAATCACTTACCATGATCTCCCTGAGGAGGTGCGTGATGAAGCGGACTCGGCCCCAGCATCTACAGAGATGTTGAAGGGATTGCCCGATGGGGGAGTCCCTCTGCAGGAAATAGAAAAAGAACTGATCCTGAAAACCCTTAAGATGACCTCCTGGAACAAGACGGCCACGGCCAGGATGTTAGGAATCACACGGCGATTGCTCTATCTTCGGCTTTCCCAGTACGGTGCTTCTGCCCCATAAAAATGTCACCCCAAGTTACACCAAAAAGAAAAACTGCACCCTGAGGTGACAGGATATGGTCTTATGAATGAACAAGGCCTATGCGTGAAGAATAACTCAATAAATATCAATGGGTTATCAACTTCCAAAATTAACTTCTTTGGCATATGAATTGCATCATCTTAGATGAGTTATAAAAAATGAAGTAAAGATAAATCAGTTTAATCAATATCTGTTTGGGAAGGAGGTGAAAAAGGGAGGTATTTGGATAGGGTAGAGAGAAGGGGTTTGCTTGATTTTTAATATTTGAGAAAGGGGGATAAAAATGGCACGAAAAGCAATAACAAAGATGGCTTACGCCAGTGGTGCAGAAATGATGTTCGGCACCGCAAAGTATCCGGTGACCACCAAGAGGGGGATTGAGATCGGAGGAGGCTTTGTTCATCCCGAGGTAGTGCCCCATCCCAGGCCGGGCAGTGAAAAGACCATGAAGACCCTGTTGAGGGAGTACGAAAAGGCCAACGGGGATGCCTTGGAAAGAATGACTATTGTGGGCCATCCCACTTTGCTGGTGGAAAACGAGCACGTCTTCCAGATGACCCACAACCCCAAATGGGGCGGAGAGATCGCCGCACAGACGGCAAAGCAGATGGATGAGTATCTGGAGAAATACGGCCTTAAGGCCGCTTACCGCTCCACGCCGGCTGATCTGCGCAAACCCGACATGCATCATATGCGCACGAGTGACTACACCATGGAGATCCTCGAGACCTTTAAGGAGGTGTCCAAGTACGCCGATATCGTTTCCATCGAATCCATGGGTGGCAAGGAGATCTTTGACCATGCCATCATCCGTAATGATATCGGGGGTATCCTCTTTGGGATCGGGGTCTTGGGTGCCATCGACATGGAGTGGATGTGGGATCAGATCGTGGAGATCTGCAAGAAGAACAACTGTATCGCAGGCGGGGATACCAACTGCTCCGAGGCCAACACGGCCATGTTCATGGCCGGGGGCATGACCTCCAAGGATGTGCCCCATGTGATAGCCGCGCTGTCCCGGGCCATTTCTGCTTCCAGGACCATGGTGGCCTATGAATGCGGGGCCACCGGACCTACCAAGGACTGTGCCTATGAAGATCCGATCATCAAGGCCATGACCGGGGTACCCATCGCCACCGAGGGGAAGGCCAGTGCCTGCGCCCATTCCGACCTTGCCAGCAATATCATTATGGCCGTGTGTGATCTGTGGAGCAACGAGGCCGTGGAATATCACGACATGTTCGGTGCAACCACCACATCGGTCTTTGCTGAGATCTTGGGCTATGACTGCGCTATACTCAACACGTCCCTTGAACTTGGCTACCAGGAACAGATGAAGGAGATCCTGGTCAACTCCGATATGTACAGGGATTCCCACAGTCTGATCCTGGCTCCGGATAATGCCTGGGAGATAGGAAACGCCATTGTCAGCAACAGATCCAAGGGCTACTATGAAAGCGCAAGGGCTGCCGCCATCAAGGCGGGCCAGATCATTTTGGGTGATGCCAAAATGAAACTGACCGCCCTTGAGAAGAATGCCCTTGAAACGGCAATGAAGGACTTGGAGGGCCTGCCGGATACGCAGGCAAACTTTATTGACATGTGCTTAGATAAGTACAAGGACGTGCAAGGCTTTAACCCGGATTCCTACGGGCTGTAATGAAGCAAACCGTTTGACTTGGGAGGGTGTAGCATGGTATTTTTAAGTGGCCAGCGATGCCCTCCCTTTTTTGATAGAGAACACCATTATTGAAAGGGGAAGTGATGGCAATATCTTATCCGAAAATAGGAAGCCAGGTTGTGGCAAAGATCATTGAGACAAAGGGTGAATGTACCATCGGCATGAAGGTGGGAGATGAATTTGATAATTTGATTTAGATATCCACAAGTGTGGTAACTTTTGTGGGTATTTCTACCATAATATCTTCAATTGGATAAGTACCCTCCAGTTTGATGGGACATTTCCGCTCGGTGAGGACAAGGATGTTCAGTACTGGGACTGCCCGAACCCCAATAATAGAGTAAAGATTGAATTGAAACGAGTAAAATGACTAAAGTAGAATCGGGCTGCTCATTGGAGCCAACAAGATGATCGCCTGCACGCGATGTGGCCGGTGGCATAGCGATGCAGAAGAGGCCTTGGGAAGAAGGCTCTCCTGTACCGAGGTCAAGGGATACTGGGCAAGAATAAGAAGGGAGCACATCAGGTTGTACGGCCATCCGGCCCAGATAACAACCGATGATTTGGGAAACTGGATATGTTTCAAATGTAAACGCTGGCTACAATACACGGAGGAGTGAGGGGAAGAAAAGAAAACAAATGGCAAAATTAGGCATCGCGTTGGACTTAGGCACAAGCGGATTTCGTGGTCATGCTATCGATTTTGATCAAGACGGAATTATTCTGTCTACTGCTGTCACCACCCGTCACCCCCTCCCCGGGGCCAATGTCATCGACCATCTCCATTTTGCCTTAGAGGTCGGACTGGACTGGGCCCACCAGGTGGTGGTTGATGCCGCAAATCAGGTCATTGACAACCTGAGAATTGATAAGAATGAGGTGGTGAGGTTGGCCGTTTGCGGCAATCCCATCCAGCTTTCCCTTTTTCAGGAGATTGAGTTCAGGGACCTGGCCTATGCCGGAAAACACAAGCTGGAGTCGTTGGGGGTGGTTCCTCCCAAGAGGGATGCTCAGATCGTAAAGGCCCCGGATATTCGGGGTCTTGATCTACCTCCCGATGCGGATATCATGATCCCGCCGGCGGTTCGTCACGAGATCGGCGCCGATGCCCTGGCCATGATGATACAGACCGGTATGCTGAATAAGGATGAGATCGCCATTGTCACGGACTACGGGACCAATGCCGAGATGGCCCTGATTCATAAAGGGACGGTTTATACCGGGTCCACAGCGGCAGGCCCTGCCTTGGAGGGACAACAGATCGAGGATGGTCTTCTGGCACTTCCGGGAGCTATATCAGATGTCAAATTTCAACGCCAGGAAGAGGATGCCACGACGGTGGGTTTCAAACGGGTTGAAAGCGATGACCAACCCGAGAGCGGTTATTTGAAGACGTATGTTCTCGATAAAGAGATGGTGCCGCGTCCTGGAGATACGGTGGACCCAACCACCGGCAGTGTGTCGGAAAAGGGAGAATTGGAGGCTGTGGGCATCACAGGGACCGGGGTTGTTGCCCTGCTCAGCCAGGGGATGAATGCCAGACTCATCTATATCCCCCGGATCAATACCCCGGACACGGAAATCCATCTACCCAATGACATCAAATTTACGGAAAATGATCTCGTAGAGGCAGGAAAGGCCATCGGCTCGGTGCGGGCAGGTCATATCACCCTTTGTGAGGAGGCGGGCATCCAACTGGAGGATATCGAAACAGCCTACATGTCAGGGGCCTCCGGCACCTATGTGGATGCCCTCAAGGCCCAGCAGATCGGCATGATTCCCGCAAGGGTCAAAAAAATCTATCAAGTGGGCAATACCTCTTTGGCCATGGCCAGGGATATGGTCAGGGACGAGGAGAACCTCTGGCACATGAAACAGGTGGCCGATGAACTGAGGCAGCATCACTGCATGTTTGCGGCATCGAAGGTCTTTGAAAAGGTATATATCCTGGAACTCTCCTATTGGACAGAGGGGATGCCTTTGGAGCAATACCAGAAATTCTTGAAAAGATACGGGCTTCCTTCCTTAAAAGAGGTGACCGAACTGCCTGAAGTTATCAAAACCGTAGAAAAAGACATTCCGGAGTTAGGGGTTATGGGCCTCAAGATCATTCCCGATATCGGACAGCGAAAGACCGTCTTCTTTGAAGATTGCTTAGGCGATGGGGCGTGCATCGATGACTGCCAGGAGAACGCCCTTGAAATGGAAGAACAGGATGGCAATTTTGGCGTTACGATCAATCTGGCGCTGTGTGACGGGGTGGCCTGCATGAGATGTGAAAGGGCGTGCAGTGAAAAGGTATTTGATTTGATCAAATTGATAACGGCTGAAGTCCGGACTTAGCAGGAAAAGGGTGTACCGCATAGGATGAATCGAGCATGGATAAAAGAGTGGCAGACGGGGTGATGGTCTCGGCCTTGAAAAAGGTGAAGGGGATCGTTGAAGCAAGCCCTTTTTTATTCGAAGACCACGATAAGATTATTGACATTGAGCAGGATGCCGAAAACAGGTCCTTGATGGGTTTGGGGAAGGTGGTCAATACCGGTGTGAGGGAGGTCCTGACTTGTGATTATGTATATGTCGCCCTCAATAACATGGACTTTGACTGGGGTTGCCATGCCACGCTGGTGCTCATAAAGGACGATGAGGTCGTGGGAGAAGAGGTTCGGGATGAGGGAGTCATTGCCAGGCTAAGAAATAAAAAGAACGTCTGGTTTATGCACAAGAACTTTGTTGTTTACAAGGATAAGATCAATTTTCCCCAGGATATCATGAAGAAGATCTGCCATTTTGAAATCCCATGGCTTCCAGCAGAATGGTGCACCGTGGAAAATGACACATTCCGATGTCACTCTATTATTTATGCTAATCCTTCCACCCCCTCAGACGTTTTCTTAAAGGACCAATATTTCAGAGGGTTGGACGAAAGGGGCCTGGGTACGATTCTCGTTGGTGTCAAACTGTAGGGGGTAAGAAAGTTGGGCCAGATCTTTGGCATCACCTCCTTGGGTGAATCAAGTTCGTAAGATTTAGTCGGATGTAGAAACCCTTGCTCTCTGAGCAAGGTTAAGGTTCAGAGGCTTTGCCTTCTGAACGACTCACTGTTACAACTAATCCTGAGTTGTCCCACAACACCAGGAAAGGAGTAACAAATGAGCCGTTTTCGAAAACTACCACAGACGATTTGGCATTGCCAATACCATATTGCTTGGACCCCGAAATACCGATATCGAATTCTGACGGACAAGGTTGCCGATCTTGTAGGGTACTGTATTCGGGCATATTCTGAACAGTTGAAGTGTGAGGTAGTGGAATTGAATGTTCGGATAGATCATGTTCATTTGATTTCGATGGTTCCTCCGAAAATATCCATTTCGGACTACCTTGGCACTATCAAGGGCCGAACAGCTATTCGTGTCTTGAATACATATCGGCATCTGAGAGAAAAACCCTATTGGGGTAATCATTTTTGGTCCAAAGGTTACTGTGTGGATACAGTGGACTTGGACTCGGAAATGATCCGCAAATATGTAAAATATCAAGAAGCAAAAGAACGCCGGGAAGAAGCCCAACGGAAATTGTTTTAACCACGATCAGGGACAACTCAACCTTGGCCCCTTGGGGGTCAAGGCAAAGTATCCCCTTCCAGGGGTTACCAAAGCCGGCCCCTCCGGGGGCGGATTTTTACTCACGACTATTTGACGAATGGCAAGGGATTTAGGAATTATGAATTATCAAAAACCTTAAAATTAAGACGGAGGGGAACAGATGTTTCATTTTGAGACCGAACAAAAGGTGTGTGAAGTGGGAGGGGTGAAGTTTGGCGGGCAGCCGGGTGCTTATCCTACCGTGGTCTGTCCCTCCATCTTCCAAAAGGGAGATAAAGTATTCGAAGGAAAGCGAAAGGAGGGATTTGACGAGAAACGGGCCGAAGAGCTTCTCAAAAGCCAGGATAAGCTCTGGGCCGAGACCGGTGTACCGGGGATGGCCGACATTGTGGGCAATACCGGGAAGGAACTCAAGTTGTACATTGACTTTGTAACTTCTGTTTCAGACATGCCCTTTTGCGTGGACGCCTGGAAGATGAAACCCAAGTTAGAAGGGGCTGCCTATTGTGCGGAAAAGGGACTTCTGGACCGTATGTTCTATAACAGCATTACCGTTTGGGAAGAGGACCTGGAAACAGAGATCCGCGAGATTGCCCAGATCGGTGTCAAGCATGTTTTGCTTGTCGCGTTTGACATGGCGGATCAGATGCCGAGCGGAAGGATTGCAGGCACTCAGAAACTGCTGGATGCCATCGACAAGGTTGGGGCCAAATTTGAGAGCATTTTTGTAGATACATCAGTCATGAACGGTCCGGCAACGGCCTTCTGCGCCATTGCAAATCGCATGATAAAGGAGAAATGGGGTTTTCCGGGGGCCAGCGCACCGAGCAATGGCTCTTATATGTGGAAACAGGCCCGCGATCTTTGGGGGTTTAAGGGGTGGTCCGCCGCTGATGCGGGCTTAGAATCCTTGGCTGCCTTTATGTATCACGACATGATCTTTGCCGGCCCAATGGCTGGCGCCACCAGGATTTTTCCGGCTGTGGCTATGGCCGATGCCTTTTTGGCCGCAGCGGCCTTTGCTGAAACCAGGAAATTGCCCGAGGATCAAAATCACCCACTTTACAAGCTGTTCCCGGACTTTGTGGAACAGTTGAAGTCTATAGAATAGGCTACCTGGCATTTACAGTTTATTGTCGATCATATAAAATAATAATTTAGAAAGGAGTAATTGTAATGGCAGAACTTAGACCAAAAGAACGCGTGATGAGGCTTTTGAGAAAGGAGCCCGTTGACACCATGCCTTTCTTCAGTGGGATGGGGATGGTGGTAATGCCGGGCATAAAAAAGGCCGGCTATAACTTCCCGACTGTCCACACAGACGCCGAGCGTATGGCCATGTCAGCAATCTGGTCCGCGAGGCTGATGGGGTTCGACTGTGTTGTCATCCCGTACGACATGACCATGGAATCAGAGGCCATGGGAAACGAGATCAGTCTGTACGCGGATTCGGAGGACATTTTGTACCCCACGATTCCTGAAAAGAAATGGAAGGAAATGGATGAAGTGGAGATTCCGGACAACATCACTGAGCTTGGACGTCTGCCTCTTATCCCCAAGGCCATCGAGATTATCAAGAAAGAGGCCCCTGAGCTCCCAATTGGTTGCTGGCAGTTAGGGCCGTTCACACAGGCCGGCCAGATTCTTGAGCTTGACATGATCCTCAAAGGCGTGTTTAAGCAGAAACAGAAAGTGGAAGAAGTCCTGGACAAGGTGACAGACATGATAATCGAAATTGGGAAGTTCCTGCAGGCATCTGGCTGTGATTATATAACGCTGCGCGAGCCAGGCGTTGCTGCAGATCTTCTGAACCCTCGGACTTTCCGTGACATGATTAAGCCGCGGTTGACCAAAATCCTTGATTCATGGGAATCGCCCAAACTTCTTCATATCTGTGGTCAAACAGATCCTCTCATTGAAATGATGAATGATTGTCATGCGGACGGACTCACCGTAGACATCAAGAATAACATTGCGGAGTCACGAAAAAAAATCGGAGACGACGTGCTATTGATGGGGAATGTTGATACATACACCATGACATGCGACGAAAATACTCCCAAGGAGACGGCCATTGCACACATCAAGGAGATAATCGACAACGGGGTGGACGCCGTCATGCCCGGATGTGATCTCTGGCCGGCGATTGTTGAAGAGAATATGCTGGCATGTGTGGAAACGACCCACACCTACGGCAAAAAACCGAGCCCGGCCATTAGAAGGCTTTAGGACAAGGAAAGGAGTGTAGATATGGCAAGCAAAGAAGAGTTGCTCAAGCAATTGAGTGATGGGGTCGTCGATTACGATGAAGACAAGGTAAAGGATGCAGCCCAGAGTTTTCTGGATAACGGCCACGACCCCTTGGAGGGCATTATGGATGGGCTCGCCGCCGGGATGGTGGTAGTGGGCGACCTCTATGAGCGAAACGAGTATTTTGTACCTGAGGTGCTCATGTGTGCTGATGCGCTTTATGGGGGCCTGGACATTCTCAGACCTCATGTGCCTTCAGATAGCAGCTCGGTCAGGGGACAGGTGGTGATCGGCACTGTTCAGGGAGATGTGCACGATATAGGTAAGAATCTGGTAAAAATGATGTTCGATGTGGGCGGATTTACGGTCCACGATTTGGGTAGAGACGTACCGCTTGAGAATTTCGTGGAAGAGCAGATGCGTACTGACTCCGAAATCGTGGCTATGTCTGCCATGATGACAACCACCATGTTGGGAATGAAGAAGGTGATTGGGATGATCAAAGAAAAGAATCCCGATGTGGCCATCATGTTAGGCGGGGCGCCTGTG
This sequence comes from Deltaproteobacteria bacterium, assembly GCA_019309145.1. GTDB lineage: Bacteria > Desulfobacterota > DSM-4660 > Desulfatiglandales > Desulfatiglandaceae > B46-G9. The sequence continues at coordinate 11,089 of JAFDGR010000018.1, read as the reverse complement.
ACAAAGGACGTGGCAGATCTCTTCGGAGCGGACGGCTATGCAGAATCAGCCGGAAATGCGGTCACAGAAGGCATTAAAATGATAGGCCGGTTGAGAGAACTGCGACAAAAGGAGAAATAAAGATTAGTCGACGTAGAGATGGGAATGGCGTGCCGGGGAAAACTGATCTAACCATTGGACCGGCACGAGATCTCTCTTTGCGGGTCGCCATCTCGGACTGTTTGAAGAGTATAACGATAAGGCAAGCTTTTGCTTTGAGTAGTGCAGAAGCTTCTTCTTGTATCTTAGATGGAGAAGGAGGATAGAAAGGAATGGATGATAATAAGGCGAAGGTGATCTTCCAACCCGCAGGTCGCAGGGGCGAAGTTCCAAAAGGGATCACGTTGATAGAGGCCTCAAGGCTATTAGGCGTGGACATAGAAAGCCTTTGCGGAGAAAAGAAGGTCTGCGGGAAGTGCCGGATTCGCATTGAGGAAGGCCTTTTCGAAAAATACGGCATTCAGTCCAGCGCCTCCCACGTGAGTCCCTGGCAGGAGGAAGAAGAAAAGTTCATCAACGCCGAGGCTAGGGAGGCTGGTTACCGATTAGGTTGCGTCGCCAAAGTAGAAGGGGATGTCTTGGTCTTTGTGCCCGAGGAGTCCAGGGCCGGCAAGCAGGTGGTCAGTAAGGCCGCCCGGGACATCCATATCGAGCATAACCCGGCCGTGAAGATATACTATGTAGAGATGGATCCCCCCACCTTCGAGGAGCCCACGGGCGATTTCGAGCGGATTTGCAGGGAACTGGAAAAAGAATACGGTCTTAAGGATTTGAAATCTGATTTATTCACGCTTCAGCAGATACCTACGGCGGCGCGCGAAGGAAAATGGAAAGTGACGGTCAGCGTCTGGATGGACCAGGAGATCATCCGGGTGCGGCCGGGCAAGGTGGAAAACAGCTATGGGATCGCCATAGATGTCGGGACCACTACAGTGGCCGGATATTTCTGTAATCTCAACACGATGGAGGTCATTGACACGGTTTCTCTCATGAACCCGCAGTGCAAGTATGGCGAAGATGTCATGGCCCGCATCACTTTTCACATGATGAACCCGGACGGCCTTAAGCGTATGAGCGATGATATCATCGAAGGGCTCAACTGGTTGATAGACCAGGCTATCGAGGGCACCTACCCGCCAAAGAAAAAAAAGAAGGATGAGAACGGAAAGGTGGTTAAGGGCGAAGATGGTGAGCCGGTGATGGTGGAGGCCCCGGAAGAGGGAAAGACCTATCTCCGGCTCACCCGTGAAGATATCGAGGATATGACCCTCGTGGGCAATACTGCGATGCACCATATCCTGCTTCAGCTCAATCCGGAGTACGTTGGCCTTGCACCCTTCCCTCCGGTAATCCACCACAGTCTGGACATCAGGGCCCGGGATTTGGATATCAAGATCAATCCTTCAGCATACGTGCACGTGCTTCCAAACGAGGCGGGTTTTGTGGGTGCAGATAATGTGGGGGTGCTGATTGCGGAGGAGCCTTACAAGTCAGATGAGATCCAGCTCATCATAGATATCGGGACCAACGGAGAACTTGTGTTTGGCAATAAGGAAAAGATGATCTCTTCTTCCTGTGCCACGGGTCCGGCCCTTGAAGGGGCCCAACTGGCGTTCGGCATGCGGGCGGCACCCGGTGCCATAGAGCGGATCAAAATTGATCCCGAGACCCATGAAGTGGACTACAAGGTCATCGGCCGCGATGCGTGGCGGAAGTACTCCGAAGCCAAAGAGATGAAAGTCAAAGGCATTTGCGGGTCCGGGATACTTGATGTGCTCGCGGAATTGTACCGGGCAGGGGTCATTACCAAAAGCGGTGTCTTTAATAAAAAACAGAAGTCCAACCGCTCCCGGAAAAATGCGGATACCGGGCAACCGGAATTCGTACTTGCCTGGTCAGAAGAGACCAGCATTGACAAAGACGTTGTGATCACCCAGAAGGACGTCCGCCAGATCCAGTTGGCCAAGGGCGCTCTCCATTGCGGTTGCAAGCTCATGATGCGTCGCATGGGCATGCAAAAGATGGATACGGTTAAGATAGCTGGGGCGTTTGGCACCCATGTTGACCGGGAGAAGGCCCTGATCATGGGACTCTTTCCTGACTGTGAAATCGATAAGATTCTCGGTGTGGGTAATGCCGCCGGAGATGGGGCAAGGGCCGCGCTCTTGAACCGGGAGAAACGAGTGGAGGCAAATTGGGTCTCCAGGAATGTAGAATACATCGAACTGACGGTGGAGGAAGACTTCCAGCAGCAATTTATGGAGGCCATGCAGATCCCCCACATGAAGGATGAGTTTCCCCATCTGGAAGGGGTGGTGCCGGAGGAAATCCTTCATCAGAAATAATGCAGCGTATTGCCTTGGAATCTGCTTATTCTCCCCTTCCTGTCGGGAGGGGAGATCTCAGGTAACATAAGTTATGATCACTGTTCGCATTGAATCGGGTATTTGCGATCTCAATACTGTAGTCCGCGCCTTTAAAATTCAACGGAGAAGTGTGGGGATTGCCATAAAGAGTGATTGCAAGCAGGTCATGGCCCTCGAAAAGCAACTGCGCAAGATAGAGATGAGCGATGTTATTAAAAATCCGATCAACAAAAACCCGATTTATGAAAAAGCAGGCAGATGTAATCTCCACTCGAGTTGTCCCGTGCCCTGTGGAATCATTAAGGCGGCTGAGGCAGAATTGGGACTGGCTGTGACAAATGATGTCACGATTGTTTTTGAAAACCCCCCCCAGAGGGTAGACGATGCAGAGTAACCAAAGGAATGTATATTCCTTGGAAAAAAGCCAGAAAGAAAAGGATACTGTCGAAGATCTCAGGAAATTAGGGAAGAAACATAATATCAATGAGATCATTCCCCTGAGTACCGGTGATATATCCGTTGCCCAGTGGGTCCGGTTAAAATGTAAATACGGATGCAAAAAGTACGGCACAAGTTGGTGTTGCCCTCCTGAAACCCCTTCCCCTGATGAGACCAAAGCCCTTTTAAGTGAGTACAAAAAGGCCTTGCTGCTTTGTGGAACCGCCAGAAACAGTCAATTTTACATGGATAATCAGAAAAAAAGAAGACTACAGGTAAATGGCTGGAAAGGAACCGTTGCGCTGGAACGAATGCTTTTTTTGGCCGGATATTACAAAGCCTTTGCTCTGGTCTCTGAAAATTGCGCCCTCTGCAAAGAGTGCTCCTATCCCGATGAGTGCATTTTCCCCATGGATAGACGGCCTTCTGTTGAATCCTGCTCCATAGATATCTTCCAGACATTAAAAAACATCGGAAAACCGTTCAGCTTAGCCCATGATATTGCCGAGGAATACAACTGTTACAGCATTATACTGCTGGAATAGGATTTTTTCGAAAAGAAGATCTTTTGACCCAACAGAAATCAACCTCCAATACTGTAAATTCATGAAGGAAGGATCGAATCAGAAAGAGCTTTGAATTCTTTCTGAGGTATGTATGACAAAGGAAGAGCTTATAAAGAAAATCGGGGAGATTCTCAAAACGGACCTTGATCTTAATTTCTTGGCAGTTTTGAAGAAGGAGGAGCTTGAGACCCTGATTGCTTATATTAGAGACAGGGTGGATCAGGTGGGTGAGTGTTGAACGAACATTTTTGGAATATCCCTCTCCTGAGAAAAGAGAGGGGTTTTTTAGGCCCGTCTGCTAAGGAGACGAACTGATGACAATCATAGGAATACTCACCTGTGAAATCCTGGAACTGGAATTTGCTCATATCTTGGCACATGATTCGGAAATAGCGGGAATTGCCGTGCTGGAGGACGCGTACTCTTTTAGCCTTATAGAGGCACTTGAGGCGGCACATATCAGACCTGGAAGAATACCCCTTATCAAAGGGTTTACCCCAAACTATCCAGGCAGATTGGAAGTGCTGGTTCGCGTGCTGGAACTGGCCCTCCATAATCGAAAGCGGATTCTCCAGGAAGGTCTCGTTAAAGCGGCCAAGGAGATGGGCCGTTATGTAGACGCCATTGTTCTGGGGTATGGCCTGTGCGGCAACGCCCTTCAAAAACCGGATGAATTGTTAGCTGATGCCCGTGTCCCGATTTTTATCCCAATGGATGAAGACCATCCGGTAGATGATTGTGTCGGTCTGCTCATCGGGGGGCGAGATTGTTACTACGCCGAGCAGTGTGAGGTCGCCGGAACATTTTTTATGATTCCGGGATGGACCCATCATTGGAGACGCATCTTCGACCGGGAAGTCGGCAATGTATCCGTTGATATGGCCAAGCGGTTGTTTGAACATTACGAACGTTCTCTCCTCATACCAACGCCGGTTATGGCAAAGGAAGAAATGAGGAAAAACATAGAGGATTTCAATCAATTATTTGGCTTTCGCACGGAGGTGCGTCAGGGGACCATGGATATCTTGGATAAGACATGGAAATCGGCAAAAAAATATCTTCTTGCAGACAAAGGCAGAAAATGAAATCAGATGCTCAACCGGCCGTGAACAAGATACGTGAGATAGTCTTCGATAACGGCGATTTTTTTGATCAAGGGAAAATGATCAGTAAATTGGATTGGTTGATTCATGCCTGGGGAGAGGAGTTGGTTCAAAAGGGATATATAGACCAAATCCCGCTCTCTGACGATGAATGGCTCCAATTTCTGGACATGGACATCTATTGGGGAGATCTCAAAGACCAGTGGGACCACTACATCGTGGGTTGCCTGATCTTTTTTGTGATGCTACGGGCAGATATAAAAAGGGATTTTTTGCTCCAGCCGGATTACATACGTGGACAGAGGCTCAGCCGATGGTTAGGTAAACTCCGACATTACATGAATCCGTTATTAAAGGATGTTATTACCGAATTCTGCCTCTGCTACAGCATGATATTAGAGAAAAAGCCGATAAAAATAAGATATAGCGAAATTGCCTGATGAAGCGATTTTTGAATCTTTTGTGTGTGAAACATAGGATCAGCTTCAAACGAGATATAGACAATATGTTGGTGATACTCGAGTAAACACTGGGTCTTTTTATCCCTCTGTAGCTAATCCTACCCCTGAGAACCCATCTTAGATCAAAAAGGTGCTGGAATGGGTAGAAAGACAATAAGAGAGCAGATACGGAAAAAGGAGGCAGCCTTAAAGCATGCGGAGAATAAGATTAAGGAATTAAAGACCTCTGTAAATGCCAAAAATCATGAGATAAAGGAACTTCAGAAGCTACTGAATAGTGACGATGCTTCGACGAAGGAACTAAAGGAATCACTCAGCACTAAGACAAAAGATCTGGAACAGGAAATCAGAGAAAATGAGAGGATCAAAAAAGAATTAGCTGCTAAAGATGAACAACAAAGCGCAATGAATCTTGCCCTCTCTGAGAAAGAGATAGAACTCGACAACCTAAAAAAAGCGATGCAAATTGAAAAGCAAGCTTTTGAAATCAAATTAGAAGAGAAGGGAAATGAGGCGCGCGAGTCGTTGGATAGAAAAAATGCTGAAATTGCGGCTTTGCAAGCGTCACTGAATACCAAGGAAGAAGACCTGGAACAAGGAAGCGTCGAAAATGAGAAAATAAAAAAACAAATGCAGACCAAAGAAGAAGAACTCACGACTCTACTTTCTGTTATGAATGAGAAAGACAAGCAGAGCGAAAAACTTAATGAGGCTCTAAAAAATAAGGAACAAAAATTTGAAAATAGAATTCGGGATAAGGATATTGAGATAGGTGAGATCAAAACCTGTCTGATGGTGACAAAAAAAGAACTTCAGATCATTAAGGGTCGCACCTTCTGGCAGCGATTGAAGGCCAGTTTCCAGAACGGGTAGAACGTAAAAGGAGGTAAGGTATAAAATGGCGGTAGAGCAAGAAATGGCAGATGTTCATCCACCCGAAGCTGAAGATATTTCCGAATTGTTGCCGGAAACTGACTGTAAAAAGTGCGGGTATACGAGTTGCAGTGAGTTTGCTGAAGCGGTATTGGAAGAGGAGACAAACCCACATAAATGCCCTGATTTGGACGGTGAATTTGCTGACATATTGGCTGCTATTGTTGAACTAAACAAAGATCCAATCCCATACAATCTTATGATGGAGCAAGTTCCTTGTGAACTCATAGAAATAAACAGCCCCGATAAGGACTCCCCTCTTTTGATCACGTGCAACTTCCAGGAAACAGTGCGTATCATGAAAGAAATCCTCGAATCTACTTCCACAGAAGCCTTCCTGCTCCCCACTCATACTCACGGCTATTCTGTTGACAATGCTGTCCACGAAAAGATGTTTAAGGCAATGGAGATCTGGAAAGCAATCAAAGATAATTCGGTAGAGGCAAGAGTGGAAAGAACCACCATGATAATTCCAGGGTTGGCGGAATCGGAGAGGAATTCCATAAGGCAGTTGACGAGATGGGAGGTATTGGTGGGACCGATCTCCGGATTCTTGCTGCCTCTTTTTATTTTGAATAATAAATGAGTTAGAGGAGTATCTCTTTTAGCACGGGCATCTTGTCCAAATCAACCTGAGAAACCTGGTCAACTGTGCCAGGGTTCTTTACTACCGATCAAAAGGAGGGAAAAATGGTCGATATCAGCAAGGAAATTGTGGAAACAGTCAACAAACCTGGTCGCATCGGCACCCTTGGTACTGCAAACAAACAAGGACAGCCCAATGTGGCCTATTTTGGCAGCCCCAGGCTTATGGAAGATGGGACCATTATCATGGGGCTGGGTAGCAACCGGACCTTAAAAAACCTGGGAGAAAATCCCCTCGCGGTGTTTTTCTGTGTCTCAGAAGGCCCTGTAACGTTCAAGACCCCGGGCTACCGTCTGTACCTCAAAGTGCGTGAGATTCAAAAAGAGGGAGCCATATTGGACGGCGTGAAAGAGGCTATAGCCAAACACGCGGGCCCTGGAGCGGCCAAGATGATAGTGGCGGGAGTAGTCTTTGACGTAACCGGGGTCCGGCCCTTGGTTGACATGGGTTAAGTCTGGCATAAAAGGCCACAAAACTATTATCTGATTTTCACGCTCAAAGACCTGGCTGTGTGGTTGGGCGGGATCCCAGGATACTCCAGGTCTACGGAGAGATCCGAGACCTGGAGGCCGAAGGAATGACCACCCCCTTTTTAGCCCCTTGCTGCGGGGCTAAATGTTTCAAGAACAATATCCATGGACTCTTCCAAATCACGAGGGCTGAATACTTCCAGGTTAATCACCCCCTTAAAGGAAGTCGTTAATAAATATTTCAGCCACTTATGCACAAGATGTGTCGGCAATACAGAAAGGCTTAAATGTTCTCTATATCCTTCGACTCCATGAAGATGAATCTCCTGTGTTACATCAAGATATTGTTTTACTAAGTCCATGACCTTCTCCTGGCCGAGCATTAGATGCCCTAAGTCGAGGCAAAGCTCACAGAAACCATTCTCCCAAAGAGGTTCCAAAAATGATGGAGAATAATTAATGTTTTCAACCAGTATTTTTTTGTTCTTCCCCAATGCTCCATGAAGTATTTCCAAGGATTCCAAGGCCCGTTTAGTCCACTCACCCCATTCTTGTTTATGCCCTGTTGTGAAATATAAACCCGGGATTGGTACTAAAGTGGGCGGGGAAAAAGGTATGTGAAGAATATAGTGCAGGGGTTCAAATTCCGCCATCTTGAGGAAAAGCTCTCTGGCAAGCTGGACTGATTCCTCCTGTCTTCTTCTATCCTGGGATGCTATTTCCAGAGAGTCAGGGAGATGGACCGTAAAGGTCACATTTTCCTGCGCTCCTATTTTTTTCAGTATGCGCGCTTCTTGAAACCCCGGAATATTGTGAAGGGTGGGCGTATAAAAAAGAACAATCTCAATATGATCCACTATGTCCGCCAAGAGCCTTACATTTTCCAAGAGATCCTCTCCAAAGACCATAGAAGGGGCACCAACTTTGCATGGCAATCTAAAATAAGATTTATTCATCCACTACTGTTCCTTTTATCCTGGACTGTATCAAGTATCCTGAATGCATGAGTAATCAAGTCTACAACGTCACTCGCGAATTTGACCTCTAACCACAAGCTTATGCGGGTGCGAACAACGCCTACGGAGTTACTCTGTCGATAAACCGTGATAAAATTTCCTGTACGAGGGGCCAAAAGGGCAATAGGGAAGGGCATAGGATGTCAATGAATTTCAAAAAGGTAAAATGCTACCTTCAACTTATTTTAGACATCGTAAAATAGCTCCGGCTATTTCTCTCTCATCTCGTACGAGGGAAAAGCTCCCCTTCCCCTGAAGGGCCAACTGGCGAATTTTTTCCTTTTCCGCCGGCGGAAAACCGATTACACTGAGTTTATCGTACCGGACCGCTGCCTGAAAAGGATCCCCACCCCTATTCCAATCCCCGTCAGTCAATAGGAGCCCGGTTTTCCGCTCGAACTTGTTTACATATTTCAACCCTGCCTCCAAAGCAAGCCGGATATTCGTGTCGCCATGGGATTGCAGGGCGAACAGCCTTTCTAAAACCTTTTCCGGACCTGCCCGCTCGTCCATTTCCCTCAGAATGGAAACCCCATTACTGAAAGCGAGAACGGCGTAATCCCTTTTGAAGTGCTGGGCAATGGCTGCTGCAGTAATTGCGGATAGAATAACCTTCCTTTGCATGGAATAACTAAAGTCAAGCATCATTACAAACGCTTGCCGTTCTCTGTGCCTCACGTACGATACAAGGTTCTCCAAAATCCCTCGTTCCGGTCCCTCTATATGTCTTTCGAGGCTATGGTCCAATTCTATTTCGGCGCCATCAATGCACCCTCTGACTAATTCAAGCTTTCCTGACCGGTATCCAGAGTCAGCAATTTGCTTGGCTACTTTTATAATGAGACGACTGGCAATTTTTATGCCCTGGGCCGCCACATCATCCTGCAATCTGCCCAGCACCCGGGCAAAGGCTTCCAGTGAACCGGGTTGTTCAAAAAACATATCGAGCTTCCCCGGATGCTTGTTGAAATAACTGGCCATGCGCCAGTAATTGCGAGGATCGTTGGTTTCCAAGTCCATAAGCGAAGCCCCGGTGACCTCGTCCAGAAGCTGATCTGCTAAGGAGTAGTCATTTCTTGCAGTCCCCTGTTCTTCCTTCACGGGTTTTTCTCTTTTTTCTTGGTTCAGATACACATCCGCCGCACTATTTGAGAATGTTCTGTAGTGAGCCTTCAGACTATTCCAAATATCTTCAACGATTTCATCGGCCGTCTTTCGCGTCATCTCATTCAGCCAGATCTTATTGGACAAGGCCATTCGGGCAGCTATCAAAATATTTTCGCCCGGCTGATCAGCAAGTCTCTGCATGCCGGCGAAAATGTCCACCATATCAATGGCCGCCCGGATGGATGCTCCCAGTTTGATATCCGGATGATTTCTTGTTTCACGAACCATTCCCACCGCGAATTGAATAGCGTCGGAATCGTCCAGCCCCGTCCGAATCCGCACAATCTCCTGCTCTTCCTCTTCGCACTGGTAATCCATTTTAATGAGACATATACGGTCCATAAAAGCCCTGCTGACCCTCACGGTGCCAACATCATCATAAGGGTTTTGGGCCGCAATCAAGGTAAAAGGGCGAACAGCCTTTACCGACCCGTACCGTGGAATGTACATCTCTCCTTCTTCCATGGGGGAAATAAGCACATTGGAAACATCTGCCGGTATACGGTTGAACTCCTCAATATAAAAAATGCCTCCTCCTTCCATAGCCTTGATAAGGGGCCCTTTTTCAAAGTACTCAGGTTGGTAACTGTCTGACATCACCTTTGCCGGATTGAAATAACCAACCAGTTTGGCCGGTGTGAGGTCCACATTGCCTTCAATAATGTACAAAGGGATCTGGGATTCACGTGCTATTTTTCTGAGCAAGGTCGATTTAGATGTCCCTGGAGGTCCCTCCAGTAAAATGTGTTTGCCCACCTCCATGGCAACCAATATGGATTTCGTTTCGACTTCTCTGCCCACTATCCCATTACTAAGTTTCTTACAAATCTCAAGCATTTCTGATTACCCATAAAGCGTTCTTCTATTCCTGGGGCCACTGGACATCATCGAGCTCTTGCACAAAATAGCAGAAACGGTCCCACTCAACTACGCGACTGGTAATGGGACACCGTAATCTGATTTTGCGCTCGGCAACGCCGATCACCTCCCAATCGCCCTTGCGTGGGCCGCCTTCAATGTGTATCTTTTGCCCCACCTCAAACAGGTATGGGCGGAATACCGCAACTTTGTGTTTATCCATCTGCAACATCGGGGTCCATGTTAGCCGGGGCGGTGGCCTTTCCTCTGGAAATGTCCGACAGGTCACTAATGTCGATCAATTCTTATCATTTATCTAAACTGCACTCGGGGGATTTGCCGGGTCGTATTTGCTCATAAGAAAAATGGCCTTGGTGGGGCAGGCTAACATACATGCGCCATCACCAATACAATTTTCTGGCCGGACCACTTTGGCAATACCGTCTTGGATCTCCAGCACATTCGGTCCAAATTTCGTACACAAAACAGCACAATTTGTACAGCCAAGACACCGGGTCTCGTTGATCTCGGGGATATTCCCTTTTATAAATGTTCTACCAAAGGCCTCAGCTACTTCCACTCCTATTTTTTTGTTTGCCATGGATGATACCTCCCTTTTTCTTTGTTTTATGCCACCGCCCCAAATTTAAATCGCCGCAGAGAAACGTTGCTATTTTGAGCCGAATTCGTTTTCTAGGTCAAGGTCCCGGAACTCAAACCAATTTCTCAAGTTTTTTGAACAAGAAGGAATGGATGTCCGCATTTCCACCCTTTGCCCACACTCCACTATTCACCTGACATTGTTCTCCCCAAAACCCGGAAATACCTCTTAGTACCTATTTGTTCAAATCACATCACGTTTGCGAAAGATTTGTCCTATAGCCGCTGTGGACAGGATGATACATACTGACCCTTTGGTAATATGAAAAACGGACGACCTTAGTGTATAATAGGATTTCTTATTAACCATTATCCACAAGGAGGTCGTCCAATGAGAAAAATAGCATATTTGGGAATGGATGTACA
>JAFDGR010000176.1 GCA_019309145.1 Deltaproteobacteria bacterium | reverse complement strand
TGGGAGAAGATGACCAAATGGCCCGAGCTCTTCTCCGGATCAGATCAAAGGTGCCTGTTCAGATCATCCAGGTAAAGGAAAAAAACAACGTGAACTATCTCTAAAAGGGAGGTTAGCGCGAATGCCTATTATTATGATTTCAAGCGCAGCTCACAGCGCCGGTGAAGAGCTTGCCCAAAGCCTTGCAAAAAAAACAGGTTGGCCTTCCCTGAGCAGGACTGAGCTGGTAGAAAAGGCTCGAGAACATGGCATCAGATTGGGCCGCCTCGAAACATCCATCATCAAGTCCCCTGTCGTCCCTGAAAAATTGGCCAAGGAAAAAGATCTCTACCTGGCCTTCATTACGACCATCCTTTGTGAAAAAGGCAAAGAAGGCAACCTCGTCTATCAAGGAAGGGCCGGGCATCTTCTCCTGCCGGGAGTGACCCATCGGCTTCGGGTGGGGTTGATGACACCCAATGAAATGCGAATAGAGAATGCCATGAGGGACTTGCGGCTGTCGAGAGAAAAAACCGAGGTTTACCTCAGCCAATTGGACGAGGATTTTGACAAATGGGTACGTTATGTCCACGGTGTGGAGCGCCTGGATCCTGGCCAATATGATCTCTTTGTCAATCTCCACAATGTCAGTCTGCCAAACATATCTGCAACCCTGTGCAGCATGGCGGAATTACCGGACTTCCAGCCAACGCCGGTAAGCCTGAGATTAATGAACAATATTGACCTCACCGCCAGGGCAAGGGTGCTCCTTGCAACCCATGAACTGACCAGAGATCTCGATCTTGGAATCCGGGCCGTGGATGGTGTTGTCACGGTAACCTATATGCCACGCCAAGAAGGCGCTGCAGAAGCAATCCTGGAGGTGTTGCAAGAACTGAAAGGATGCAAGGAAGCCAGATGCACCATGGCGGAGACGAACATCCTCTGGGTTCAGGAATCCTTCAGCCCTGACTCCGAGAACTTCGAGGAAATTGTTCAACTTTCAAGGCGGTGGGGTGCAGCCGTGGAGCTCCTCCGGGTGGTTCCGGGAGATCAACAAATGCAAGCTTTGTCTGAAGAACAACCCAAGACGGAGAAAATTCCTGTTCGAGGAGCTGCAGGAGATACTTACACCGGCGGGGTGGAAGACGACAGCATGGAGTCTGAAGCAGACGATAGTGGGCTTACCCAGACAACAGAAGCGCTGGTATCCATGGGCCGTTCCGCCGGAGGTGAAACGATTTATGGTACCAGAGATGAAATCATTGAAAAGATACGGGGCGAAACCAATTGTTCCCTTGTCGTTCTGGGCAACCTGTTTCTTGAGAAAGGTCACGAGGCCCGGATGCGCATGGTGCGAGAGCTTTCACTCGCCATTCGGGAGAGGCTGAAGGCGCCGGTCATTACGGCTGACGAAATGAAGTCACGGTTCCTTTTCGGCAAGAAACAGGCCATAAGGCTTCTGGTTTTTGCCGTGCTGGTCATCTGTGTCTATACCCTTGTTTTTTCTTTCCAGGACTCTGTCCTGAATTTTCTGGGAGGAGACATTCACCAGAAGTGGAGATGGCTAGGATCCATTAGTGTAGCCCTCTTTGTTCCTTTTGTCGCGTATTGCTACAGTACGGTGACAGGTTTGCTCTTGAAATTGATCGGCATTGATTAGATAGGGGACGATTTTCCATGAAATGTGGGAGCAGGAAAAGGGACAAAGCGTCTCATTAAAGCGAAGGAGGTTGAAAATGCATCACCTACTTGTCAACTTTCTGGACATCAATCTGGCTACCGGCTTGCAGGTTGTTTTGCTGGGATTCATTGGCGGCGTGTTGAGCGGGTTCATCGGGAGCGGCGGGGCCTTTTTCATGACACCGGGGATGATGAACCTGGGGGTTGAAGGCGTGGTCGCGGTCGCCAGCAACATTACCCACAAATTCGGCAAGGCCATGGTGGGATCCAGGAAGCATGGCGAAGCAGGAAATGTGGACAAGAAACTTGCCGTCTTTGTCCTGGGGACGGCGGTCATCGGCATCCAGCTCGCGGTTTTCATCGCCAGCAAACTCTTCCGCGGCGGGACAGGCCACGGCGCGGCAAAAGGGGCTGGTGCCAACCTCTATATCAGCATCGTCTTTGCCACCATCCTTTTGGGCGTTGCCCTGTCCATGCTCAGTGACCTGATAAAGACCTCTCGTCAGGCCAAGGGTGGAGAAGGTCCTTCTACGAAAATAGCCGATTTCTTGGCCCGGTTCAACCTTCCCCCCATGATTCACTTCAAGGTGGCGGACACAAAAGTCAGCCTGTGGGTTATTCTCGCCGTCGGCATTGCCACCGGCTACTTGGCAGGAACCATCGGTGTCGGGGGGTTTATCGGGGTTCCCGCCATGATTTATGTCTTTGGAGTGCCGACCGCAGTAGCAGCCGGAACAGAACTTTACCTGGCAATGTTCATGGGCGCATACGGGGCACTCAGTTATGCCTACCAGGGATTCGTGGACATACGACTGACCATGCTGCTCTATCTGGGTTCACTGGTTGGGATCTACCTGGGTGTCTATGGGGTGAAAGTGGTCAATGAAAAAGTGATTCGCCTGGTGACCAGTCTCATTATCTTGCTGTGCGTCTTCAGCCGTATGATCGCCATTCCCATTTATCTCCGCCAGCTCGGTTACCTCAATCTTGATCCTGGATGGGACCTGTATTTCAATCTGGTGAGCAAATTTTTCCTGTTTGCCAGCGGTATTTCTGGCTGTCTGGTCATCTTGTTTTATGTGATCCGCGCGTATAGACAGAGGAGGCAAATTCAAAAAACCTTGCAAGTTGCAAGCGGTTCTCCCGGAAAACGGGCAGAAATAAGCATGGCTTGAAAGCGTTTCCGGAAACGGCCGACCAATGAGCACCTTCATCTTGAGGAGGAAAAGACATGGGAAATCCACTCGATATTCTGGTCCTGGATGATGAGCCCATAGTAGGCGAACGGTTGAAGCCGGCCCTTGAAAAAGAGGGTCATCAGGTGGAAATCTTTGTTGATCCGAACAAGGCCCTGGAACGAATATCGGAGAAAACATTCGATATTGTGGTCACCGATATTCGGATGGATGAAATGGATGGCATCGAGGTTCTTGAAAAGGTATCAGCCGCTTCCAGCCGAACAAAGGTGATCATGATTACAGGCTATGCCACACTTGAGGTTGCCCGTGAATCCCTGACCAAGGGAGCCTTTGACTTTATTGCCAAGCCCTTCAAACTCAGAGAAATGCGGGCAGCCATCGCCAAGGCGGCAGAGACCCTCAAGAATGAGGACGATGGCGCCTAGAAAAAGAGCGGTGGCGGTACGGGAGAGGAGGTACACATGATGAGGGCACTGATCTTTGTTGACAACAGACTTGCGTCCAGGATTGCACTCAGGTACGCCTGTCGCTTGGCAAACATGTCTGACATGGATCTCCAGAGCATCTATATCGAAGAGCCTGAGCTCGGAGACAGCCCACCCGGAACCGGATGGGTGAAAAGCACCTGGGAAAAGGGGCTATTGGTATCTGCAGGAGCGGAAATATCTCAACTTATTCATCAAGAGAAGTCCAAGTGTCCCACTCTTCGAAAGCCCAAGATGTGCGTTGGCGATCGTGAAACTGAAATTCTCCGCGAACTCGATGAAAGTCCTTATGATCTCTTTATTGAGGGGACTCTTTACTCCTTCAATCCAGCAGGTTTCCTGGAAAAATTTGGTACCAGACTTTACCGGGAACTATCATGCCCGATCCTCGTGGTCAAGAACATGGTGGATATCAAAAAGGCTGTTCTCCTGATAGAAGACACCACAGATCTTTGGTCTCTTATCCCGCTATTCTTCAAGATCTTTGGGAAGACACAATTGAAGCTCGACATTTTCCACGTCAAACTCCAAAAGCCCGGGAGGTTGCGTTTCAAAGAAAGTGGTGAAGGCCTGAAGACTTCAGATGCCAAAGAAACTGATGAAATCATTCATTCCGCCGAAAAGATGCTCGCGGAAACAGGATGGTCGGCGCAAGAGACAAGAGTGATTCGGGATGCACCGGCAGGAATTGCCGAATCATTGCAGGACTATAGTCTGGTAGTATCCTGCCTATCCCGGCAAACTGCCCCTAAAAGCCTCATGCTGGAGGTATTGAGCAGAGTCCCTTCGGCAGTGCTCCTGTGCTGGCAGTAGGACAACCGGAAGAAAAGGAGGCATACATGCGAATTCTTGTTGCAATTGATGAAAAGCCCTATAGCGCTCATGCAGTCAGCGAGGTCGCCAGACTGGCTGCCAATACCTGGGCAAACGTGATACTCCTTGGGGTACAGGCAAAAATAGCACCACCGGGAGCAGCCTCCCGGGACTGGCCGACCAGCCATCCTCTGCCAAGCGCTGTGCGCACATATCGCGAGACGTTCCTGAAGCATTTCAAGGAAGACGAATGCCCTTATGTTCAGCGTGAGTTCGGCTACGAGCTTATCGAGGTAAGAAAAGGGGTCTGGGAAGAGCTGTACGTGGCAAAAAGCGCAAGAAAAGACCTGAAGACCCTTATCAGGATAGGCAATCCTGTCAAAGAGATTCTTGCAGAAGCTGAGGAAGAGCAAATAGACCTGATCGTCCTGGGCTGTGACAATGCACGCGGATGTGAGTGGGAAGAACCCAGTGGGGTTCCACAAAAGGTTGTTAATAATGCCACCTGTTCGGTCCTTGTAGCCAAGGAAGAAAAAGAGGTGAACAGAATAGTCTGCTGCCTGGACCATGACCTGGTGAGCCAGCAATCTCTGGAGATGATCAACCAACTGGTCACCCTCCACAAGGCGAAACTCGAAATCGTTGGATTGACTGAAGCAGAGGAACTCAAGGTTGAAGTCGAAAAAAAGATGGACGCTATTTTGAGGTATTACACGGCCCGGGGGCTTGAGCCGTGGATTGAAATCGTTGAACTCGATTCCTTCGATGCTTTCATCTCACAGGGGGCCAAATGGGGACTCATGGCCCTCTGGATGGGGAAAAAGTCCATACTCGAAAAGGTATTTCCGAAAGGAAAAGTTGCAAAACTGATCAAAGGGAGTGATTCTTCCGTCCTCATCTTGAGATAGTTTTTACTGAACAGGATTCATGAAGATATGACATTGCTAAACAGGCATTTGACTTTACAATACAAGCTCAACCTTTTTATCTATCTTGGCATATGCATCTTGTTATTAAACTTCCCCGTACTGTATCTGGGAGTAACCAACGTTAACCAGGGTATCCGACATCTTGAGCTGACCGAGGACCTGTACAATACCATTCTGGAGATGAGAAGATACGAAAAAAATTTTTTACTCTACCACGATAAAGAAAGTCTAGAATCTACCAAGTACTACCTTAATCTGGCAAAAGAAGCTTTTTCGAAAAAGCTAGCCAACTTCAAGAAGTCAGCTCCCAAATCAGAATTCACTCAACTGGACAAAGGGCTTAAGGAGTATTCCAGTCTCTATATCCTGAACAAAACAGAGCCGCAATATAGCCCTAAAGGTACGCAGAGAGACATAAGAGCAGTGGGGAAACAGCTGGTGGACGCAGCCGAAAGCCTGTTGAAGGTGGAAAGGCACCACATCGCCAATGAAGCGAAAAATGCCCTGAGATGGCCACTCGTTTTCATGGGGGCCATGTTTCTTCTGTTCGTAACCGGAGCCAGGCTGATCATAAGAAAAGTTGTCAGGCCACTTGCAAAAATAGAAATGGCTACAGAGAAGGTTGCCCTTGGTGATTTCAGCCCAATTTCCCACGCGGACAAGGACCAGAGCGAGGTGGATCATCTGGTTATCGCCTTCAATCGAATGGCCAGGGAATTGGAAGCCAGAGAGGAACAGATCATCCATTCCAGAAAAGTCGCCTCCCTGGGAACCCTCGTTTCCGGAGTTGCCCATGAATTGAACAACCCCATCAACAACATTGTCTTAACGGTGGACTCACTGGTCGGCAAAAGAGAGATTTCCGAGCAAAGGCGCGCTGTTTTATTGGAAGACATCCTCGCTCAGGCACTTCGGGCCAGTGAGATTGTAAAAAACCTCCTGGAATTTTCACGGGCTGAGATATCCACCTATAGAGAGTTAGACTTAGGGACCCTCTTGAAAGAGACTATCAATATCGCCCGGAATCACATGACCTTGTCCAAGGTGCAGTTGCATGATGAGATTGCCGATGATCTGCCCACGATTAACGGAAACCACCAGGGGTTGCAACAGGTCTTTCTCAACCTGATTACAAACGCTGTTCAAGCGATGCCCAAAGGCGGCGATCTCACCGTTCGCACCAGTCTGGAAAAAGAGAACAAAATAAAGGTAGACGTTCGGGATACCGGCACGGGTATCTCCGAGGAAGATTTGCCTCATATCTTCGATCCTTTCTTCACGACGAAAGATGTGGGCAAAGGAACAGGACTGGGCCTTTCGGTTAGCTATGGAATTATCAAAAAACACGGGGGGCAAATTACTGTAAAAAGCAAACCCGGAAAAGGAACAACGTTCACCGTTGTTCTGCCTGTTTACAAAGGAGCAAACAATTGACAGCTTCAGAAAAAATGTGGCATCCGTCTCTGCGGATCTTTTTCTCTTTCATCATCTTTGTTTTCACTATTACTGCTCAGGATTTTCGGATTTGAAAGAAAGGAGTTGATATGTCTTGGTTCATCTATTTACCCATTGCTCATCATAGCGTTCTCCTCCCTGTTATTATTGGCCTGGGGTTTCTGGTTGGATTGCTTTCGGGTTTGTTTGGGGTGGGTGGTGGCTTTCTTATGACGCCATTACTCATTATGATCGGAATTCCCCCGACTGTGGCGGCGGCATCTGATTCCAACCAGATTGTGGCTGCCTCTGCCTCAGGAACTTACGCCCATTACAGATTAGGGAATGTCGACTTTAAAATGGGCCTCCTTCTGCTGGTAGGCGGTGTTATCGGAGGCACGGGAGGGGTTCAAATCATCAAGGCCCTTCGCCAGTTGGGAAATGCCGATTTTCTGATCCAGGTTACCTACGTCATTATGCTTGGCGGCGTGGGCAGTTACATGTTCCTGGAAAGCCTGCAGGGTCTCCGCTCCTCAAAAGCAAAGATCGCCCCTCCGGTCCGTAAAAAAGAATCCGCCTATGCACGCCTGATACGTCGCCTTCCCTTTAAGACTAATTTCGTCAAATCAGGGATCGTTATCTCTCCCATCGTCCCTCTTGTTCTGGGAGGTTTTGTGGGAATACTGGCCGCCATCATGGGCGTTGGCGGAGGCTTCATCATGGTGCCTGTCATGGTTTATCTGCTCAGAATGCCGATGCATGTGGTTGTGGGTACAAGCCTGTTCCAGATCCTTTTTACGTGCGTCAATGTCACCATCATGCAGTCCTATTCAAACCATACCGTTGATTTTGTTCTGGCGCTTCTGCTGCTGGTCGGTTCGGCGATTGGAGCCCAGGTGGGCGCCAAATTGGGAAAAAGACTGAAAGGAGACCAACTGAAAATTTTACTGGCGTCTCTGGTTCTCATTGTAATGGTCAAGATGCTCATTAGCCTTTTGCTGGAGCCCCATATTCTGTTATCATACTACGGAGGTGACTAGAAAATGCTTCTAAGGAAACCCTTCCTTCTGCTGCTGAGCATCGGAGTGATCTTTGCCGGTGTCAGCCTTCCCGCGCCCGCACAGGCCTCGAGCCTCAAAGTAAATCCTCCACATCTAGAGATTGGCACTTTTTTTTCTGG
>JAFDGR010000175.1 GCA_019309145.1 Deltaproteobacteria bacterium | reverse complement strand
TGGGCCCCGCCTGGGGCGAAAAGAGTTGCTGAGCAAGGCGGCCGGGGGGGCTACTCAATCCCTTGGTACGCCCACAGCAAGTCGGAAGAGCCGTGCAATATCGCCATCTCTATTATTTCTCTGCCCCTGCTCACCAGGCCCCAATACGTTCGTGTATTTATGAATCAAAACACTTGGGTTGGCGCCAGAACGAAGTCGCGGACCGCCTGGTTGAATACCTTGAAGTTTTCGATCATGACCATGTGTCCCGCGGAGGGCACCAGGACGAGCTTTGCCCCTGGAATGGCTTTTTCCAGTCCCTCTGAGAGGGATGGAGGGGTAAGTTTGTCTTGTTCTCCACAGATGATCAGACAGGGCACCTGGATTTTGGAGAGATCATTCCTGCGGTCAAACCGGTCACAGGCCAGGAAGTCGTCATGGACGATGGTCGATCCGGCTTCCTTCATCAATTGCGCGCCTTGTCCGATCAGCACAGGGTCGGCATCAGGGGCATAGGCGTACTTGATGATGGTCTCGACCGTTCCTTCAAACTGCTCTCTGAGCCCTTGAAGGAAGGGGGGCGCAACGGGAAGACGGGGGCCCGTGGCTGCGAGGATAATTCCTGAAAGGGTTTCCGGATAGCCAAGGGCAACTTCCTGGACAATGGCCCCTCCCATGGAATGGCCCATGAGAAACAGGGAATCAATGTCCAAATGGAGCAGGATCTCATGGAGCCAGGCAGCGTAAGAAGCGATCGTATCCATACCGGAGCGGTTGGTATTGCCGTGACCGGGCAGGTCAATGGCGAGCGTATTGATTTCCTCTCCCAAAGGGCGCATTTGGCCCTGCCACATCTGGGCGCGGCCGCCGGCCCCATGGATCATGATTAAGGTGGGCAGGCCTTGGCGGTACCCGCCCGGGCCTTCCATGAAGCCGACCTTCATGCTTTTCAGGATTTCAGCAGGGGGCATAGATACCTCTCACCACCTGATGAGGGCACTGCCCCAGGTCAGACCGCCACCGAAGACAGGGAGGCAGACAAGGTTATTTTCCCTGATGCTGCCATCGCGAACCGCCTCATCAAAGGCGATGGCGCAGGAAGCGGACGATATGTTCCCGTACTTGTGGAGGGTTACATAGAACTTTTCCATGGGTATCTTGAGGGTTTTGGCCATGGATTGGAACATCCTCAGGTTGGCCTGGTGGGGAATAAACCAGTCGATATCTTCAACCGCAACCTCGTTGAACGCGGCCGCTTCTTTTATGGAATCGATAAAGTGACGGACCGCCACCCTGAAGCTGGCATTGGCCTCGATCATGTTGAGGGTATGCAGTTTCTTGTCCACACTTTCGTGACTGATGGGGGTGGTTTTTGATCCACCGCCCGGCATGAGCAGGTCCTGGCCGTTGGCGCCGTCAGAATGCACGTGGGTGGAGAGGATCTCGTGTCCCTCGTCACCAAGACGCAGGATTGCCGCCCCGGCCCCGTCACCCCAGAGGATGCAGGTGGTGCGGTCTGTCCAGTCCAGGGTTCGTGTCATCACCTCCGATGCGACGACAAGGACATTGCCGACCGAGCCGTTTTTTAAATACTGTTCGGCAACATTCAGGCCGAAAATAAAGCCGGAGCAGGCCGCGGTCACATCAAACGTGACCGCCTGAGGGGCGTCCAGCTTGGCCTGCAGCCAGTTTGCACCGGAAGGGCAACAGGTGTCCGGGGTAATGGTAGCAAGGATGACCAGGTCCATATCTTTGGCCGTAAGATGGGCCATATCCAGTGCCCTGAGAGAGGCCTCATAGGCCAGATCTGAAGTGGTGATATCAGGATCCGCCATACGTCTTTCCCGCACGCCGGTGCGCTGAGTGATCCACTCATCGGTGGTGTCGAGCCCCATTTTTTCCAGATCGTGATTACTCAATATTTTGGGTGGCACATAAGACCCGGTCCCCAGGATTCTCACAGCATTCATTTTTTATTCTTTCTCCGGTGCAATACCCATTTGTTTTTCTTTTTCAGCCACTGCCAGTCGGGTCTTGATGACGGTGTCCGGGATCAGACTCATGGAGTCGATGCCACATTCTACCAGGAACTCAGCAAAATCAGGGAAATCGCTCGGGGCCTGTCCGCAGATACCGATCTTTCTTCCCTTTTTCTTCGCAATGTCAATCACTTGTTTCACAAGCCGTTTCACCGCGTCATTTCGTTCATCGTAAAGATGGGAGACCAGGGAGGAATCCCGGTCAAGGCCGAGGGCAAGCTGGGTCAGGTCATTGGATCCGATGGAAAAGCCGTCAAATATCTCCGCAAACTGATCGGCACAGATGACGTTGCTGGGAATTTCACACATCACATAGATTTCAAGGCCGTTTTCCCCCTGTACCAGCCCGAATTGCTTCATCAGGTCAATGACTCTTTTCCCTTCCTCAGGGGTCCGGCAAAAGGGAATCATGAGTTTTATGTTGGTGAGGCCGACTTCGTTCCGCGCCTTTTCAAGGGCACGGCATTCAAGCTCAAAGGCGGGCATAAAATTTTCATCGTAATAGCGGGATGCGCCTCGCCATCCGATCATGGGGTTGCTTTCTTTTGGTTCGTAAAGATACCCACCAAGGAGATTTTCATACTCATTGGTTTTGAAATCAGAGAGCCGGACGATTACATCGTTCGGGTAGAACCCTGCGGCAATCCGGCTCACTCCCTCCGCCAGTTTGTCCACGAAAAAGCGTGTTTTGTCATCATAGACTGAGGTGGTCTGATCTATTTTGTAGACCACCCCGGCAACCTGCTGGTCTGTCTTCGCCTTTTCCTTGAGTTTGTCGTAGTCGAGCAGTGCCAGGGGATGAATCCCGATGTGGGAGTTGATGATGAATTCTTCCCGCGCCAGGCCGACACCGTCGTTGGGAATCATCCCCTGGGAAAAGGCCTTTTCCGGGATCCCCACGTTCATCATGATTTTCGTCCGTGTCTTTGGCAGCTCCTCGAGATTAAACGTCTCCACCTCGTATTTGAGGAGCCCCTTGTAAACATGACCCGTTTCCCCCTCGCAGCAGGAAACGGTGATTTCCTGGCCATTCTTGATAACTTCATCAGCGGTCCCTGTGCCGATGACACAAGGGATGCCCAATTCCCTGGAGACAATGGCCGCGTGGCACGTGCGGCCGCCCTTGTTTGTGACGATGGCGGACGCGATCTTCATGATGGGTTCCCAGTCCGGGTCCGTCATGCTGGTTACCAGGACTTCCCCTTCTTTGAACTGGTCCATCTCCAGCGTGGCTTGAATGATATGTGCCGTACCCTGGCCGATCTTTGTGCCCACTGCCGTGCCCGTCGCGAGTAATTCCCCTTCCTCGAGCAGCCGGTAATTTTCATACTTATTCACATCCGCCCTGGAGTGGATGGTTTCGGGCCGTGCCTGCACGATAAACAGGTCTCCGGTTCCCACGTTGACTCCGTCACCGTCCTTGGCCCATTCAATATCCATGGGTTTAAAATAGCCCGCCTCTTTGCTGTAGTGCTCTTCAATAAGGCAGGCCCACTCAGCCAGTTCCAAAATTTCATTGTCGTCCAACACATAGCGGTGTCTTTCGGCAAGGGTGGTGGCCACGTTCTTGACTGTGGTTTCATCCTCCATGGAATAGATCATCTTGATATCCCGATCGCCCACTTTTCGGCTGATGATGGCTTTCTTGCCCTGTTTCAGCGTGGGCTTGAACACGTAATATTCATCCGGATTAACCACTCCCTGGACAACATTCTCGCCGAGGCCGTACGCGGCACTGATGAACACCGCATCCTGGAAACCTGTCTCCGTGTCAATGGAAAACATCACGCCCGAGTAAGCGGAATCGCTCCTGACCATCTTCTGGACCGCGATAGAAAGGGAGACGTCGAATTGGCCGAAACCCTTGTCATGCCGGTAGGAAATGGCACGGTTGGTAAAAAGGCTCGCGAAGCATTTCCGGCACGCATCCAGGACGCTTCTCCTCCCGCGGATATTGAGAAAGGTGTCCTGCTGTCCGGCGAAGGACGCGTCCGGGAGATCCTCAGCGGTTGCGGAGGACCGGATGGCAACATCAAGGGTATCCATTCCTTCCTGGCCGAATTCAGCTGCCAGTTGGTCGTAAGAGGCATAGATGGTCTGGGTGAGGTCAGGGGGGAATTCCGCATGGCGGATGACGTCTCTGACTGACCGTCCTTTCATCATGAGATTCTGCATGTCGTGGGTGTCAAGACCCTTCAGGATCTTCTTGATCTCATCTTCAATGCCCGCGTACTTGAGAAAGTAGCGGTATGCGTATGCGGTAATGGCAAAACCGTTTGGTACCTTGATTCCCGCCTTGTGGAGTTTTTGATACATCTCTCCCAGGGAAGCATTTTTTCCTCCCACCAAGGGGACGTCGTCAATACCAATCTCGTTGAACCAAAGGATGAACTTTTTCTGATTATCCGCCACCATCCATCGAGTCCTCCGTGCTTCGGGTTAATGCCTCCTGGTTAATTCGGTTGTATGCAAGAGGAGAGCAGAACAAACAGGCGAGTCTTTTCTGAGACAACGCCTTGAATCCTAAAGAAATTGAACGTTGTAGACCTATCATTATTGGAATAGGTTTGTCAATCGGCAAAATATGGTGTAATTACAGAGGGTCAAAGCGGAACGGAGGACATCCGCAGTGAGCGGAGCCCTGGGCAACGAAGCGAACGGAGCAGAGAGAATATGCCGTTTCCCTGGACACCAGGCCTCAAGAAGTGCGTGTCATTGCGGGTCGAAACACTGCGTGGCAATGTTGAGGAGAAGAGAAATGGGATCTGATGAACAGGAAAAACCGGCCCTGCTGGTCATCGATATGGTCAGAGACAACTTTCGTGAGGACAAGCCCTTGCCCATTACCCCCGTTGCGAGGGCGATGATTCCGCGCATTAACGAGTTGATAGGCGTTTTCAGAAAAAACAGCTGGCCCGTGGTGTTTGCCACGGATGCCTTCCACGCGGATGATTTTATCTTTCAGGGCTCCATGAAGCCCCATTCCCTTGCAGGGACAAGGGGTGCCGAGGTTGTGGACGAGCTGGATATGCGAAAGGAAGATCTCTGGCTTCCCAAGCCCCGGTTCTCAGCCTTTTTCAGGACCGATCTTGCTGATCGGCTGCATGAGCAAAGGGTAACCCTCTGCGCGGTCTCAGGTATTGCCACCAACTTCTGCGTACTCACGACCGTGATGGATGCTTTGTGTCATGATTTTAAGGTGGTTTTGCTTGAAGACTGCACAGCGGCCATGTCCGAAGAAACACATGAAAAAATCCTGTCCTGCTATCGGCGTAATTCCCTCTATCCGCTGTTCAGGGTGCTTCCCGCGGCAAAACTGATGGAGGTATTGTCGTAGTCAACCGGGTGCAGAGGCAACTGACGAGGCAAGAGAGTAATGGAACAAGCGAAATCCGCGCATGATTTTCCGCCATGCGAGATCTTTATTGATAAGGAAGGGAGATGGTTCTACAAAGGCGCTGAAATAGTCCGCAGGGACCTTATTCAGCTTTTTTATAGCCATATGGAACGGGACGGACAGGGTCGATATATTCTTTCCTGGGAGGGAAAGCCCTGTATGGTGGAGGTGGAAGATACTGCGTTTGTGGTGCGGCGGGTTGACCGGAAAGATGGTGTTTTTTCCCTCCATCTCAGCGACGATTCCACTGAAGATCTGCTGCCGGAAACCCTTTCCGTGGGACCGGACAACGTGCCCTACTGCATGGTCAAGGGCGGGCGATTTCCCGCCCGTTTCACCCGTGCCGCCTACTACCAGATCGCCGGGCACATTGAAGTGGAGGAGGGACGCGGGTTTTTCCTGCGCATCGGAGAAAAGAAACATCCAATCGCTTTTACGCAAGGGTGAAAGGCTAGGAGACGGGGGCGACGATTTCGACCCTTGCCTTTTTCCTGAGAGCGTCCAGCCAGTTCTGGAAGGCGGTCTGTTGTTTCAAGCGCATGAGAGAAAAGCGGTATTGTTCTTTCTCTTTTTGGAATTTTTGTGGGTCAATCCCTTTGGAGCCTTCCCAACGGATGAGAAACGCGCCTGCCTGGTTTTCAAAAACCTTCTCCGGGTACCTCTTGCTCTTGTTCAGGTGAAAAACGGTTTCAATCAATCCCTGGTCATATCCTATCTTCGGGACAGGCCCCTGGCGAGTGAAGAATCCGGTTTCCTGGGCTTTCACTCCTGATGCAGCGGCGACCTTCTTCCACTCCTTTCCCGCGGTGAGCTCATGCAGATACTTTTGAGCCACTGCTTTTGCCTTTTCCGCCGCCAGGTGTTGCAGAAAATCCCGCTTTACCGCCTCTTTGACGTCTTTGAGTTCGGGGAGATACGACGCCTTTCTGCCTGCCACCTGGAAAATGTAAAATTTCTCCTGGAGCTCAATAAGTTCGCTCGCTTCGTTTTTTTGGAGACTGAACAGGGACTCCCTCAGTTTCTCGTCGCCGCCGATCCCGGGGATGGGATCGTTCAAGGAAAAGGAATCCGTATAGTGGACCGCCAGCTTGTTCTCAGCGGCGTATGTGCTTAAATCAACCTCGTACGGCATCTGGTCAATGAGGGAGAGGCCCTTTTCATGCGCGAGGTCTGTGGCCTCATTTTTCTTCAGGCTGTCCTCGATCTGGCTCCGGACCTCATCAACGGATTTTGTCCTTGCCGCCTGGACATTCTCTACTTTGATGATATGGTAGCCGAACCGGGTTTTCACCAGGTCGCTGATTTCTCCTTTCTTGAGTTTGAAAGCAGCCTCTTCAAATGGCTTGACCATCTTTCCCCTGGAAAAGCACCCGAGATCTCCCCCGTTTTTCCCGGTGGGGCCTTCTGAATATTTTTTTGCCAGCTTGGCGAAATCTTTGCCCGCGCGAGCCATTTTCAGGACTGCTTCGGCCTTTTTTTGAACCTTTACCGCTTCGGCCTTTGTGGCGTTCTCCTTCAAACGAAAGAGGATGTGCCTTGCGCAGACTTTTGCAGGGACCTTGAAGGAGTCCATGTTGTATTCGTAATATTCCTTGATTTCTTTCTCCGAAACCCTGATCCTCTCTTTGAAATCAGCGGGGTCAATGGTGATATAGGCCAGCTTGATTTTTTCAGGGACCCGGTAGTCCTCCTGATGCGCCTTGAAATAGGCCTCCATGGCGGAAGGATCTATTTTCAGGGTCGAGGTAAACCGGTCGGGTTTTATCTGGATGAACGCGACGTTCACCTGTTCGTGGCTCAGGGTATAGGCATCGAGCAGTTCTTTATCGGTGACCGGGAGGAAGGTGAGGAGGAATTGCTGGAGTTTTTTCTGCAGAAGTTCCTGGGCGATATTTTGCTCAAAATCCTCGGGTTTCATTCGATTCTGATCCAGGAGTGCCTGGTAGCGGCGCACGTCGAATTGGCCGTTCACCTGAAAGGCCGGATAGGCCATGATACTCTTTTGGATCTCTGTCTTTGTCACCTGGAACCCGAGTTTTTTTGCCTCCTGGCTGATGAGTTTCCTGTTGATGAGGTTTTGGAGAGCCCTGTTCTTGAGATCAAGTACTTTGATAAGATTATCGTTCCAGGCGCCCCGGTACTGCCTCCTGAACGACTCCACCATGTCCCTGTATTCCTTGTCATAAGCGAGTCGGGTTATCAGTTCCCCGTTGACCGTGGCCATTTTCGAGCCACGCTTGGAAGTAAAGGAATACCCAAAGTAGAAGACAAAGACCAGGCTGATAATCCCGATCAGGAATTTAAT
>JAFDGR010000174.1 GCA_019309145.1 Deltaproteobacteria bacterium | reverse complement strand
CCTTGGAGATAAGGGCGCTTCTGCGCTTTCTTGCAAGCTCCCGCTTGTCTGCGACTTCGTCGGATTCGTCAACAATCTCCCTTCCCAGAATCTCTTCGAGGATATCTTCCAGGGTGACGAGTCCGGCAAGTCCACCGTATTCATCAAGGACCACGAACAGGTGCTGCCTGAGTTCCAGGAATTCCGTCAGTACTTTGCTCAATGGAGCCGTCTCCACCACGAAATGAACCGGCCTCATGAGCGCCGTGAGTTTTTCCCTTTCTCTTCCCTGGGCCAGGGCGTGAAAGAGCTCTTTTGTCAACACCCAGCCCACCACATCCTCCTGATCACGGTCGTACACGGGAAACCGGCTGTGCTCCCATTTTGTGGCCGCATCGCAGGCCTCTTTCAGGGTGAGGTGCTCGCTGAGGGAAAAGATAACCGTCCTGGGGGTCATGACTTCCTTTACCGTCTTGCTCTGGAGGGTGAGGATATTTTCAATGGCCCGCTCCTGGTAGGGACGGATCTTGCCGGCCCGGAGGCTCATGCGCGCCATAATGCTGATCTCTTCCGGGGTCACGGTGTCGCCCTTTCTCCCCCTTGAAATGAACGCCGTGAGCAGACTGCTCAGCCAGATTGCGGGCTGCATGATCCAAACGAGGCCCTGGAGAGGATAGGCCACCAGCGGGATGAGGGATCTCCCATAGATGACGCCGGTGGTCTTGGGTACGATCTCGGAAAAGACGAGAATGGCCAGGGTGAAAAAGGCTGAAAAGGCACCCAGCCGCTCATGACCGAAGACGACCGCAGCGGCCGCCCCTGCAAAAGCGGCTCCCGCCGTGTTCGCGATAGTATTCAGGGTAAGGATGGCGGCGATGGGTTTTTCCACATCCCTGCGCATTTTTTGGAAGATCCTGGCGCTTCTCTTTTCCGCCTGCGCCATGGCCTCCACGTGCCTCCGGGGCACAGAGTAGAGGACCGCCTCGAACAGGGAACAACCGGCGGAGAGAAGAATCGCCAATCCAACAGCGAGCACCAGTTCAATCATGACTCAATCTCCTTTGGACCACATTTCTCACGGGCCGAGGTCATTTTTCTTTGCGCAACGCACGAGGCAGGGGGCTCTCCGCCGCCGCAGTAGATCGCCCGCGAGAAATGCGGGCCAGATCCTCGGGACGATTTATGTTGAGAAAAGAGCGCAATGAGGGGTCAAACCTCCTGACCTCATCTTTATGCACATAGCGGACTGAGACCCGGTCAAAAAAGCGGATGGTCTGGTATTGATTGTTTCGGATCAGCCGCTCAACTTCCGGCAGGCAGGTTTTCCTGTAAAGTGCATGCAATGCCTCAATTTTCCAGTCGATTTTCGGCGCCACCACATCGTGCTCTTCCCGGTGCTCAATCATATAGGTTATGAGTGGGGAATTCAGGAAAGGCATGTCGCATGCCACAAAGAAACCGTATTCCGTTGAAATGGTCTGGAGGGCCGTGTAGATGCCTCCCAGGGGCCCCAGCCCCTTGATGATATCCTGTTTCATGGGGAGGTGAAGATAGGCGTATTCTTCCGGGGTATTGGTAATGAGGACCACGTGCTCAAAAAGCCTTTTCAGGACCCTGATCACCCGTTCGATCAAGGGGGTGCCATTGAATGCCACCAGGGCCTTATTGCGACCGTATCGGCTGCTCTTTCCCCCCGCCAGAATAACCCCTGAGATATCTGTATAACAGTGAAGCATGGAATGAGTGGGCCATTAGACAGAATAACAGGATTGACAAGATAGTCTAAAAGCCCTCTATCCTCCGAACGTTGCTGTGAATTCGGTTGGTGCCCTTTGCCAGGTCCACCAGGGTAACATTATAGACCTTGGCCGCCTCGACCGCCTTGGACGTGGGCCGGGACATGGCGACAAACAGGGGGATCCGGGCCCTGGCGGTTTTGAGAATCATTTCAAGGCTTGCGCGGCCGCTGGATACGAGGATTTTATCGTCCATGGGGATATGCCGGAGAAGCGCGGCCCCGATGACCTTGTCAAGGGCGTTATGGCGCCCCATATCCTCACTGAAAAGCGCCGGAATAGCTTTCCGGTCAAGGAGCATGGCGGCGTGGGCTCCTCCCGTCCGCCAATACAGTTGCTGGTGTTCTTCCAGGCGGCGGGAGCAGGCGTAAATCATGTCCATGGAAAAGCGCACCTTACTCCTGACACGGGAGAGTTGGGGGTTGAGTTCGCTGTAATTCTGCTTTCCGCACACCCCGCAACTGGAAAAGGAGACCCTTTTCATGGACCCTGTTTCAGGGGGAGGGAGTTTTTCGACCAGGGAGACATGGGCCTGGATCACGTCATCGGAATGACCGCTTTCCCCGGGATGGATATGGCATGCCAGAACGTCGTTTGCCTCGTTGATGATCCCTTCGGTGAACAGAAAACCATAGACCAGTTCCCTGACAAGAACAGGGGTGCACATGATCAGGACCTGTCTGCCCCGATCAATGGTAATCTCCAGGGGGGTCTCCACCAGGAGATCCGTGGGTTCAGGCGTAAGGGCCCTGTTTTTGAAGGTGAAAGACCGGATGGTCTTATATGTGTCATTTTCAGTCATTTGTTTTCTTGACCGGAGGAATCGTATTTACCCGGTCAGAATCCTGCTATCCTGTTCTCCTGTCAGAATTTATTCCCGCTCGCAGAGCTCCACCAGGACCCCGTTGGTTTCCTTGGGATGGATGAAGGCGATTTTCGCTCCGCCTGCACCGTGCCTGGGAGTCTGGTCTATGAGCCGGACTCCTTTTTGCTTCAGTTCCTCCAGGGCCTCTTCGATATTTTCCACCCGGAAGGCAATGTGCTGAATTCCTTCTCCGCGGGATGCAATGTATTTCGCCACGGGACCATCCTCGTGAGTGGATTCCACCAGTTCCACCTCGCTGTCCGTAATGGGGATAAAGGCCACGTTCACCTTCTGATCAGCGACATTTTCAATTCCCGCGATAGTGAGACCGAGGATATCCGTGTAGAATTTCCCGGCCTGGGCAATTTTGTTTACTGCGATCCCGATGTGATCGATGTGTTTGATCTTCATGGTTCCTCCTCTCGTCAGTGACATTCCTCTCAACCCCCTTTGCTTGTCCCCCTCTACCATACCTGTCAATCACACATCCGGTCAAGGGATTCTGTGCATGGAAATTGCGCAATCCGCTTGAGCCAGTTTCAAAATGTTCAATTTTGTTCGAGGTCAAGAAAGGCGAAAATTTTAACCACAGGAATATGTCGGATATTTCGAGGATTAAAATTTGAGCCTGCCGCAGAGATCGGGGAAAAGGGGGCGTTTTGAAACTGGCTCCTCTTGCATTTACTTTTTTGGTTCTTAAAATAGAATGACGAAAGAGAGCAAAATGAAAGGGCATGATCATGAGAAACGATCCATTCGGGTTTGTTCCGCCTTCCGCCCCTCCCTCATCGGAAAGACAGGCAGATTTTGATCAGTTTGAAGCTATGGAACTTTACTGTCCCAAGTGCAGACAGGCGGTGCCGGTCAGGAAATTTCTGCTGCTCATCCTGCCTGACGGCGACAAGTACGAATACCGCTGCCAATACTGCGGCACCAAGGTGGGGGACAAGATGGACAAGTCGGGCCAGTATTACGGGGTATTGAGGCGATAGGTTCTCTCTTCACGAATTGGGGAGCAGATTCCGGGAAAAAGTGGTGGGCATGGCCTTGAAAGAGGGCCATGCCCACCGTGCCCGCGGGGAAGCAGTTACTTGAGATACCAGGGCTCCCCGGCAGGCGGGAAATGGCCCTTGGTGAGGACCTCCTCCATCTCGTCATAGTTGGTCTTGGTGTCATCGAAAGTGACAGTCACTTCGTTCTTTTGTATGTCGGTTTCCACTTCTAATATGCCGTCAAGCCGTATAAGGATATCCCATATCCTTTGAGCGGTCGACTCTCAGGCGCACCCGGGATTTTCAAACCGTATAATCCTTTCCGCCGCAAGCGCAGGCTGACTGAAGGCAGATAAAACAAACAAACTGCCTAAGACCACGATCCCGAGAGCGAGCCATTTTTTATGCTCCATGATTTCCTCCTTATACCCTAATCTAAGTCCTCTCCTTTGGATCTGCAAGGAAACTTCTCAATGTGGGAAGAATCAGACGAGCGCAATTGGCCATCCTTTCCCCAAATGGCATTTCTAAGTTTGTCGTCTGTCGTGGAAGATCCTTACACTCCCTGACAAAATTTTTTGAGTCTCGTATAACCGGATTAGCCGAGGACTTTTTTGAGGAGCGAGACAAAACCCATGATATCTTCTTCAGTGGTGTCAAAGGAGGTCATCCACCTGACGATGGACTGCTCTTCATCCCACACGTAAAAGAAATATTCCTGCTGGAGCAGTTGGATCTGTTCCTGGGGGATTTTTGCAAAGATCGCGTTCGCGTCCACCGACTGGACAATTTCTACCTGCGTGATATCCCGGACTTCCCGGGCGAGTAGTGTGGCCATGGTGTTGGCGTGTTCCGCATTCCTGCGCCAGAGATGATCGGTGAGAAGTGCCTCGAACTGGACGGCAATAAAACGCATCTTGGATGCGAGCTGGGTCCCCTGTTTGCGGATGAATTTGAAATCCCGCGCCAGGTCTGGGTTGAAAAAAATCACGGCCTCGCCGAACATGACGCCGTTCTTGGTGCCGCCGAACGAGAGCACGTCGACGCCCAGGTCCCGGGTGGCTTCCCGGAGTCCCACGTTGAGGGCCACGGCGGCGTTGCAGATCCGCGCCCCGTCCAGGTGCACGAACAGGCCGTTTTGGTGGGCGAACCGGGTGATCGCCGTAATTTCATCAGGCAGATAGACGGTGCCCAGTTCGGTCGCCTGGGTGATGGAAATGACCTTTGGTTGGGCGTGGTGCTCGTTTCCCAGTGCGTGGAGATGCGGCCTGATCTGCTCGATGGTGATCTTGCCGTTTTTCGTGGAAATGGTGAGGAGTTTACACCCGGTAAACTTTTCGGGAGCCCCGCATTCGTCTTCATTGATGTGGGCGGTCTCGGCACAGATGATCGCCTGAAAGGAGTGTGTCAAGGACTGGAGGGAAAGGACATTGGCCCCGGTCCCGTTGTAAACAAAAAAGACCTCGGTTTCTTCTCCAAACGTTTCTTTGAATTTTCGGATGGCCGCTTCGGTGTAAGGGTCATCTCCGTAGGCCACCACGTGGCCCTGGTTGGCCTGCGCAATGGCCTCCATGATCCGGGGGTGTACCCCGGCGTTGTTGTCGCTCGCAAAACCCCGTTTCTTGAAGGGTTCCATTTCCACCCCGTCCATTCGCTGCGCTCATTTAAGGCGCAATGTTCACAGAGAAAAACAGGAGACAGGATCACACGATTGGCCAGATAATTTCCTGTCTATCCTGTTGATCCTGTCAAAATGGAGAATCATTTTACTGCAAATTGAACCACATGATGCGGCTCTTGCCTTTGCCGATCTTGCTGAGCCTCCCCTTCTGGGCTGCCAGGAAGAGGCTGTCCCCGGCGGCATCCATATCCGTCACGCAATAGGGGATCTTCCTGGTGGTCCAGCCGCGGGTCAACGTCGCGCCGTCGATATGGTAGGCAATAAGCTGGGACTTTACATAAACCTTCATGTTTTCAAGATATTCTATCAGGGGAATGTTCTTGACGGCAATGAGTTCCTTTTTCCCGTCCCCGTCAATGTCGGTCACCACAAGACGGCTGTTGATGGAGACCCACGGCTTGTTCTCATCACCCATGACCTCGCCCACCTGGATGGCGTTATTGGTTCCCCCGATGGTCTCATCCTCTTTCCACAGGACTTCCCCGCTGGTTCCCCAAATGTGCAGAGCATCACCTTTCCCAAGACCGATAAATTCAGGACTGCCGTCCTTGTTGAGGTCATACGGGAGAAGGGTATAAAAACGGAGTTTCTTTAGGGGGGGAAGCGATCTGACCTCCTTGAGCTTGCCCGACGCGTTATAGCCCATGAAGGATATTCCGCCGGCAAAGAGTTCATTGAGCCTGGTGCCCGAGAAAAGGAGCATCGCCTTTCCGGTTCCAGCGTCTTTCACGGCCAGGAGATGTCCTCTCTTTCGGAAGCGTTTCCTGAATTTTCCATTCCATTCCAGCACGGTGCTGCGGGCCGTCTCCCCATAAAAACTGACCAGGTAGATCTCAGGCGTGCCATTGCCGTCCACATCACCCGCGCTCACTTTGAGGAAATCCTCGCCTGTGGAGGCCTTATAATGGTCTCTCAAGCGATACCCCTTTTCCTTTTTCGTGTAAATCCGGAGTTCGGTGCGGCCAAGGACCAGGAGTTCCAGGTTCCCGTCCCCGGTCAGGTCGGCCGAAGCAAAAGATATCACTGACAGGGGAACGGAAATCCTGCCCGTGGGCTGAAAAGCGCCGTACTGTCTGGTGGGCCGGAAAAACCCCTCTTCTCCGCCGGCCCCTTCAGGCTGCCCGAGCCTTGAAAAAATGCCGCCGGCAGGTCCTTGTGCGGCCGTAGATTCTCCAGCGCCGACCAGCCTCCTGGTACCCGCGTACCTCCCTTCGATGACGCCCCTGAACCGGTTGGCCACCTCAGCAACTTTTGGGATAAACTGGTCTTCGGTCATGGCCTCGGAAACATGAGTCAATTTCGGCGGAGTCTTGGTCAGGTCCAGGAGCGAGAGGTCCAGGCTGGATCCGCCGCCCATGGAGGTGAGACTCCCATACACCCCGTAGTGGGCATTGAGCTTCTTGGTGATTTCCTCCACCCGTTCCCGGGAGATCTTCCCGTTTTGCTCATCCTTGGTGAGCAGGGATCCGAAGGTCTCATCTGTAACCACGTCCAGGCCGCCGCCCGAGAGCCGTGAGAGAAACATGGTCCTGAGGCCCTGCCGCAGAAAAGGCGCGGGATGTTCCGCGTAGATGGCAAAGGGAAAAAGCGCCAGGGTCCTGTTCGCAGCAGGCGCGGGTGCGGCCAGGCACAGCAGGAGCGCAAGAAAAACGAGAGATGTTATATAGTTGAAAAAGAATCGATGGTTTTTGGTCATATTGAGGAAATCCCCCTGTGTTCCCCTTTCTCAAAGGGGCAAATTGAATAGTAATCGCCCTTCCTTAATAGAGGGGTCGTTTTGTGCTGACAGGGTGTATGCTATAGCATCATGCGAGAAGAAGGTCAAGCGTGGGGCTTTTCCGCACTACAATTTTGGAATTTTCTTGCTTTTCTCTCCTTGCTGCTATATATGTATAGCAATCCGAGGGGAAAAGGAGGGAATGATTTATGCTGGCGCTGCGATTACCGCCCGATATTGAAAAAAGGCTTGACGCTCTTGCCAGAAAAACAGGCCGTACCAAATCATTTTATGGCAGGGAGGCCATTCTCAGGCATTTGGATGATCTTGAAGATATGTATCTGGCTGAGAAGATTCTGGACCGCATTAAGAGCAACAAAGAACGGACGTTCACTATCGATGAAGTGGAGCGAGAGCTTGGCTTGGAAGATTGAGTTTTCTGACACCGCAAGGAAGCAATTGCTGAAGATGGACCGCCCGGTGGCTGCAGAGATTCTCCGGTACCTGCGAGCACGTATAGCCACGGATGAAGATCCCAGGAGATTTGGGGAACCCTTGCGCAAGGACTTGATTGGTTTTTGGAAATATAGAATCGGGGCTTATAGGCTCATTTGTGATATCCAGGAGGGAAAAGCGCTGGTCCTTGTCCTCCGGGTTGCGCATAGAAGTAAAGTGTACGGTGGCCATTAAGAATATTCCTCTCTGTATCTCATCAGGTGCTT
>JAFDGR010000403.1 GCA_019309145.1 Deltaproteobacteria bacterium | reverse complement strand
AGTAGAAAAGGAAGGCAGCGAAAAACCCGGCGATCATCACTGCCAGGAGTGTACGGAAGGCGGAGTCCCGAGAATTAAAATTACGGTTTAAATTATAGAGATCGAAGATATACATCAAAACCAGATACAGAAACAAGGTAAAGGTAGTCGCACCTGTATAGGTGCTAAAGATGTCAGCCGTGTGCCCAAGGCGAATGAGCGGGGAAATATACGCGGCCACAAGTATCAGGGCCACATCCCCCAGGAGCAGAATCCATTTTTGACGGGTGAAGAAAAAAACCATACACAGCACATTTTCATCCCAACAGCTCAACAGCTTCATGGTGCATAAGTTATATAATGTGCCAACGTCCCCCCTGCTCCCACACAGTTTTTGGATGATCCGGTGCGAACCAATAGCCACTTACAAAATGTTTTATGATTGCAAGATGTCTCCAAATTTTTCCGTCCTCAGGATCGCCTAAAGCCGCCCGCATGGCTTGATATGATGCATAATATGCCCTCGAGGCCGAACTGTTGAAGCTTCCCTTATTGAATAACGCAACAGCATCTTCAAGATAATTCTTAGCACAATCTAAACGATATTTTATCATCCTTTTCTCTTAATCCATAACAAGCTACCAAAATATCTTCTTGCTATTAGCCATATCTACGAAATAAGTTAAAAAGTAAACAACGTCCCTCATTAGATCACATTGATCAACTGCGGCAACTCATTGATCTTCGCCCTCCGTAAGATTCTTCCAAAGGGCAGAATGCGGGGATCGTTTTTGACCGTAGCCGTGCCGGTTCGAATATTGGGGCTGTCTTTCAGCATGGCAGCAAAAGTGATCTCTTTGAATTTTTCCGATTTTTGCCCGCCACAGTAACTGCGGGTGAATTTTGGCCTAAAATCGGTACGAAAAGAAGGGAATGCTATATCGCTGCTTCTTGAGAGGTAGATGGGATCAATGAAAACTCAAACTGAACCCTGTGCT
This sequence comes from Deltaproteobacteria bacterium, assembly GCA_019309145.1. GTDB lineage: Bacteria > Desulfobacterota > DSM-4660 > Desulfatiglandales > Desulfatiglandaceae > B46-G9. The sequence goes on along the minus strand of JAFDGR010000403.1, from coordinate 1,221 downwards.
GAAAAACTGTCGAGGCATCCAGAACTTCAATGCCCAGAAGCTTTCCTTCCTTGTCAAAATCCGCATAAACACCAGGTTTTATTGTTTTGGTTTCAGCCGATTTCGTGCCCGGAGTTCCAAACCATAGATAAAGCAGATCACGAACTGAATCGTATTCCATTTTCATATCTATTTACCTCCGTGAAAACTTTTGTCCATATCTTGCCATGACAGTCAACATGATAATACCGTGCCCTTCGATATTTTTATAGTAGACTGTAACTTCCTTTTCCTGGTAATAGCGGCCCTCCTCCTGGTAATAGCGGCCCTCCCATTCAGCATCATAAGGAAACACCAATACCTTCCCCAAAGTGCCGGGCTTTGACTTCCCCAAAGTGCCGGGCTTTGATTCAACAGCCTCCTCGCCCTCTGTCATGACTTGTCTAATTTCTTCAAATGTCACACCTCGCTGATTCATTCTCGATTCCAAATGGGGATGCAGATCAGCTTTGCTAATATGTATTTCCCCTCTCATTCGGACCACTTGTTTGATTGAGAAATGAAACGGCTTTTAATACTAAGCAACAAGCCTGCCTGCTCATAACCCTCAACGGTCGATAAATGCACTCTCCCAAGATAATAAAATATAGCATTAACTCATGATGGAGGCTACTGAAAGTTGGTGTCTACCCATTCCTCCAAATACTGCTTTTCATTTCCCTCAAAAACAGGGATGAGGGCTGTAAAGGAATTGTCATGGGCGACAACTTTCTTGATGGTATCATGGACATGGAGAATTTACCCAAATGAGCCCGCCACAATAACGGCGGGTAAAATATGACCGGAAATGGGTAGCGATCATTGCTTTGAATTGGGTTGAAAGTCGGCGACGATCATTCTTTCCAACCCTTCCTCGAGAGAATAGCGAGGAATGAATCCTGTCTCGCGGATCTTATTAGTCGAAATCTGGGTGTCGGCACAGAACTTCTTGATACGAATCGAGCTGATGGGAAACTGCCTTCCCGTCACAAGGGCAGCTAGATCAAAGATATACCCGCCTGCAAGGCCAATCCAATAGGGAACCCTAAGGGTCCTATTGTCCTGATGGAGCTTCCGGCGGGCAATGGCAACCAGCTCAGCTGCAGTGATGTCCGGTTTGTCTGCGTAGTCATAAAGATGCGTTCCGGGGGCCATCGAGATGACATAAACCAATAAGTCGGCAATGTTTTCCACGTAACCCAT
>JAFDGR010000173.1 GCA_019309145.1 Deltaproteobacteria bacterium | reverse complement strand
GGGTCTCCCTCATCCGCGTTGCAGAGCACATACTTGACATCTCCCTTGGAGCGACTGGCGAACTCCCATTTCAGACCGGTCGGGAAGCCGGCACCACCACGTCCCCGCAAACCGGACTTCTTCATTTCTCCGACGATCTCTTCAGGGGTCATTTCCAGGAGTGCCTTGCCCGCTCCCTGGTATCCGTCCCTCGCGATATACTCATCAATCACCTCGGGATCGAGGATTCCCCGATTTCTCAAGACCCTCAGGAGTTGCCTGGAAAAAAACGGGATTTCTCCCAGTCCCGGGATCGTCTCGAAGGAAGCAGGTTCCACGTAAAACAGGCGTTTCACCGGCCTTCCTTTCAGCAGGTGCTCTTCCACGAGCTCCGGCACATCCTCTACATGCACTTTCTGGTAGAAAATGGAATCAGGCTGTACCACCAGAACCGGACCCTGGGCACAAAATCCATTACATCCGGTTTCAATCACCCGTACTTCATCGGCCAAACCCTTCTCAGTGATTTCTTTTTCAAGTGCTTGCTTGACCTCTGCGCTCCCCGAGGCGTGACATGCCGTTCCCCCGCAAAGGAGCAAATGAGTTCGATACGTCTTCATGTAGTGGCCTCCTTCAGTCCGATCTATTCCTTTTCCTGCTGTTCCTCTTTCATTCTGGCCAGTGCGAAATCAGTCTGGACTTCTCCGAGCAAGACATGCCGTTTGAAGACCTGCCGCATCTTATTGGCGTCCATGTGCTGATAGATGACCGGGTCCTTGTCCTGCATCTCCACCGTGACATTGGGTTCGCTGCTGCACATGCCCATACAGCCTGAGGTGATCACGCGGATATCCTGCCGGTCCGTTTCGTTCATCTCCTCAAGAAGTGCGTCCATGACTTCCCGTGCCCCAGCTGCAATCCCGCACGTGCCCATATGGACCGTGATCTTGACCGTGGATCCCCCTTCTCTGAGGGCGGTTTCCTTTTTCACCCTCTCCTTGATTTTCTTGAGATCATCAATCGTCAATTTTCCCATTTCGTTTCCTCCAATGTGCAACCCGGTCGCTGCAACCACACAGCTACGCCACCGCCCTGAGCTTTGCTTCTGACTCCCGGATCACTTCGCCAAGATATTTCAAAACCTTCGGCTCATTGATCGCTACATCGTCCAGTTCTTTCTTCAAGTCCCTGGTGTCGAAATAGAATTTTTCGTGGTTTATCCGATGCGTGTAAACCAGCTCCACCTCGGGATGCCCTGCAATCAGGGCGATGATACATCCCGCCATATTTCCCAGTGGCGGGAGATCTATGTGATCCAGCCGGAAGGTCGCCGTTACACGCGTCCCCTGTCCCTCCTGGGAAGTGATCGAAAAAGTCCCCTCACAGCGCCTGGCGGTTTCTCGAAACAGGGAAAGACCTAAGCCCACTCGACGCGTGCGTTTTGTGGTATAAAAGGGATCTACTACCTTTTCCAGAGCACCCTTCTCAATCCCTCTTCCATCATCTTCAAGAGTAATGGTAAGCGCATTCTTTTCTTTGTCCTCCAGGATGGAAATGTTCATGAGGCCCGCCCCCGCATCGATCCCATTTTCCGCGATATCAAGGATATGGAGAGACAATTCCCGCAATCACATCTCCACCGATCTGCCTGATTTGCCCAAGAGGGCCAGACGAAGCTCTTCCACCGTTGCGGTCTCCATAAAGAAAACAGAGACGCGTCGCCCAATGTCCTTGAGAAAATGGGCATCTGAAGAGGTCACCACCGGCAGCCCAAGGGTCTCTAAAATCCCTCTCCCCTCGCTCCCGGCCCATCGGGGATCAGAAACCTCAACCGCATCCAGGTACACACCGGGAGGCACAAAACCCAATTGACTTATCAGGCTGTAACTGGGACGATCCACGTGGGACGCGATGCACAATCCTCCCAGCCGATGAATCTCGCGAACAATCTCTTCGAGACCCAGGTCCACCGCACCGATCAACAGCCGATCGTTAAAGCCTTCAACCTCGTCAAATTCATTAGCCCTGACCTGTTCCCCAAAAAACTCCGGCCTGTTTACCCCTGTGAGAGAACCGTACACGATGTCCTGCATGGCAAAGGCCTGGTTTGTCTGACCGAAAATAGCCAGCGTGTGGACTTCTTCCTTTGAGTTAATTTCCATTCCCGGCAGCACACGGATTCCCAATGCCTCCCCGACCCGAATAGCAGGCTCAACATTTTCCGCCGAGTTATGATCACAGAGCGCAATGATATCCAAACCCCTCTCCCTGCACTTTTCCACGATCCTCCTGGGACTCATGTCCAGGTCACCGCAAGGCGAAAGGCAGGAGTGAATATGCAGATCCGTTTTGAATTTTTTCATTCGCCGGGGCACACATCCTCATCGCGCTACTTAGTATCCATCCATAAATCAGAGATTTCCGGATGGAGCCGTTAGCTGTTAGCTAAGGGCTAAAAGCTGCCATCCTCAAATTGTCATTTGTGGATGGGCACTACTCAGGGACTGTCATGAAAACTCTCCCTTCATTCCGGCTTCATACAGCTTGCCGGCAAGCTCATACGCTGCAAGCGAGGAAACAAGCAGGGGAATGCCCTCTTCCTTTGCTTTTTCCACGGTCTCAGGATCAGGCTGGTAGCCGTTGGCAAGAACGATCGCGGCCAGTTCTTTCAGCAGTGCAACCGCAACGATGTTCTGGTGTCTCTGGATCGTGATCCAAACGCTTCCTTTCTCCGCATTTGCCATCACATCACTGAGGAGATCGCCGCAATATCCGCCCAGCACTTCCCGATCGAGACCGCGTTCTCCCGCCAAAAGGTCAAGAGACAATTCGTTCACGATGTCTGTTACGTTCACCTTTTCTCCTTCACGCTGACCGATCTGGTTGATTTGCCGCGGAAATAAAGGCAATCGCCCAAGGAAGCCCTGCCGTCCACCACGTCCTCTGCAAACGTCGCGCAATCAGGTGAGCCACAATGGCCGCATTCCTTTCTCGGCAACTGTGCGAGAACCTCTTCCACCCTTTTCTGTCTTTTAATTCTTTCTGAAAGGGCATTCTTTGGAAGGGTTATCTGTTCCACATACCTGTTTTTTTCCGCAAAAAACCATCCGTTCTTATAGAGTTTCTTGACATACTCATACTTGACTCGTTTTTCCACTCCGTACATGCGCACCAGTTGTTGCAGGTACCGCTTGGCCTGGTACTTGTCGGCTACCGTGAAAAGCCCCCCTACGCAGCCTTCCGAGCAGGTCCTGAACTCTATGTAATCGATATTGGCGAGTCTCCCCATCTCTATCTTCTCAAGATAGTTGATGGTTTCCTGGAGACCGGAAACGGCCAGGCAATTCATCTGCACGCCTGAAATCTCACCGCCTGACATGCCCCACCCAAGACCGATGCCGCCTGAATGATGGAGGACCTTGTCCTCTTCAACCTCTTCGATGCTTTTTTTCAGGGAACCGTAAATATCAGAAATTCCCACCGCGCCGTCAATGTAGGAATGGTTTTGAAAAAAGGGCTCCCTGATCTCAATCATCTTTGCCGGGCACGGAGTAATATGCAGGGCTTTGATCTCTGATACATCACACCCATGTTTCAATGAAAGCCGCATTTTCACTTCCCTCGCGACGATCTCCCTTGGGGCGGCCAGGGGCGGGATGTGATGAAGAAGCGCCGGAAAACGGCACGCGATCAATCTCACCACAACAGGACAGACCGGAGAAATCAGGGGCCAGGGCGCGTGCTGCTTTTCCCTGTTCTCCTGGATGTAAAGTTCGATGGCTACATTGAACATCTCGTTGGTGTATGATTGATCATGCACATAGGAGAACCCCATTCTCTTCAGGCCCAGGAGGATATCATTGGGCGTCACCTCTTCACCAAACTGGGAATAGAGGACCGTTGAACCACTCACCACAGAGTATTTTGCTCTCGCCATGTCCCCCTTGTCACTGGTGATTGCGCGAATCGCCCCCCGTGGACAGACCCGAACGCATTCCCCGCAATCCACGCACACCCCTATGACCTGCGCCACGCGCCCCTCATGCACCCGGACCGCCTTGGTCGGGCAGGCCTTCATACACAAAACGCATCCATTGCATCGCGTTTCATCGATTTCCACATACTGGACCGGGGCCGCAGGTGATGCTGATTGATTTTTCACCGTGATTCCCCTGTGCAATGGAAGACAATTCTCAGATTGGTTCCCTGATGACGGCCTGATCGTATATCCAGGAAATCGGCATTTTTCTTGATATTTGGCAGTCCCATACCCGCGCCGAAACCCATTTCCCGGTATTCCGCCGGGGCCGTTGAAAATCCTTCCTGTAAAGCCGCTCCGATGTTCTCGATGCCGGGCCCGTCATCATTGACCTGCAAGATGATTTCGTCCGGATTCACCGTCAGCACAATCTCTCCCTTTCCCCCGTACATGACAATGTTCATCTCTGCCTCATAGGCGCACACCGAAGCACGGCGAATAATCTGTTCTTCGAAACCGATATTCCGCAACATTCTTTGCACCTGGAGCGAGGCTTCGCCGGCTCGCACGAAATCCCTCGGTTGTACATCAAAGCGCTTTTGTAGTTGAGGCATGTGAGGCCCACTCCTGAAATGGAGAGACGCGCAACCTATCTCTTTTCAGCGCCCGAAACCCTGGAATCCCGGTTTTCCACGCCGCGTAACCCTTCCCGGAAAAGCCTTCCACACGCGGAATACATGGTATACGGCGTTGATAAAAGAGGTAAATCATGTTCCACTGCATGGGTTATCATTTCTGCGGTAGGCCTTTTCCCCCGGACAAGCACCACTGCCGCCACGCCCGAAATGACTGATGTTCGTATCACCTGGATGTTGTTCAGGCCCGTCAGCAGGAGGGAACCGGACGTCGGCCCCCGAAGCATATCACTCATTAAATCGCTTGCAGTTCCCGCCACAACAAGCGAATCGAGCTTCTCCTCTCCCGCCAGCACATCGGCCTTCAGTATTTCCTTTATATGTGATAGCTTCATGAGTGGGTTATTCATATTTTGCAAGGATGTCACCAAGCTTGTTGGGACGGACACCTCCGTGGGTATCCGCATCCACCACAACGGCAGGAGCCAAACCACACGCCCCAAGGCAACGCACGGTTTCAAGGGAAAAACGTCTATCAGGCGTTGTCTGTCCCGGTGCGAGGTCGAAATCATCGGTCAAACGTTTCAGGATATTCTTGCTCCCCCGCACGTAACACGCCGTCCCAAGGCAAACCTTGATAAGATGCCTTCCCTTGGGTACCATTGAAAAAAAGGAATAGAACGTCACGACCCCGAAAATGGTGCTCCCGGGTATATTGAGGCCTTCCCCGATATATTCCTGGAGTTCGAGAGGGAGGTATCCCACCACCCGCTGACATTCCTCCAGGACCGGTATAAGGCATCCCGGTTTTCCCCTGGATTGTTCAATGATCTCATCCACCTGCGACATCACTTCTGGAGTCAGGTCAGGATTCACTTCTTCCAGGTTTTTCAACTGATGCATCTTTTGATCTCCTTCCAATGGCAATCACAAGCCGCACTTACGTTTTTGCTATTCGCACGGCACATACTTTATATTCAGGGATCTTGGCAATGGGGTCCAGGGCCGCATGTGTCAGCTTGTTTGCGGCAGCATTGGCAAAATGAAACGGGATAAAAACCGTTCCCTTTTCGACCCGCCCGGATATCCGTGCGATCGCTTCTATTTCCCCGCGCCTGGAAGCGACCCTGATCCTCTCTCCTTCGCCGATTTTCCAGGAGGAAGCGTCTTCCAATGAAATTTCCACAAAACATTCTGGAGCCAAGGTGTTCAACCCATCCGATTTCATCGTCATCGTCCCGGTATGATACTGGTAGAGCACCCGTCCCGTGGTGAGATAATAAGGGTATTCATCATCGGGCAATTCAGCGGGTGGTATATAGTCTATGGCGTGAAACACCCCGAGTCCGCAGGTAAACTTGTCCATATGGAGACACGGGGTCCCGGGATGATCCGTTCCGGTGCACGGCCAGTGGAGCCCTTCTATTTCGAGGCGGTCATACCTGATCCCGCAATAGGAAGGGGTAACTTCGGCGATCTCCTCCATGATCTTTTCAGGGCTTTCATAACTCATGGGATACCCCAGCCTCGTAGACAGGTCACAGAGAATCCTCCAATCCTCTTTGGCCTCCCCAGGAGCATCCAGGGCTTTTCGAACCCGCTGCACTTTTCTCTCGGTGTTGGTAAAGGTTCCGTCTTTTTCGGCAAACGCCGTCGCAGGAAGAACCACATCCGCCATTCGTCCCGTCTCGTTCAGGAAGATATCCTGCACCACCAGAAAATCAAGGTTTTCCACGCACTCCTTGACATGGTTCAGGTCCGGGTCCGATACCAGTGGGTTTTCACCGATAATATAAAGGGCCTTTATCCTGCCTTCCTTGGCGGCGTTCATCATCTCCGTCACCGGCAGTCCCGGCGTTTGGGGCACGCTTTTTATGCCCCAGGCCTCCTGCATACGTGCCTGATGAGCAAGATCCGCCACCTTCTGGTAGCCTGTGTATACATTGGGCAATCCGCCCATATCGCAGGCACCCTGCACGTTGTTCTGGCCCCGCAGGGGATTCACCCCGCCCCCGGGAACACCCACATTGCCGCAAAGCATGGACAGGTTTGCCAGGGACTTGACATTGTCGGTACCGGTGATGTGCTGCGTGATTCCCATGGCATAAAGGATCGAGGCCGCGGGGACGCTCGCATAGAGTCGGGCGGCAGCAACCAGTTGATCCTGCGGGATGCCGGTTATTCCTTCCACATAGGCAGGCGTGTATTTCTCCACCGTTTTCTTGAGTTCGTCCAGACCCACCGTCCGGGACTGGACATACTTCTCATCATAGAGACCTTCCTCGATAATCACGTGCATCATCCCGTTTATCCACGCCACATCCGTTCCCAGCCTTTGCCGCAACCAGATATCTGCAAACTTGGTGATCACAATTTCCCTGGGGTCCACGACAATCAGCTTGGCGCCCTTCTGGGTCACCGCCCGCTTCACATAGCTCGACAATACCGGGTGATTCTCCGTGGTGTTGGAACCGGTAATGAGGATGACATTGGATTTTTCTATGTCTTCGATGGGATTCGTCATTGCCCCGCTTCCGAAGGCTGCGGCCAGACCGGCCACGGTGGAAGAGTGTCAGAGACGGGCGCAGTGATCGATATTATTCGTGCCAATGGCTGCCCGGGTCATTTTCTGTGCAAGGTAGTTTTCTTCATTGGTGAGACGCGCACTGGTAAAAACACCAATGGCATCAGGTCCTGCTATCTCCTTGATTTCAGTCAGTTTCCCGGCAACCAGATCCAGCGCCTCATCCCAGGTCGCCTCTCTGAATGCATTATTTTCCCGGATGAGCGGTGTTTTCAGGCGATCCGGATGACTCAGGAAATCATACGCGAAACGCCCCTTTACGCAAAGCCTCCCATAATTGGGGCCCACATCCTCGATACCGGTGACCCGCACCACCTTGTTGTCAGCAACATGGAGATAGAGCTGGCACCCGACGCCGCAATAGGAACAGGTCGTGCGCACTTTTTTTACTTCAACGGGTGAGAAGAAATCAGGGACATGGTCCCGGGGGTACAGTGCCCCCACAGGGCATGCCTGTACGCACTGACCGCAAAACACGCAATCGGAATCCTTGAGCGCAAGGTCTCCTTTTGCCACGATCTTGGACTCCGATCCTCGATACCCGTGACTGATGGCGTTATTTACCTGGATTTCATTACATGCCTGGACACATCTCCCGCAGAGGAT
>JAFDGR010000172.1 GCA_019309145.1 Deltaproteobacteria bacterium | reverse complement strand
CCCTGTCTTCATTCTCTCCCGTCTCCTTTCAATCGCTGTTCCACGCCAATGGTGAGGGGCCTCACCGGGTCCCCTGCGAGGTAAAGTGTCTGCGTCGGGAACGCGAATTCGATCCCTTCTTCAGCGAAGCGCCGGAACACTTCTTTGTTGAATTGCTCGGTGAATCCCATGTAGGCCCAGTAATCGGGCGGATGATACCAGTACATGACAATGATGTTCAGGGAATCAGCGTTGAGTTCATTGAAATAGACCCTGGGGGGATAATCAGGGTGCATACCCTCATGGCCATCCAATACTTCCTTGACGATCTCGATGGCTCGATCCACCTTTTCCGGCGGGGTGTCATAGGTGATGGTCAGGTTTGCTATCCGCTTGATGTAGGGCCGCTTGCCGATATTCCGGATCATCTTGTTGGCCAGTTCGCCATTGGGCACGGTGACCAGGTGCCCGTCCAGAGTCCTGATTTTCGTGGAACGGAATCCCACCTCTTCCACTGAACCGTCCTGCCCGTCCACCACAATCCGGTCACCCATTTCAAAAGGCTTGTCCACGAACAGGACGACCGAACCGAAAAAATTCTTTACCGTATCCTGGGCTGCCAGGGCTAATGCCAGGCCGCCGATTCCCAGACCGGCGATGATGGAGGTAATGGGCTTGTCACTCAGGATCTGCGCGATCTGCACAAGCACCAGGATAACAACCGTAACCCGGAGGCTCTTGCGGAGGATGGGGACCAGCATGTCGTCCAGCCTGGTCTCAGTTTTTCCCGCCATTCTCGTGAACCAGGACGAGGGCACATCCACGAGCCAGTAAAGGAAATACCCGATACCAATACTGAGAAGGACGGAACTCAGGGTATCCGACACCTCGGCAACCCAGGCCTTCAATTGCAGGACCTGGAGACCGAGCGAAATGCCGGCCGCAGCCAGGAGAAAAACAGACCCGCGACTCACCGCCTTCAGGGTCGTAGCCAAGACAAATCGGTTTCGGCTCTCGAACCGCAATCCGGTTTTTTGCAGAACAACCTTCGCAATCTTTCCCAGAATAAGAGACAGCAGCACAATCCCGAACAGGGCCATTATCCGCCAGAGACTGTTCCCGAGGATCTCAAACTGCCAAAATGTATTCATGGTGCTCCCTCTCTGGAAATCTCTTTATCGATGCAAGCTTGATTCAAGCTTCCGCCTTTATAACCCACTTGGAAATTATAGCCCTCTTCCCAAACCGGTCAAGAACTATCCTGGGTTCTCCTGACCGGGACCGGTTCTCCCCCGGCCCTTTTCCATGCCGATAAAAAACAGCAGCAAGGCCGGGATGACAAAGATAGTAAACACGGTAGACACCGCCAGCCCCCCCAGGACGACACTTCCCAGCCCCCGGTAAAACTCTGATCCCGGCCCCGGAACCAGCACCAGGGGAAGCATTCCGAAGATGCTTGTCAAGGCACTCATAAAAATGGGCCTGAGCCGGCTGCGGGTCGACTCCAGCACGGCCTCACGGGGGCCCATATCCTGGAACCGAATATTATTCAGGGCCTGGTGGACAATGAGAATGGCGTTGTTGACCACCACCCCGATGAGAATCACGAAGCCCAGCATGGTCAGGATATCCAGGGGTTGCCGGGCAATGAAGATATTCACCAGTTTAAGCCCAGACAGGCCTCCGACCGCAGCCAGGGGTATGGTAAACATGATGAGAAAGGGATAGATAAAGTTGCCGAAAAGAGCGGCCATCAAGAGATAGGCGATCACTGCGGCAAGCACAAAATTCCACTGGAGCCCCTGACGCGCCTCACTCAACTTATCTGCCACCCCGCTTTCAGCCACCTCGGTCCCCTGGAGCAGTCCTTTGCCCGCCAGCGGCCCGATGACCCGGGTATTGATGATCTCCATGGCCTCCTGCAGCGGGATGGAAAAGGGGGGAGTGACCTGCAGGGTAATAGTGCGCTTCCTTTCCAGGTGCCGGATCTGGGTGATGCCCGTGGTCCTCTTCAGCGTTGCCAATGAAGAAACCATGACGACGCATCCGCCAGGCACCGCAATAGATGCGTTGTAAAGCTTTTCAGGGGTGGATATTTCTTTTGGGGATGCCTTGAGCACCAGATCGATCTTTTTCTGCCCGGGCTGCTTGAACTCCCCGATCTTGCGGCCGTCCATGAGCACATCCAGCGCTACCCCGAAATCGCGCGCGCTCAGTCCTGCGGCCTTCAGCCGATCACGTTCAGGCAGGAGCCGAATTTCAGGGAAAAGCATCTCCAGGGAGGGGACCGGCCTGATCTGTGCCCGGGGAATCTGTTTTTTTATGGCCCCGAAAAGCATTCCTCCCACCTGGACGATGCGGTTCAGGTCGTCGCCGCTGATGTTCACCTCAATGGTCCGGCCCCTCCCGAGGCTTGTCTGGAAGACACCGGCCTGGATGCTCACCCCATACATGCCCGGAATGGAGTAAATGATCCGGCTGAAAAGAGGAATGAGTTCCCCTGCCCGCTGCTCATCAGTACTGATGGCCCCAAAAAGCATGATCTGCTCCGCCCCGACGTAGAACATGTTCTTGATCCCCGGAAATCCATCGTGGTCCTTCCCGAAATAAGGGTGGCTCTGTTCAAACACATACTCACCGATAGACTTCCGCTCGGCGTAAGAAAGTCCGGGCGGGGGAATCAGGATGTTGAGCACGAGATTCCGGTTTCCCTGGGGAAGATATTCTGTCTTGGGCATCAGGAGCCAGGCCCCGAACACAGAAAGACTGCTGAGAACCAGGACCGTGGCCGTTCGCGTAAGCCAGTTCCGGGTGGCCGCCCTGACCAGCGCCATGATGCCGCGCACCAACCCGTTGCCTACGTCGGCCAATATCCCGCTGGATTTTTCATCCACCCCTTTCCCGGGTGTCCGCTTGAAAAGCTGGTTGGAGAGCATGGGTATAACGGACACGGAGACAAAAAGGCTCAAGGCAACGGCTGATGTCACCGCGATCGCGATGTCTTTAAAAAGCTGGCCAGCCTCTTCCTTCATGAAGACCACCGGCAAAAACACCGCGATGGTTGTCAGGGTGGAAGCAAACACCGCCCCCCAGACTTCACGGGTGCCGTCATAGGTAGCCTTGAAGGCGGACTTGCCCATGCCACGATGCCGGTCGATATTTTCCAAAACCACGATGGCATTGTCGATCAGCATGCCCACGGAAAAGGCAATCCCTGCCAGGCTGACCACATTGAGGTTCCGGCCAAGGAGACTCATAAAAATGAAGGTCCCCACGATACTAATGGGGATGGCGATGGCCACCACCACGGTGGATAAGACACTCCGCAAGAACAGCAGCAGGACAACCACCGCCAGACAGCCGCCGATCAGGATGTTCTGGTCCACCAGGTGGATGGCACCCCGGATGTAGGGCCGCTGGTCGTACACCCAGTCCAGGTGAATGTCTTGCGATGCAAGTTTTTTTTCGTTGAGATCGCTCACCACCTTTTCAAGCCGGTCCGTCAGGTCCAGGATATTGGCGCCCGGTTCGGGCTTGATCCCGATGGCGATACCCTCTTCTCCCATGTGAAGGGTGGCGGAAGTCAGTTTTTGAAAACCGAATCTGACCGTGGCCACGTCGGCAACCCTGACCCTCTGCCTGCCGTCTGAACGAATGACGATATGCCGGATATCTTCGGGAGACTTGAATTCAGCGACCGACCGGATCCGATACGCCCGGCGGCCCACATCCATGGTTCCTGCCGAGACATTGACATTTTCCGTCCTGAGGATGTTGATGAGATCGGTGACCGTGAGCCCGTAGGCGGCAAGGCGCTCTGGCCGCACAATGATGTGCATCTCCCTTTCGACGCCTCCTCCGATAAAGAGATCCGCGACTCCCCTGGTCCGTTCAAGGTATTGCCTGACATTGTTTTCAAAATAGGTCCTGTAGGTATATACTGAAGCGGGGTTTTCCCCCGTTGTCTTGAGAATCATCCAGATAACCGGGGATGTGGCCGCTCCGGTGGCGGTGATGATGGGTTTATCCACGTTTTCCGGGTAGGACGGGACCTCGTTCAGTTTGTTGGAAACCCTGAGGAGAGCGTTATCCACATCTGTACCGATACTGAATTTCAGGGTCACCGTCCCCTGGGAATTGAAGGCGGAACTCTCCATTTCCACAAGACGGGGCACCCCTTTGAGGACTTCTTCCTGTTCCTCGATAATTTCCCGCTCCACCTCGTACGGCGTGGCGCCGGGCCAAATGGTGGTCACCGTGATTTCCGGCTCGATGACGCTGGGACTCAGCTGATAGGGCATCTTCTGCAAACCGATCGAGCCAAAAATTACCACCAGGATGATCCCCACGATCACGGTCACCGGTTTTTCTATGGAAAATTTAATGGTATTCACTGGGATTTTTTCTTTTGGGATGGCTGAAATGAGAGCATTTGGCCGTTCCGCAACCGTTCATTGCCTTGCAGGACTACCAGCATCTCGTCCTTGAGGCCGTTGGCTTCAATACCGGCACGCGACCCTGCATATCCAACAATCCTTACCGGGATCATGCTCGCCTGTCCTTCCATAACGGCAAATACCACGGGACGCCCGGATACCGTGACTACCGCGTCCCTTGGCACGAGGAGCACGTTTTGCTCCTTCGCCGTGGGCAAGGTCACCCGGGCAGACATGCCTTCCATAAAACTACCGGTATTTGACGCCCTGATTTTCACCGGGAAGGTCCTGGTCGCGATAGCGCCCCGGGGGATGACGGCCACTACCTTTCCCTGGACCTTCATATCATTTACCATCACCTCGACCTTCATCCCGGGTTTGATGAAACGGATGTATCTCTCGGGTACTTCGGCAATAATATCGATGACATTGTCACGGGCCACCACCGCGACGGTTTTCCCTTCTGAAACCCATTCCCCTTCATCCACCTGCCGCTCTACCACGACCCCATCGAAGGGGGCCCGGATTTTCTTTTTCTGAAGCTCAATTTCACCGCGATCCACCTGGGCCTTGAGGGAAGCCGCCTGCTTTTCAAGACCGATCACCTGGAACCGTGCGTCATCGTAACGTTGTTTGGAAATGGACTTTTTCCTGTACAGTCGCTTTTTCCGTTCCAGGTTGATACGCGCGATCTTCAGTTCTGCTAACACCTGCTCATACGACGCCCTGGTGGCCTGGAGGCTTTTGCGAAGCAGATCAGAGGTGAGTTTCACCAGAATCTGCCCCTTTTTCACCCGTTCTCCTTCCTCGAAGCCAACCCTTTTCACCAATCCGCTGACCTCAGAAGCGCAATCCGAGACTTCCCGATAGTAAACAGTCCCTATGAATGCAGCACGGGGAGCAAGCAGGCCTGTTTTTACTTCTGTTACGGTCACCCTTGCGGGCGGCGGCCCTTTTGGCTTTTCCCGGGCCGCAAGAGCGGGTTGCAATAGAAATTGGATGATGGCGAAAAAAAGAGGCGTCGCGAGGACATACAGCCAAGTGGAACCGCCTGCCTTCCGGAACGGCATGGTACTCTCGCTTCCCGGAAATTTTGCCCTTTTCAGTTCTCTCCGTTCAGGCATGGCCTCCTCTCTCCGGTACCTCCCCCTTTTCAAGGAATTCCTCCAGGATCTCCACATGGCGATGTTCCTCTTCAATAATCCTTCCGAGCTGTCGGATGGTCTCCGCATCATCAATAAATTCGCTGAGCATCTCGTAAAACAGGATGGTGTCTTTTTCAAACTCAAGGGACAGGGAAAGAAGATCGTTGATGTCCTCCATCCTGGAAAAATCCACTTCTTTGATAGAAAAGGCCTGATCTCCCAGGACGCCTCGCAGGATCTCCTTTCCCATCTCTTCCAGCCGGGGCACTTCCACGTTCGGCTCCACTTCTTCCCCAAGTTGCACGAACCATTTTTCATGCGCAAGTTCTTCGTCTGCGAGCCACTCCAAGAGGGACGCAAGGGAAGGATCAGAAACCTCGCCTCCTGCCTTCCTGTAAATCTTCTCTCCGTTTTTCTCTATACGAATGGCAAGATCAATAATCTCTCCTACCGTGAACATGGTTCCCCCTCAAGCATCCTAACCCGGGCTAACGCAACCGCGGCGGGAGCACGGACACCTTCCGCAGGCCTTCTTTCAGCGAAACGGCTTCTTCCGGACAAAAGCGTGCGCAGATGCCGCAACCGAAGCAGGCGTTCTCATCCCGCTGTGCTTTTCCTTCGTCGTTCAATGTTATTGCGTCGGTGGGACAACGCTCCACACAGATCCCGCAACCGATGCACAATTCTTCATCTATAACGGAAAGGTAATAGGTGGAGTTAATCAGCGGAAAGGCACCGTCTCTCCAGAGACGCAGGGTGTCACAGCAATCCTTGCAGCAGTTGCAGATACTTGTTTCCGGACGCGACACCTTGGCATTGGGATGAAACGCCTTGTGCACGAGCCCTGCTTTTTCCGCCTCCCGCATGATCCTCCGTGCTTCCTCCTTTGAGATCATCTCGGCAAAACCCTGGGCCGCGGTATGCCGAGCGGATTTCCCAAAAGTGAAACAGGTCCTCGTGGGTGCGTCAAACCTGCACGGTTCTCCCATGACCGCCCGGCGCTGACGGCAAAAACAATGGCCCACGGCTATATCGTCAAATTTGTCAATGATCTCGTCCACTGACTGGCTTGGCAGAACAAACTCTTCCGGAACCTCTACCTCCCTGGCAAGGGGAATGATCCGGATCGTGTCCCCTTCTTCCGTGCTCCGGATGGGAACAGTGCGATCGACCGGCGGCGCCTTTTGAAGCATGGGGACGAGTTGATCATAGTTTGCCTGGACCTGGTCTCTTACTTGATCCATGAGTTTCTGGAATAAATTGGCGAGCAACCGTTCATCCTCGTTCCACTTGAGCTCACCCATGAACTTATATTCCATCAGTCCGACATTCATGAGGGGGAGCAATCGATAGACCATGATGCCGGCCGAACTGGGCTGATTGAATATGAGCCCCTTCCTGGCAAGATTCAATGCGAGCTGTTCGATTTGCTTTTCGGAAAAATCGCTGGATGCTTTCAACTCTTCCATGGTCTTCGAGCTCGTGTCCCGAAAAGCGAAGATCAAATCCAGCTCATCCTCTTCATCCCCGATGACGTGTTTCATGATGGAAATGGTCGTGTCGTTCACCGGAAAAGGGATCATTCCCTGTCTGCAAATCACCCCGGCTGCGCGCCGGTATTTTTCTTCCAAAGTCTCTTCGGCCATAATCTTCGCACCTCCTCAAAAAGTCCACCTATGAAAAAAACTATACTATTGGGACAGATACTTCCAGTGCTTTTTTGTGCAGAGAAAGAACAGGCACCAAAAGGGCGTTTGACAGCGTGCTTTCCTTTCGGATACACTGATCCCATTGGAGTTATTCTGATCCAAAAAAATTTTTCAACAATCCATTCTTTGATGAGAGGGGGTTTCTTATGCGGTTCTCCCTGCTGCTCCTGATCCTTTCCAGGAAACTGAGAAAGGCATCCAGGAAAAACGCTCCTTTCAGAACATATATCAGCACCATGCGGGCCAGGGTTCTCATCAAGACTGCCGACGGCCGGCGGGGCCGGCTTTTTGTTTTTGACCGGGGAAAGGTGTCGTCGATGCGGGGAGGGAATCACCAGGATTGATGAGGAATCGTTCAAGGCCGCGGCTGATGGAAAGCTGAAGGTGGAGGGGATGGCTTACTTTGCCCAATGGTTTACTGACGGAGTGAAACTCATCCTGTGAAAGAACCAGCAAAGCCCTCTTCCGGATAAATCCGAAAACCAAATGATAAAATGACAAAACATATTACTCTTCGACACTGGACGACCGCTGCAACATCGCTCAAGCTGTTATCTGATTTTGTCATTGGAAATTGGACATTGATTTGACATTGGGATTTTTGAATTTGGTATTGAATGCGATGACAGGAACTTTTTTCTGCGCATTTTGAACAGCAATCTACTTATGAGGTACCAGCCCGGATTT
>JAFDGR010000171.1 GCA_019309145.1 Deltaproteobacteria bacterium | reverse complement strand
ATACAAAGGAATTTGTGCGGATTCCCGGCCTTAAAATCGAAAACTGGCTGAACCCATAACAAATCCAGCTTCCTGGCCTTCTAACCTTCTTTCATCCGCCCTGCGCCCTGCGCCTTGTGCCTTGCGCCCGCTCTTACCACCTTCGATCTTCCCAGCCTCCCAGCTTTCCAGCCTCTCCCCCTTGCGCCTTGCGCCTTGAGCCCTGTGCCCGCCCTTATTGCCTTCTGGCCTTCCCGCCTTCTGGCCTCTCCCCCTTGCGCCTTGCGCCTGCTCTTATTGCCTTCCGGCTTTCCAGCTTTCCGATCTTTTTCGAACCGCCGCCAACCCGATCACACCGATTCCCAACAGCGCCAGGGTCCCCGGCTCCGGAACCCTTTGCTGTAAACCGTATACCCTACCAATCCGAGGATTATCGTAGTACCCAACCAGATGCCAGTAATTGTCGGCATATAATGAAACATCGAAGTATTGGAGCACCGAATCGGTGTTGTAATTATCTGTCAGATAAAGACCAAGGACATTCCCGGATGAATCATACTCGTATCCCCAAATGTTTATATAATGCCCCCACCCTTTGCCATAAATACCGATTGAAACCCCCAGCCCCGCATGGAGATAGTCCTGTATCCTGTAAAGCGATTGGCTGTAATCTGTTTCTTCCCAATCATGCCACTTTGATAAATAATCGTAAAAGTCATACCCTGTCCAAAAGGCGCCGCCGCCGTCAACCTCGATCACAGCCAGGCCCGATATTCCTTCACCCTCGTTGGTACCGTCAAACCACCATCGCATGCCGATCCTGGAGTTGCCAAGCCCATCCGACCAGTGATATTTAAAATGGGAAAAAATATCCTGTGCGGTGTCATAGCCGGTTCCATAGTTCCAACCGGTCCACGCGATAGCGTTTGCGGCTGCGGCCGCCCAGCACAGATTAACATCATCATACCCTGTTTTGTTTGCGTCATGCCAAGTACCACCAAAATCTTCCCATATATAAAAAGAGTCAGCCGCGGCGTTTTGAGCTTGGCATAGGAGAAAAGAACATAGGATGATACAGCACAAAAATACTTTTTTCATGTCATCCTCCGACGATTATCCTTTTTCTAATGGCAAAGCCAAAACTGACGAATATTCTTATATCTTTTACAATTCCAATCCTTCAGCTTTGCGCCTTGCGTCTTCGTTCCAGCCTTCTGCCTTCAGCTTCCTGGCTTACCCGCTTGATAAGTTTAAAAGTTCAATACGTCCCACGTCCCAGCTTTCCAACCTCCCCGCCTTCCAACCTTCTGGCCTTTACCCCCCTGCGCCTTCTTCCTGCCATCAACAGCACTCCCAACCCGCTTCCCACCAGCCCCAGCGTCCCCGGTTCCGGCACCGACGGTGACTCCGCCACCACGATATCCACCGCGTTGTAGGTTTCGCCTTCCAGCCTCAAAAAGCCGCTGAACCCGGATTTGTCCGACGCATCCAGAAAGCTGAATTTGGTCTGGGTGCTCCCGTCATCCGGGTCGTTGTAGAAAATCCCCTGCTGTCCGCCGAACTCCACGGCGCCCACCACGGTGACCCAGTGTCCGCCCGACCACTTCTTATTCTTTTCATCCCACCAGGTCATCCCCAGCTCGATGTCCTGGCCCTTTTGCAGCTGCTCCATGATGAAGTCGAACGTCGGCTTGGTGCCCTCGGAAGTGGCGGTCAGACCCGAATGCGTCTGATCCCCCAGGCTGTCGTCCTGGAACTCCACGGTCAGGGGCAGACCGTGATCGTCGATGAACTGGAGCTTGCCCTGGATCATGCTGCTGTCGCCGGTGCCGGAAGTCGCGCTCGTCCCCATGTGGGTGCTGTCTTTTAAAATGCCCAGAATTTCCGAGGCGGTGTCCTGGCTGTCCGGCAATTCCAGATCATATTCCTTGTTGAGCCACTCGAAGCTGTTGGCCGCCGATGTGGGGGCGCACTCGTTTTTTCCCTGGGCCTGGTCCGGCACACCGGAATGCAAAGAGACTTCTCCCAAGGAGGAATACAAGTTGAACGTCCGCGATCCATTGGCCAGGGGAGCTGCCACGCTCCCCGCATCCGTGATACCGTCACCCCCTCGGCCGTTGATGTCATTGGCATTGTAGGAAACCGTGCCGATCGTGCCGATGTCCACCGCCGTACCCGTCCCTGCGGCCGGCGCCGTATCCAAAAAAGCGTCGGTAAGCTGATACTCGATCCCGGATCCCAGCGGCGAATCCGCCAGGTTGAAAGTGGTGGCATACCGGTGATCCGTATCCAACCCCGGCAGCACCGGAAAATTCTGCACCATCCACCCGGCGTCCCCTGACACCCCGGGATCGATGATGTTCAGGTATTGCGCCGACGCCGACGCGCTGGAAAGGTTGAAGGAAATTTCTCCCCAGTCCGGCGTGCTCAGCCCGAACCAGGAGATCTGGTTGGCCTGGAACGAATCGATGGTCGCGGCATGCCCCGGGCACGGCAAGGCACCGAATATCGCCGCGATAACAAACCCCACCGCAAACCATCGGGCGAAAAAAATTCTTTGCAATCTCATCCCGTCCTCCTTATGCCGCCACCTTTTCACGCGCTCGTTTTCAAGAAATATCCAAACAAAGCACATTGCATGCCAAAACAACGGGGTACATTCAACTTTGTATTATTTAAAATAGGTTGCGGATAAATGGAAATTACCGCGAAGGGTAATGAGGACTTCGAATAGGATATTTATGTAATAGTGGCATTCGGGATTGTGAAAATGTTTTCACAACAAAGACGAACCGCTAATCCATCCTTATCGCTTCCAGGCCTCCTAACCTTCCAGCCTCCCCGCCTTCCAGCTTCCCCGCCTTCAGGCTTTCCAACCTTCCAGCCTTTCCCCCCTTGCCCCTTTTTCTAACACTAACACTGACAACTAACACTATCTTGCGCCCTGTGCCCTGCGCCCTGTGCCCTGCGCCCTGTGCCTTGCGCCCGCTCTTATTGCCTCCCAACCTTCCGCCCTTCCAGCCTTCTAGCCTCCCAGCCTTCAGGCTTTCCAACCTTCTAACCTTCCAGCTTTCCAACCTCCCGTCACTGTTGACAAAAAAAGGAAAACCGTTTATGAATAAATAATCTTTATCGGTAAACGTGCACCGGGGGCTTTTTGGGTTATGCCGACAGTATTACGAATCGGGTCATACCGATTTCATTTTTATTCCGATGAAGGGGAGGAGCCCCCTCATGTTCATGTCGCCACAACGGATGGGGAATGTAAATTTTGGCTTGATCCAGTGAGGCTTGCCCGCAATAAAGGCGTCCCTCCGAGAACCGTTAGAGCGATTGAACCGATACAGCGAGCGCATTCCCCGCAGCTTGCTGCGGGGTTAACGAGCGAATCTTTAAATTGGCAAAATTCCTAACGGCGAAGATTCCCCGCTGCTTGCAGCGGGGAGGCTTTAAAGGATGGTTTACGAAAATTTAAGCCTATTAAAGGAAAAATATTATGAAATCGGAAGGTGACAGCGCAGAAATCATTGAGACCACAGCGATTAGAGCTTGGGCCGAGGGAAGAACCATTTACATTGAACTCACCGATGGTAGAATCATCGGATTTCCGGCGGATCGGTTCAGGATACTTTCAAAAGCGACTGACGAACAATTAAAAGAGGTGGAATTGCGCCTGGACGGATTTGCATTACGGTGGGAATCTCTCGACGAAGACATCACGGTTCCCGGTATTGTCGCCGGCCGATTTCAACTTCCTCTACTCAAAGCATCTTGATCGGATAAAAAGGGCCTATCCACCGTCACCTTGTGCCCCGTATCTGCTCTTATTGCCTCTTGTCCTCCCAGCCTTCCAGCCTCCCAATCTTCCGACCTTCTTCCCCTGCGCCCTGCGCCTTGCGCCTTGTGCCCTTCTTTCATTCGCCCTGTGCCCGCCCTTATTGCCTCCCAACTTTCCGCCTCCCAGCCTTCTAACCTCCCAGCCTCCCAGGCAGATTCCTCTTGACATTATTCTCCATGATGTATATACAATACGTATATCAATTACTGTGGGGGGGACAAGAATGATTAAAACAGCAAGAGTTTTTAAATCCGGAAATTCACAGGCTGTTAGACTGCCAAAAGATTTCAAACTTGATGTTTCAAAAGTCCAGATTTTTCGGAAAGATGGAGATCTTGTGCTCAGGCCTGTGCAAAAAAGCTGGCAGGATTATTTTGAAAGAGGGCGTCGTTTCAGCGACGATTTCCCCGATTTTATAGAAGATCCTGAGCCGGAAGGGGAAAAACCATGGTAATCCGCTATATGCTGGATACCGATATCTGCATTGCCCTCATCAAAAAGCGCCCTGAAACAATGCTGAAGCGTTTGGCGGAACTCGCACCTGAAGAGGTCGGAATATCCGGCATCGTTGCAGCGGAACTCCGGTTTGGAGTTGAATTTTCGCAAAAGAAAAAACAGAACTCAGCCGCCCTTAATGATTTTCTCGAATATGTTATTCTTCTGGACTGGCCCGGTGAGGCATCAAACATCTACGGGCAAATCCGCGCCGGAATTCAAAAAAAAGGAACGCCGATAGGGGCTATGGATCTGCTCATAGCTGCTCACGCCTTATTCCTTGATGCGGTGCTTGATACAAAGGAATTTGTGCGGATTCCCGGCCTTAAAATCGAAAACTGGCTGAACCCATAACAAATCCAGCTTCCTGGCCTTCTAACCTTCTTTCATCCGCCCTGCGCCCTGCGCCCTGCGCCCTGCGCCTTGCGCCTTGCGCCCGCTCTTACCGCCTTCGATCTTCCCAGCCTCCCAGCTTTCCAGCCTCTCCCCCTTGCGCCTTGCGCCTTGAGCCCTGTGCCCGCCCTTATCGCCTTCCAACCTCCCAACCTTCCCACCCCCCTCACCCCACAAACACAATGCCTTCCCGGCATAGAAAATGGACAACCTCGGTTACACACGCATCGAGGCTCATGCGGGAAGTGTCGACCACCAGATCCGGATCTTCCGGTTCTTCATACGGATCCGAAACGCCGGTCATATTCCGAATTTCCCCTGTCCGCACCTTTCGATACAGTCCCTTTGGATCCCGTCGTTCGCAAACCTCAAGCGGGCATTTCACATAGCACTCATAAAAAGGCAGACCCGCCATCACCCGGCGGACAGACGCTCGACTGCCCCGGTAAGGGGCGATAAAAGCGGCGAAGACGAGCAACCCGGCGTCCACCATGAGTTTTGCCACCTCCGCAATCCGCCGGATGTTCTCTCTTCGATCCTCCGGACTCAAGCCGAGATCGGCGTTCAGACCCGTCCGCACATTGTCGCCGTCGAGCACATAGCTCCTCACACCCAATTCGTATAATCGTGCTTCGACAGCATGGCTCAGCGTCGACTTTCCGCTGCCGGAAAGCCCCGTAAACCAAACCAGGGCGCTTCGGTGCGCATTCAGCAGGTGCCGGTCTTTGGCGCTGATGACCCCGCAAAAAGGATGAATATGGATTTTCGACATCTGGCTCAAACGAAAAGCTCCTCAACACATGTTATTGTATCTGCCGTTGCGCGTTCGTTCACTGAGAACACTTTGCAAAAAAAGGGTTATTCGGCATCCTGGCGACATTTCGATAAAGATTGATTGTTTTTTCGGCGATTTTTTCCCAGGAATATTTCTCCTCGGCATATGTCTTGATGCTTTCACGCCGTTTTTCCAATTGATGGTAAAGACCGCTTCTGAAGTACCGATGGACCGCATCCGCCAGGTCCCGCCCGTCCTCGGGCCGGCATATGAAACCGGTCTTTCCTTCAATGACATCCTCCCTGAAAGAGCCCACGTCGGATGCGATCACAGGAAGCCCGAAAAAGTAGGACAAAAAAAGCGGCCCGCTCTGATAAATAAACCGGTAGGGCAGCACGAGGACATCCGCCGCCTTGAAATATATTTCGATATCCTCGTCCGGTATGAAATGGATGTGCTTCATGATCCGGTCATCCAGGTTGCGTTCTTTCATCAGCTTTTCAAGCCGCTGCCAATACTCTGGACATTCCTTCACCCGCCCCGCAATAATGAGCTTCAAATCCGGATAATTCGGTTCTAATTCTCCAAGGGCCTCTATCGCATACTCCAAGCCTTTGTAGGGGGCGATGTTCCCAAAAAACAGGAGCACCTTTTCCGCTGCATTGAGCGAAAGTCTCCTTCTGGCTTCCGTGGGGGTCATCGGCGTATTCGGGACGGTATTGTTGATGCCGAAGGGGATCACGCTGACTTTTTCAGGGCCGATTTTAAATCCTTCAATCAACTCCGCTTTCATTTTTTCGGTGTGAACGATAACATGATCCACGATCTCGTATAAGCATTTAAGGGTAATCCTGTTGAAGAAGGTGTCTTTCCCGTCCCTTTCCCCCATATTGACATTATGGGCTGTGTAGATCAGTTTCTTTCCAAGCGCTTTATAGTACACGTTGAGAAGCGTCCGGTCGAAATGAATGAATTTGTTGAGCCACTGGATGTGGAACAAGGCAGATTCCGTCTGCCAGGCATAGCTTACGAGCCTGCAATAATACTTCAAAACCCGCAGCGCCTTTGCCCGCAACGATGCTGCCCCGGTTTGGTCGCCCCGCAGATTCAGGTATCTGACATTTCGGTTTTTAACGATTGCGGCATGCTGCATCTCGTCGTTGCCGATGAACTCCACGGGGATCCCATGGCTCACCAGACCCGATAACAGTCCAAGAACGTACTGTTTGTCCTTACCTGCTGTCAGAAGGGACACTTTCATCCTTCTGAACGCCTTTTCATTGACTAAACCCGAAATGAAATTGTAGCTTCTTTTTAATTTGAAACCCGGTATGCAGCCTCGTTCGACCGAACCAACCCCGTCAGCCCTTCCGATCGGCCGGCTTCGGTCAAATGCGCCTTAACGGCCTGGTATACCTGGTCAAGGGGAATGGATGCGGGTGCTTCGGGATCGAAATCCCGCCGGTAAAAATATCTTTCCAGATAGGGTGAGACCATCTTCTTCTGCACGCCATAGTCATAAATTTCCCACGGGCTGGTACAGATGAAAATGCTGAGACACTTGATTCCGAACCCCAGTCCGATATGCATGGGAAGGCTGTCGCCGCTGATGAGGAAGCGATGATTCCGGATATCGCCGATGTGTTCCAGCAAGGATTTTCTCTGGGGCAAAAAGTTTACGGTATATCCGTCTTTTTCCAGGAGGATCTTTAAATCATTAAAATAGGCCCACCGCTTCATCGGCCAAACATTTCCGGACTCCGGGGCAATGGCGATGTCGCCGGCAAGATCGGTCGACGGGGAAAGGGGAAGGTGATACGGCTGGCCGGAAAAGGTGTAGCCGAGGCCGGCAAAGATCATCTCCTGAAAGGTTTTGCGGTTTTCCAGTTTGAGCCGGTCGGCTTTTTTTCGTCCAAAGCGGCTGATCAGGCTCAGGTCGAACCATTCGCTCGCATCGTCGGTGTAGTCCATCTTTCCGGCGCCGTTCAAATAGGCGCCGAAAAGCCTTCCAGTCCGCAGTGACTGTTGAAGAGCAGCCACCTCCAGTGTGTCCTCGAGGTTGATGACCCGGTCGTAGGTCCGTCCTTTGATTCCGCGCGCCTCCTTCCAGGGGATGATTTCGGCAATCCGCCCGGCGCCTTCGAGCATGACCGCGTTGTTATCGCTGGTGAGCCAGTGGATTTCGCCTTCGAGCACATGCAGCAAGGTGGTGGTGCGCACCACGTCGCCGGTGGCACCCAGTTTGATGATAAGGGTTTTCACGGGATACAGCTTTCCGAAGCATTCGAGGAAGTGGCGAACACTCTCTTCGTGATGGCGGTGGTGCTGTACCCGTCAAGGAGTGGTAGTAGGCGGACCTGCCCGCCGTAGGATTCCACGATCTCACGGCCCACCACCTGGTCGGTTCGGTAGTCGGTTCCCTTTGCGAGGATGTCGGGCTTCAATTGCTGGATCAGTCTTTCCGGGGTGTCGTCGTCGAAGATGACCACCAGGTCGACGCAGTCCAGGGAGCCGAGCATCGAGGCGCGGTCCCGTTCGTCTAAGATCGGCCGCTCCGGGCCCTTGAGCCGGGAAACGGAGCTGTCCGAGTTCAGCCCCACCACCAGGCGGTGCCCGAGGTCCTTAGCCAGGTTCAGCAGATGGACGTGTCCGGGGTGGAGCAGGTCGAAGCACCCGTTGGTGAAGACGATCTTGCGACCGGCCGCCCGCCAGGCTTCCACCTGAAGGGAAGCCGCAGACCAGGAGGCGACCTTCGAGACATAATTTCCGGCCATAACGGTGCCGTCCGATCCCATCGCGCCCTTTAACTCGACCAAGTTGATCGGCTGCGTGCCCACCTTGCCCACCACGATTCCGGCGGCGGCATTGGCCAGCCGGGCGGCGTCCGGAAACGCCATGCCCGACGCCACGCCGGCCGCCAGGGTCGCGATCACGGTGTCACCCGCGCCCGAAACATCGTACACCTGGCGGGCGTTTGCAGCAATGTCGACCGTTTCCCAGTTTCTTCCTGCCAGCGTCATTCCGGCAGCCCCCTGGGTAACCAGCAGCCACTGAAGACCGTAGGTTTCGATGACGCGGACCATTTCGGTCCTCAGGGTTTTCCTATTTTCAAGGCTTACTCCGGCGAGCTGTTCCATCTCTTTGCTGTTCGGGGTGATGCAAGTGGCCCCCTGGTAGCGCCTCCAGTCTTTTCCCTTCGGGTCAACGAACACCGGCTTGCCCGATTCCTTTGCCATCCGGATAATTTCCTGGGAAATCCCTGGTGTCTGTAGAAGCCCCTTGCCGTAGTCGGACAAAAGAACGGCATCGGCATCAGCCAAATGGGTA
The DNA here is from genome assembly GCA_019309145.1 of Deltaproteobacteria bacterium. Taxonomy (GTDB): domain Bacteria; phylum Desulfobacterota; class DSM-4660; order Desulfatiglandales; family Desulfatiglandaceae; genus B46-G9. The sequence goes on along the minus strand of JAFDGR010000171.1, from coordinate 3,637 downwards.
TTTATGGCAGCAAGAATGCTTTTAGCAGCCTCATCATCGAGCATGGCAACCTTTTCGTCGTCGAGTCGGATGAGCTGCTGGCCGATGGAAACAATCCGGGTTTTGGTGATAGTGGGCTGGTGGGCGGAGGTGATGCAAAGATTCGGAATTAGGTCGTTTTGCAAAAGGGCGGTAACCCGGTCCCCGGCTTCGTCCTTTCCGAGAATGCCAAGAAGTGTAATTTGACAACCCAGCCCGAGAAGGTTGGATAAAACATTGCCGGCCCCGCCCAGCACCTCGGAGCGGCTTTTGATGTGAAAAACAGGCACCGGCGCCTCCGGAGATATCCGGCTGACATCACCCCACAAATAACAATCGAGCATGATATCGCCAATAACAAAAACCTGGCACTTATCAAAACGATTCTCATCAAATGAAAAGGTCATAGGCCCACCTGAACTTCGTATCCTCTTATCCTCTCAGAGGCTACATGATAGAAATGCTTTTATTGATGGGACACAGATGAACGCAGATAAACAAGGAGTGAACTCCAACCAACTGACTTATCCGAGCTTTAAATATGCCAAATAAATGAATGCCCATCCAGGTATGAACTGATCAAAATATACAATAAAATAATTTTATAATATTTTATAAATATTAAATATTGTATCCGCACTTTTACCCCAGGAATAACGTTTATTTGCGTATTTTATTATATTTTTACGAGTGTTTACCAGGTTTCTATATAAGTCCGTGGTAAAATAATCCTCAATTTTGTTTCTCAAGTCTTCTGAGCTTTTTGGTGCAAAAATATAACCTGTTTTTCCGACCAAGATGTCTTCACGGAATGATCCTACATCAGAGGCGATAACCGGCAGCCCAAAAAAATAAGATAGGAACAGCGGCCCACTCTGAAAAATCTCAGTATACGGAAGAACCATTACGTCTGAGGCTTTAAAGTATATTTCAATATCATTGTCGGGGATAAATTCTATCCTCGGAATAATAAAAGGGGAAAGCCGGTGCATTTCAATAATTCTGAGCATATTATCCCAATAGGTCGCGTAACCTTTATTTACTTTTCCGGCAATAATAAGCCTGTATGCATCATCGATTTCTATTAGCTGCGCTAAAGCTTGCAACAAGTATTCTATCCCCTTATATGATGCTATTCGCCCGAAAAAAAGGATCGCTTTGTTTTTGGGTGATAAACTTAGTTTCTTTTTCGCCTCAACATATGAAAGTGAAGATTTAGGAACAAATGGATTGATACCAAAGGAAATGACGGTAATTTTTTTTTCAAAGACTTTAAAATCTTCCAATAGTTGTGTTTTCATTTTATCGGTATGTACAATTATATGATCAACCAGCTTGTAAAGAATATATAAAGATAAGCGATTTGCAAGAGAGTCCGTTCCATCGCGTTTAGCCTCGTTAACATTGTGGGCTGTAAAAATTATTTTTTTCCCAAAAAATTTGTAATATAGAATCAAAAAGGTCCGATCAAAATAGATAAATTTGTTATGCCATAATATATGAAATATTTGGGAATTTGTTGTAGCGGTATATTTTAGAAGCCTTAAATAGTATTTTAAAATTCTTACCACCTTTCCCACAAAAGGAGCGTTCTCGTCCTGATTTCCCCTGAAGTTTAAATAGATTGCGTTGTTTTGCTCAAAAATCTTTTCTCCCACCATGCCGTCATTACCGATAAAATCCAAAACAATATCCTGCGATAATAATGAGGAAGCCAGAGGAATTGCATAATTTGGATCATCTCCACCTGTAAGTAAAGAAATTTTTATTTTGTAATTGTTCACGGGGTTATTAAGCAGTGTATTGGATTATATCCAGGACGAATTGGACTGGGCGTTGTTAAATAGGATGCGACGAATAGTTCAAACGTGAACACTAATTCGGGGTAACTTCAGAATCACCTGGTTTCAGAAGAATTGCACCAATGATTTCTCTAGATTCTTTCAGAATTTTCCATTTAGTGATGATGCCGTATAGGGCTATGTAGAGAATGGATCCCAGGATGAGTTTGACTGCCAGCGAAAACCAGGAAGTACTCATGAATAGGTCAATGACGCACCCAAATGTAGCAAGAGCCCAGCCCGACAGTAAGGCGGGACGAATTGAACGGAAAATGCTGGAAAAGGGAAGATCTATCTCTCTCTGCATAGCAGGGAAATAAATTAAATATTGAAGTGAATATGAGAGAGTGACCACCACGGCAACTCCAGCGATATCGAAAGATACCAGGGCAGGGTACAAGCAAAGAACCTGCAGAACTGCCACAATGGCATTAGACTTTAATATTAGCGATGGCCTGCCGATGGCGATTATCAGACTTTTCACAGGCTCCAATAATGCCCTGAACGCACCGTAGATACATAAGATGTGTAGAGAGAGCAGTGCAGGGAGCCATTTCCCGGTATTCGCTCCGAGCACCAAAGTAAGCAACTCTTTCGAAGCTATTAGTATTAAAATATTAAATAGAATGGCGGTGAAGCTCACGTATTCGAGCATAGTTAGATAGCCGCGATTTAGTCTTTCTGCATCTCGCTGCACCCTTGAGAAAGTGGAGAGAAGAATATTGCCAATAGCGTCGCTGATAAACCCTGGGACCTTGCACCCCCAGTTGAGGGCAATGGAATAATACCCCAGAGCCGCTGCACCAGTGACCGCACCAATAGTGAAGTTCCCGGCATTATGCAGCACGAGAACCATGAGGCCGGCAAATAAAAGGTTGCTTCCGAATTTCAATTGTTCCATCGCGGCATTAGAGTCCCACCTGAACTTCAACGGGATCGGGCATAAAACCCAAACTATCGCAACTGTAGTTAGATTTGCTGCAACATTCGAAAGGACTATGCTCCAATACCTGAACCCCATATAAACGGTGGTTAGAGCGACGACCGTCGCAACAACCCGAGCGCCAATCTGCGGAATCGTCAGCCGCTTGAATTTCAGCTCACGTGTTAGAATCGTCGTCGGAAGGAACCCGAGACTATCTAAAAAAAGATTGGCGGCGAGGACTACGATCACCCACTTGACGGCTGGATCATTGAAGGTTATTTGACTCACCCATCCCAACGCGAACGACAGCGAAAACATAAGAAAGCCGAATATGATTTTCAGCAAGAACGCCGTGTAAAGTTCTTTTTCCTTGATATTCTCCTTTTGGACGACACTTGAGGTTATACCAAAGTCATTGAACCGCTGCAAAAATTCTATAAATATCATCGCGAAACCAACGATGCCATAGTCACTTGACGTCAAGTTTCGCGCCAGGATAATTCCAGTGGCCGAGGAAAGCGCAAATACGAAAAGCCTTGCTACTAAATTGTAGCTGAGGTTTGCTGCGGTCTTGTATCTGAGAGACTCGGTCATCACTTGGGATGGGTGTAGGCGGTGGACTCCAAAAAATGGACAGCCTGATAGCGGAGACAAGCTAAGAGCCAGAAGAATTTATAGAAGTAAAAAGGAATCAGGCGGCCTCGACGTAAGGAAGAGGCAAGTCGTAATAGACCTCATCCGGGGTCCGTTCGTTTCGACTCCCCTCTGGTTTGGTCCTGCGGGCGGCCAATTCTGGTATTTATGGACGGACACAGGCTATGAATTAAGCCAGTGCGAAAGATCCTTCTGAATG
>JAFDGR010000017.1 GCA_019309145.1 Deltaproteobacteria bacterium | reverse complement strand
AGAAGGGCCATTCGTGGAAAACATGGCCCGTATCTGCCTGGACCAGGCATGGCTTGCCCATGCGGCCCTCCATTTCCTGTTCATGGCCGACCTGGGTGCGCTGGAAGAGAGGTTTGGCCCGCGGGGATACCGTTTCGCCATGCTGGAGGCGGGCCGCATGGGAGAGACGCTCTACCTGTCCGCGGCTTCCATGGGAATCGGGTGTTGCGGGATCGGCGCGTTCTATGACGAGGAAGCACGGCAGCTCCTGGAGCTTGCCGAGGATGCCCGGCTCCTCTACCTGGTGGCCCTCGGCCCGGTCAAACGCGTCTGACGTGATCCTTCATTCTCTCCACTGTGTCAACGGTGCGTTGAAGATACGTGGTGAAGGGCCACAGCAATCCCGTGTCCCTTATCTGCCGCAAACCAAATTCACGTTGAATACGCAACGTTGTAATAGGGCGCCGGCTATGGGAACAAGTCCTCCTGCCCCCTTTTATGAAGCTATTATGTTTTTTTGTAGACGAAAATCCCACGGGTAGCGTCTTTATGGTCAAATTCTGATTGAAGGAGGATTTGGACATGAAAAAGATTGGTATTCTCGTGGGAATAGGAGCGCTGGCTGGATTATTCGCGTTCAGTGGGGTGGCAACGGCGGCCGGGAGAGTGGGACATCGGCAGTTCCGACAACAGAAAAGAATATGCCAGGGAGTCAGGAGCGGCGAACTGACCCGGGGAGAGGTCCGAGGGCTTGAGCGCCAGCAAGTAAGAATTCAGCGGACCAAGCGGAGGGCATGGAGCGACGGGGAACTGCAACCATGGGAAAGGGCCCACCTGGAATTTATGCAGGACCGGGCCAGCCATCGTATTTACCGCTATAAACACAATGATGTAACCAGGTAACAACAAAAACTGAGAGACAGGTGCCCGTCGGACTGGTATAGTAAATAAATGCGGGAAAAGACCGAAAAGACCAGTGGAGCTGCAAAGACGGCGGGTACCGGCTCTCAGATCGGAGACGTTGTAAAGAGGGCAAAAGAGGGAGATCGGGCCGCCTTCGGTCATCTTGTTTCTCTGTTTCACGAAGATATCTTCCGCATGGTGTATTTCCGTATCCGCTCCGAGATCGACGCGGAAGACCTGACCCAGGATATTTTCATCCAGGCTTTCAAAGGGGTGAAGAGACTCAAGGAGGTGGATCGCTTTCGGCCCTGGCTTTTTTCCATTGCAATAAATCGGGTAAGAGATTTTTATCGGAAAAAGCGATTGTTGTTTTTCATGGGGGCTCCCGGCGAGGCCGGTGCCCTGAAAATGGAACAGCAGGAGGGGGAAACCGACGCAGAACCCTTGCGGAATGTGGAGAAGAAAGATTTCTGGAATCAGATCGGTGGGTTTTTGAAGAAACTCTCCAGGCTCGAAAAGGAAGTTTTTGTTCTGCGATTCCTGGATCAGTTGACCCTCAGGGAGATTGCTGAAACCCTGGGGAAGGGAGAGAGCACGGTCAAGACCCATCTTTACCGGGCCTTGAAAAAATTCAAGAAAGAACCGGGGATACAGGCATTAATAGGTGGAATCCAATGAAAGAGTATGCAGACAAACACCTTACCGAGGACCAGATTATACGTTCGGTGATTGATGAAACCGAATTGCCGCGGCACCTGAAGGAGCACCTGGACCGGTGCAGTGAATGTCGGGAAGAAAAGGTGCGTCTCGAGCGTGATCTGGCGGCACTGGGTGACGCGGCTTCCAGGCTCGCTCCTCGCCCCAAGAGGCCCGTGGTGCTGCCTGAAACAAGGGAGAAATCATTGGGATGGCTTGCGGGGCATCATTCCTGGGCTCTCGCCTCTGCCGTGTGCGCGGTCCTTGTGGTTTTTTTTCTCGGGTGGAACTTTTTCATCAGGCTTCCCCAGAGCCGCTTGGCCGGGGTTGAGGCGGAAATACAAAAAGATGGGCAATTCATGGCGGAAATTAACGAGCTGGTTGAAAATCCCCTTCCACAGGTGTACCGTGCCATTTCAGGAGAGGGGTATGCCGAGGTGGATGAGGATTTGATGGACTTTGTGATTCCGGAGGCCGGGGAAGAGCCCGGTGATTCGTCTCCGGTGTGAGGGGCACGGGGAATGATTCTAAGAATCAGAGGAGTTTCGAGATGTTGAAAAAAATACTCACGGGCGTGTTGTTCATGGCGTTGATTGGCACACCATTTTTGGCCATGGGGCAGGACAGGCCGGCCGGGAAGTGGTGGCGGTTGCCGCGGGTTTCCAAGGAGCTCCACCTCAGGAAAGATGAAAAAAACGAACTGGATGACCTGTTTATTGAAAATCGCCGGAAACTCATCGACCTGAAGAGTGAACTGGAACGGGCGCGTTTAGACCTGGATGCCCTCCTGGACAGGGGGTCTCTTGATGATGACGCGGTACGAAGGCAGTATGACCGGCTGGAACGGGCCCGCGAAAATCTTGCCCGGGAACGATTTCGATTCCTCCTGGAGGTCAGGAGGATCCTCGGACCGGAGCGGTTCGACCGTCTTAAGAGAATGTACCGGCAGTTCAGGGTCCAGAGGAGAAAGAATGCAATAAAACGCCGGCGTAAGTAATAATCATCTTATGCCGGATGCATGTTTGTCCAACCTTGAAACCTTTCATCTCCGTGGTATTACTCCACTCTCCATTGGGACAGCCAGTGACCGGTATACCGGCTGGATCAGCTAGATCTACTCGGCGCACCGGTATTTCGGCTGCACAACACGCTGCAGCAAGAAAGCGGGAGAAAAAAATTTTGTTCGAGAGATCCTGCCAGTGGAAAGGGTGTTCCCTTTTACTGAAGATCGGCATTTGCGTTTGACAATCCAGCCTCACTGGTCTATGAATATCCTGCAGACTCCTAGCCAAAAAATCTCAACCTCGATTCGCAGAATTCATCGGTATCCAGAAAAAAAAGATCCTGCTATTATAGTGAGCCTTGACAGTTTGTTGGCCTCTCGACCAAGAACAAGGTTCATAAACAAGGACTCTGTGCATGGATATTCTGCTGCAGGTTATCATCACCGGTGTCGCCACGGGCGGTGTTTACGGCCTGATCGCGCTCGGCTATGTGCTCATCTATAAGGCTACCAGCATCCTGAACCTTGCCACCGGTTCTTTCATGACCCTGGGTGCCTTTGTTTGTTTGACCATCCTTACCGGCTCCGGGGCTCCCTTCTGGGTCGCTCTTTTGGGGACACTTGCCTTTGCCTTTGTCCTGGGCGTTGTTATTGAACGGGTGATCCTCAGGCAGCTTATCGGTGAGCCCATTATCTCCGTCATCATGGTGACCATTGGATTGGCCTTTGTCGTGCAAGGGCTCACGCATCTCATCTGGTCCCCTGACTATCGTTCCTTTCCTGAAATTTTTCCGCCGGAGCCCCTGGATCTCAGTGTTGCCATTGTTCCATCCGGGCTGCTTTGGGGGTTCATATTTGCCCTTATCGGCACCATTATTTTCATATTGATCTTCAAATTCACCCGAACCGGCGTGGCCATGCGGGCAACGGCCAACGACCAGCAGGCGGCTCTTTCCATGGGCATCAGTGTCAGGTGGATTTTTGCGCTGTCCTGGAGTTTTGGTGCTATAGCAGCGGTTATCGGCGGGATCGTGATTGGGAATATCAGCGGTATCAGCATCTACATGGGTGACATCGGCCTCAAGGTTCTTGCCGTGATTATCCTTGGGGGCCTTGACAGCATCGGGGGGGCTATTCTCAGTGGGCTGATTATCGGCATCCTGGAGAATTTGACCGGGATCTACATAGACCCTCTTGTCGGTGGAGGGGCTAAAGCCGTGGCACCTTTTTTTATCCTGGTGATTATCCTGATGATCCGTCCTTACGGGTTGTTTGGAAAAGAGATCATTGAAAGGGTCTAATGGAAGGTGGAATAAGGAAGGCGGAAGGAGCCGTTAGCACACCATGAGATGTGGGGATTTTAAGGAAACGTACATCAAGGACGAAGAGATTTTTCAGTCCCTCTTTGTGAAATGCTGGCTGGGCCTTTTCCTCCTGTTTCTCGTGGCGTTTCCTTTCCTGGCAAATCCGTACCTCCTCTACGTGGCCAATATGATCGGTTTTGCCGTGATTGCTGCGGTGGGTCTGAACCTCCTCACCGGTTTTACCGGACAGATTTCTCTCGGACACGCGGCCTTCGCGGGGGTAGGCGGGTACACCTCTGCTATCCTTATCACCCGGCTAGGTTTTTCATTCTGGCTTGCCCTTCCCTGTGCCGGAATCATGGCGGCCATTGCAGGCCTGATCATCGGCATCCCTTCCCTCCGGGTAAAAGGCCTTTATCTTTGTATTGCCACCCTGGCGGGCCAGTTTATTTTCGAGTTCTTCTTTATCCACTGGGAAAGCCTGACCCATGGCATCCGGGGGATCAATGTCCCTCCTCCCAACCTGGGTGGATTTCTTCTCAACACCGAGAAGCGGTTTTATTTTCTCACGCTGATCATGGTGGTGCTGGCAGTGGGATATGCCCGCAACCTGGTACGGAGCCGCGTGGGCCGGGCCTTTGTGGCAATCAGGGATCGTGACCTTGCTGCCGAGATCATTGGGATCAATCTTTTTCGTTACAAGCTTATTGCCTTTGCCATATCCTCTTTCTATGCGGGAATTGCGGGAGCCCTGTGGGTGGGTTTTATGCGGATCGTCACCCCGGAGCACTTTCCTTTCTACCTGTCCATTCAATATCTGGCAATGGTGATCGTGGGCGGGCTAGGGAGCGTCCTCGGGTCCATTTTTGGGGCTGTCTTTATGACGCTGGTGCCTGAATTACTGAACGTCCTGTCTGGAGTCCTCAAGGACGTGTTTGCCGGTACTACCCAGTTTTTCATCCCGCTGAAAGAAGTCATTTTTGGCTCATTGATCGTCCTTTTTCTCATTTTTGAACCCCGTGGCCTTGCGGAGATTTGGCGGCGCATCAAGGCCTTTTTCCTGTTGTGGCCTTTTTCCTATTGATCAAGGCCCACGGTTTTTTGCTCATCTTTAACTGCAGGGACAGGTACTGAAGGAGGAGGTGATAAAAAGAGAATGTATTGTCCTGTCTCGAGGAGTCCGGAAAAGAAGAGGCTTGTTTCAACGAGAGTGCTACAGATGGGGAGGAGAGAAGGATGAAAAAAAATGTCTTTATGTTTCTTTGCGTGGGATTCTTTTGTGTTCTGTCCATGATACTCTGTACTCAACCGGTTTTTGCGGCCGGTGGAGTCATCAAGGTGGGGGCGGTGCAGCCCGTTACCGGGCGTTTTGCCTTTGCAGGCGTTCATATCAATGCGGGCCTGGAAGACGCGCTGATGATGGCCAATGAAGAAGGCGGGATCAATGGGAAAAAAATCAAGTATATTATGGAGGACGGCACCTACAAGGTGGATGTGGCGGTGGCTGCGTTCAAGCGGATAATGGCGAGGGACAACCCCATTGCCATGTATGGTGAAAGCACCGCGCTGGGCAAGGCAATGGCCCCTGAAATCAAGGATCGTTACAAGATTCTTTACAGTTCAACCTCTTTTTCCAGCGAACTGGCGAACAAGGCAAAAAACCCCTATGTGTTTGTCCCGGGCCCCACGTATAGCGACATGTTTGGTATCCTGCTGAAATACATTGCCAAGGAAAAACCCGGCGCCAATGTGGCCTTTTTTTACAGTGACACGGAATTCGGAAAAGATCCTATCCCCTACGGGAGAAAAATGTGCAAGAAACTGGGACTCAATCTGGTGGCCGAGGAAGTGGCCAAGGTGGGAGGCGTGGACGTCGCGTCCCAGGTTCTGGATTTGAAACGCAAGAAGGCGCAATATATTATTTTCCAGGGATTTGTCCTTTCGCCGGTATCGGCGGTCATCAAGCAGGCGCGGGACTATGGCCTGAAAGCCAAATTTATGGGCACATTCTGGGGCACGCACAAGATGCTCCTGGATAAAATGGGCCGCCTTGCCGAAGGTTACCTGGGTGTCATGCCGTATGCCTTTTACTGGCAGACGGAGATTCCCATGATCAGAAAGATCAGGGCGTGGAATGAGAAGCACCATCCAAAAGTGAAGTACAGACCTTCCTCCTATATGCAGGGTTTTTTTACCGGCCGGGTGTTTGTGGAATGTCTGAAGCGGGCTGATAAGGCAGGGCAACTGAACGGGGATGGGTTGGTCAAGGCGCTCCAGTCCCTCAAAAACGTGAAAACCGATGGCCTCATGTGTCCCTTTACAGTGATTAACAATAAGATCCCCTTTGGAAGGGTGTACCGGGCCAATACAGCCAAGAAGATCTATGAACCCATCTCGGATTGGATCAGGACAGATTAACAGGGAAACGAAGCAAAAGGCGCGCAGGAAAATCCCTGCGTGCCTTTTATGGGATAAAAAGGTTCTTTATCCATGACTGCATACAAGACACTGCCCCGGTTGCTTCAGGAGAACGCACTCCGGTTCGGCGACAGAAAGGTGGCCATTCGGGAGAAGGAATTCGGGATCTGGCAATCATTCACCTGGAAGGACTACTATGAAAATGTGCGGGACTTCGCCCTGGGGCTTCACCAGCTTGGTTTTCAGGCTGGTGACAAGCTAGCGTATGCGGGAGACAACCGCCCCGAGGGTCTGTTTTCGGAATTGGCAGTGCAGTCGCTCGGCGGGGCAATCGTGGGAATATATCCCGACAGCCACCTGGACCAAGTGGAATATGTCATCAACCACTCTGATTCTGTTTTTGTGGTAGCAGGGGATCAGGAGCAGGCTGATAAAGTCCTGGAGATCAAGAAAAAATGTCCCCTGGTAAGAAAAGTGATCGTTGATGATCCCAAAGGAATGAGACGATACGATGATCCCATTCTGGCCTATTTCAAAGACATACAGAAGATGGGCCGTGCAGTGGCAGAAAAAAAACCACGGCTTTTTGAGGAAATGATTGCAAGGATCCTCCCTGATGACGTCGGGATGATTAACTATACATCCGGGACGACCGGTCTGCCCAAGGGGAGCATGATTACCCACAAGAATATGTTCAGCGTAGCAAAGGCCCAGGACGAGGTGGATGCGGCAAGGGATGATTTCGAATATGTTTCATTCCTCCCCTTTCCCTGGATCGGGGAACAGGAATTTGGTGTCTACTGGGCACTGTACAAAGGTTTTACGGTCAATTTTCCCGAAAAAGTGGAAACGGTCCAGGAAAATATCCGCGAGATCGGTCCCCATATCATGCTGGCACCGCCCAGGATATGGGAGAGGATGTGCTCTGATATCCAGGTGAAAATTCAGGATGCGGCCTGGATAAAAAGGGCTTTCTACAAGGTATTCTTGCCTGTGGGATACCGGATCGTGGATTTCAAATTGAAGCAGACAAGAACCCCCATCCTATGGAAAGTCCTGGGCTGGCTGGCGTATTTTTTCCTGTTCAGATCGCTCAGGAACTATCTGGGCCTTTCCCGGTTACGGCATATCTATACTGGTGGGGCACCGTTAGGGCCGGAGATATTTCACCTGTTTCAAGCCCTGGGCGTCAATATCAAACAGGCCTATGGCATGACCGAGCAGACAGCGGCGTCCATTATTCACCGCACCGACGACATCCGTCTGAATACCGTGGGGAAACCCCTTCCGGGACTTGAGTTCCGGGTGTCGGATTCCGGGGAATTGTTGTCCAGGGGTGATACCATCTTCAAGGGGTATTACAAGAATCCTGAAGCGACCGAAGAGGCCCTGCGTGACGGGTGGTTCCATTCGGGAGACGCAGCCCTCATCGAGGACGATGGGCATATTATCATCATTGACCGCATGTCCGATGTGATGAAGCTGGGCGACGGGAGCAAGTTTTCTCCGCAGCTCATCGAGAACAAACTGCGGTTCAGCCCCTACATTATTGATGCTGTGGTCATTGGCCAGGAAAGGCCGTTTATCGCAGCCATGATTGCCATTGACATGGCAAACGTCGGAAAGTGGGCGGAAAACAATCAGATCGCTTTTACCACGTTCACGGACATCTCGCAGAAACAGGAGACCTATGACCTCATCGCGGGTGAAGTGGCAAAGACCAATACGTCCCTCCCGAAGGTGGCCAAGATACGCAAGTTTGTTCTCCTCTACAAAGAGTTGGACCCAGATGATGATGAACTGACCCGGACAAGAAAAGTGAGAAGAAAGTTTGTGGCCGAGAGGTACAAGAGCATTATTGAGGCCATGTACAGTGACGCGGAGGAGATCCATGTGGAGGCGGATATCCGGTACCAGGATGGGAAAGCCTTCAGGATGAAGACGGCCGTGAAAATACGGCAGGTGGAGCCGGTAGAATAGGGAAATGGAAGACAGGGGATACCAGTTGCGAGTGGATGATATTTACCTGAGTTTCGGGGGGCTCATGGCCCTCCACGGGGTGAGCACGGGGGTAAAGAAAGGGGAGATCTTTTCGATTATCGGCCCCAACGGTGCCGGGAAGACCTGCCTTTTGAATTGTATTAATCGATTTTATCATCCCCAGAAGGGCAGTATAATCTTTGAAGGGCAGGACATCTCACAGATGAAACCCCATAAGATCGCCACCCTTGGCATTGCCAGGACCTTCCAGAATGTTGAGCTCTTCGGCCACATGAACGTTCTTGATAATATCAAACTGGGTGCCCACATCCATCTCAGGGCCGGTTCCCTTTCCGGTGGCGTAAATAGGGCTTCGCAAGGAGATTGAGGAGAGGATCATCGATCTCCTGGAAATTGAGCATATCAGAAAGCATGTGGTACACACCCTGCCTTATGGACTTCAGAAGCGGGTGGAACTCGCCCGCGCCCTGGCCATGAAGCCGAGAATCCTCCTGCTGGACGAACCCGCGACCGGCATGAATCTCGAAGAGACGGAAGACATGGCCCGCTTCATCCTGGACATAAATGAGGAATGGGGAGTGACAATCATCCTTATTGAACACGACATGGGCGTGGTTATGGACATCTCGAATCGGATCTGTGTGCTTGACTTCGGACAAAAAATCGCCGAGGGGCGACCCGAGGAGATCAGGCATAACGAAAATGTCATCAAGGCGTACCTGGGTCAGGAAGACATTACCTATTCCCGACTGGGGGCATGACCATGGAACCACTGTTAGTCGTTAATAACATTGAAGTGATCTATCATAATGTCATTCTCGTGCTGAAGGGGATGTCCCTCCAGGTACATGAAGGACAGATGGTCGCTATTCTCGGAAATAACGGCGCGGGAAAGACCACCACCCTGAAGGCGATTTCAGGCCTCTTGAAATCAGAAGACGGTGAAGTGACCGATGGCTCCATTGTCTTCCGTGGGCAACGGATTGACAAGAAATACCCGGAGCAGATCGTGCGGATGGGCATCTTCCAGGTCATGGAGGGAAGGCGGGTTTTTGAGGATCTGACCGTGGAAGAAAATCTCATTGCCGGAGGGCATACCAACAAGAGCAGGGCCAAAATGAGAGACGATATGGCCATGGTCTATGAGTATTTTCCTCGGCTGAAGGCCAGGCAAAACGTGCTTGCCGGGTATATCAGCGGGGGTGAGCAACAGATGCTGGTGATTGGAAGGGGGCTCATGTCTACCCCAACCTTGATGCTCCTGGACGAACCTTCCATGGGACTTTCGCCCCTTCTCGTCTCCGAGATATTCAGGATTATACAGCAGATCAACAGAGAGAAAGGGGTCACCATCCTCCTGGTGGAGCAGAACGCGCGTCTGGCTCTGAGCATTGCCGACCACGGGTACGTGATGGAAAACGGTCGAATCGTCCTGGACGATACGGTGGAGAAACTCAGGGAAAATGCGGATGTCAGGGAATTTTATCTTGGCCTGACCGAAGTGGGTAAAAAGAAAAGCTATCGAGACGTGAAGCATTACAAGAGAAGAAAGAGGTGGTTGACCTAATTCCCCACTGCGCTCACCACATCCATTTTATTTGAACTTGGGCGGAAGGGCCTCCTGCCCTTGGATTTCCATGGAGTCAATGACCAGCAGGGTGGAGGTGCCGTGGGCCACGAGCCGGCCCCTGTCATCGTGTATGGTGGCGTCTCCCAGGCCGATCGTTTTTCCCGCCTTGATGCATCTTCCCTTTGCGATGAGACGGCCCTCACTCACCGGGGCGAGGTAGTTGACCTTTATTTCAACGGTGGTCAATCCTACCACTTCTTCGAAACCCGCGTGCACGGCCCAGAAAGCGGCCGCGTCCAGGATAGAGGCGCAGACGCCGCCATGGACAATCCCGTACGGCTGGAAGTGCTTTTTCTGTACCTCCAGTTCCAGGTGGGATTCTCCCCACGAAAGAGATTTGAGCTCCGCGGAAAGGAGCTTGAAATACGGGCATTGATTGACCAGGACCGCAACGGCCTTCACATATTCGGGGTTCAATTTTTTCATATCGGCACGTTCCCTTATATGCGGTGCTATTTGTCTTTGGTCTCTCGCCCGCAGAGCCCGTGCTCTCAGGTGAGGTACGGTTCCCATTGGCGAGCCGTGTGACGAATGTACCCGTCGGGGACCTGCTCCATGATCCGGTTGTGACCCGGCAGGAGCATCTTTACCTCGAGGCCCGCGAGAAGGTTGAGGGAATCCTTGAGCTGAGGACCGCTTGCTCCGTGGAGATCAAATCGACCGATGGCGTAGTCCGCGTATACCGTATCCCCCGGGATAAGGATCTTCCCGTCTGGATTGTAGAGGGCGATGCTTCCCGGAGAATGGCCCGGGATGTGGAGCACCTCCCAGGACATGCCGCCAAGTTCCAGGACCTAGCCGCCTTCCAGCTTGCGGTGCACCTGGAAACGAAACACCCCCGGTTTGATCCCGTACTGGGCCTGGCACATCTGTTCAAACATGTCCATGCCATAGACCGTCCGTTCGTCCCCCTGTTCCAGGGGCATCGCCTCTTCCCGGTGAACCCAGAGCTCCGCCTGGGGAAGCGATTCCAGGATCTCCGGCAGGCACCCGATATGGTCCAGGTGGGTATGGGTCATGATGACCCGTTTAATCGCGGTAAGCTCGATCCCGTCCTTTGCGATGGCATCCATCTTGTATTGCCCCTTTCCCATGAGGCCGGCATCCACCAGGGTCAAATCATTTGTAGCTGGATCGCCCAGAACATAGGCGTGGGAATCGGGGATGAACTCGTCCTGACCGGGGATGAAAGAAACCCCTTCTGTTATCTGCATTTTAAGTCGTCTCCTCTTGCAGTTCGGGACACCATATCCTATTGCGCCCCAGAGTTCAAGAGGAAGATCCTTCCCTCGTGCTCAGCCCAAATAAATATGGAGACTACCTGGAAAGGCGGATATCAGCCCCCCATTTCATGGTGAAACCCGAAGGATGCATATATATTGAAGTATAGGTTCCTGAGGCGGACAATGGAGAGGTGACAATAAACTTCATTTTTGTCTCGACAATGCCTCCCTCATCATCCACTTGATCCTTGGTGGAAAAAGAATAGGTTTTTCCCGCCGCCTTTCCCGTAAGGGAGCAAACCGGTTTGGGTTCGCACCGGTACCCTGTCTTGAAGGTAAACGCGAATCTTTTTCCATCCTGTTTTATGATGCAGGTTCCCTCGGTGTCCTTATTATGGGGTCCCCAGGAGTTTGAGGTGACATAGTTCCAGGTGCCACTGAGATCATATTGTGCCGCAAATGCCGGGACCGCGAAAAAGAGGACGAGAGCAAGGAAAGCAGGGAACATGGATTTTTTCATGATATCTCCTCCAGGCCAAGATTGATGGAATCGGATTTTACCGGAATGACGACTTTTTGCGGGACCGTTAAGATTGGAGCAAGCATACATAACTGCTCTCAATAGTGCAAGTGGCGGACTTCAAAAAATTGCACGGGCGTTCATTGCGGGTGGATCAACAGGGATTGGTGCACAAAAGAAACTTGACAGGAATATTAGAATACTAGTATATTAGTTTATGCCCTGAATCTTCCTGGCGGCTTTCCCGCCACGTGCCTGTCCATATCTTTTTATGGGAGGTGAATACCTGCCGTGAATAACACCATTTCCTCAAGCACTCAACTCTTACGAACCCAGGTTTATGAATATCTCCGTGAGCAATTGAAGACAGGGAAGTTGCGGCCCGGAATGTTTGTGAGCATCAACAAGATGGTGGAAAATCTGGGGTTGAGCAGGACCCCGCTTCGTGACGCTCTCCTCCAACTCCAGGTGGAGGGTTTTGTGACTTTTCTGCCCCAGCGGGGTATTAAGATTAATGAACTGAATCTGAAGGAAATAGAGAATATTTATGAGGTTATGGGTGCCCTTGACTCACGGGTATTGATTTCAGTGTTCCATGGAATTGGGCAAAGAGAAGTGGACAGGATGGGAAAGATAAATGAACAAATGCTTCTGGCTGCCGAAAAGAAAGATTTTTACCGATACTGGGAGCTTAATTCGAAATTCCACGGGGTTTACCTGAACCTTTCCAGGAACAATCTCATCCTCTATCATTTGAATATCTTGCGGCAACGCCTATTTGGGTTTGGGGAAATAGACTGGGGAAACAGGCTCATAGAGATGAATTATCAGGAACATGTGAAGATTATCGCATTGATCACACAGGGGAACGCCAAGAAGGCCGCCAACTACATCCGGGATGTTCATGTTCATCTGCCCAGTCATCTGATTCCAGGGAAAGATACATCTTAAGAGAACGAGAGGAGGTTCTTGGGTGGATCAAGGGGCAATTGGAGCATGGGAGGAACGGCCAGGGAGGAATTATGAGCAGATTTCTGGGAATTGCCGGCGTGCAGATGGAAGTGGCGGGAGGGAAAGACAATACAGGGGCAATGATAAAGCGTCTGGAAGCCATTAGCAGGTGGTTTCCCTGGGTCGATATCGTCATGTTCAGCGAACTCTGTGCCTCGGGATTGAACCCGCAACTGGCGCACGAAATCCCGAATCCCCTGCTGGATCAGTTTTGTGGATGGGCTGGAAAGGAACGTAAATGGCTCATCCCCGGGTCCTTTTATGAAAAGGATGGGGGCAGGATATACAACACCGCCGTGGTGATTTCCCCTGAAGGAGAGATAGCGGCGAAATACCGAAAACTTTTTCCATGGTCCCCTCTGGAGCAAAGTGACGCCGGTGAAGGCTTTTGTGTTTTTGATATCCCTGGGAAAGGACGGGTTGGCATTTGTATCTGTTACGATTTATGGTTCCCGGAAGTTGTCCGCAATCTTGCCTGGATGGGAGCTGAAGCAATTTTCTGTCCAACCGGAACGTATACCCCGGACAGGGCCCAGGAAATCATTCTCGTCCAGGCCAGTGCCATTGCAAATCAGGTGTATGTTCTGAACGTGAATGGGGTGGGAGGGGGAGGCATTGGAAGGTCCCTGTTTGTGGACCCGGAAGGCAGAATCCTCCAGGAATCAGGGGAAAGGGAAGTGATCCTCACAGAGGTGATAGATCTCGATATGGTGACCAGGGTTCGGGAGTATGGAACCCTCGGCCTTTGTCAAGTGTGGAAAGACATGAGAAATTTCAAAGGGTCGTTTCCCATGTACACCGGGGATATGCAAAAAGGAGAGATTTTTCGTTCCCTGGGTCCACTGAAGCTCCACAAGAAAATTGGCAAATAAAGGAGGTGAGAGTCAAAAGCAGAAAGGAAGCAGGTGAACACATCGTATTCAGTAACAAAAGTGATCCTCCTGGCTGCACTTCATTTCAAGCGGCCAGCAGGGTACCTGGCCATGAAAGGAGGAAAAAGAAATGAAAAGAAAAAGCATTATCCCTGTACTCGTCATAGCCGGTGTTCTTCTTACCCTTTTGTCCGTTCAAGGGCATGCCGCGAAACTGCCAAAGGATATCCTGGTATTTGCTTCGACTGACAGTATTACCACCTGGGATCCGAGTGCGGCCTATTCAACTGAGTCGTCCTACATGCCGAATATCTATGAGACACTTATCTGGGTGAGCCCTCCAGGCAGCAAGAAGCCTTTCCAGCCGGGCCTCGCAAAGAAATGGAAGGTGGATAAAAAAGGCCTGGAGTGGACGTTTTACCTGAGAAAAGGGGTACTGTTTCACGATGGAGGCGCGTTGACCGCGCAGGCGGTAAAGGACTCCATTGAAAGAACCATAAAAATGAAGAAGGGAGCGGCCTTCATTTTTTCGCCGGTCAAGGAGATCAAGGTTGTTGATGACTATACGGTGAAATTCATCCTGAAAAATGCGGCCCCTTTTGACCGGATCATCGCCTCTGCCAACGCGGCCTGGATCATCAGCCCGAAAGCGGTCCAGAAGAAGAGAAAATGGTTTGACGCAGGACACGATGCAGGATGTGGACCCTATATGCTGGAAAGTTGGAAGCCTGATGAGGAAATCATCTTTAAAAAATTTGACGGCTACTGGAAAGGCTGGAAAGGCCCTCATTTCAACCGGATCGTGGTAAAAATAGTCAAGGAAGCCACGGTCGCGGATCAGATGCTTGAATCCGGCGTCGCGGATCTTGTCACCCGGATTCCCATAGAATCGAGCAAGATTTTAAATTCCAAAAAATGCTGTGAGCGTCTGGTGGGCCCCAGTTTTATGAACTATGCACTTCATCTGAATACAGCAAAATACCCCTTTCAAAATAAGCTCATTCGCAAGGCCGTTTCATATGCGATACCATACAAGGAAATTATTGAGGTAGCCATGGGAGGTCTCGGCAGACAGGCTGTGGGTCCTGTCCCTTTTGGTCAGTTTGGTCACGATGAAGGCCTGTTCCAATACTCCCATGATTTACAAAAGGCCCGAAAATATATGGCAGATGCGGGCCATGCGAATGGGATCAAGGGAAAGGTCGTCTTCACCTATGCCTCTGAGAATGCAGTGGAGAAGGCTTTTGCTCCGCTCGTAAAGGAAGAGTTGGGCAAGATCGGGATTCAGGTTGAGATCCGTCCCATGAACTGGACCGCTCAGTGGGATTTGATGAAGGGTGGCCCTGAAAAGGCCCAGGATATGGCCGCGCTGTTGTGGTGGCCTACCTTCAGCGACCCTTATGAAACCCTGTACAGCCTGTGGCATGTGGAGAAAAAACCGTACTGGAATTTTGCCTACTACAAGAACCCGGAATTCGACAAGACCATCCTGGCGGCCTATTCTACCCCCGACGGAAAAAAGGCCCAGGAACTCTATTCCAAGGCGCAAAAGATGCTCATTGATGATGCACCGTCAATCTTTCTGGTGGATGTGCAGCGGCCTATTTTTAAGAGCAGAAAGCTGAAAGGGTATGTGATAAATCCCAACTATCCCCGCGTGCCTTTCTGGTACCATATGTACAAGGAATAAGATTCCACGGGCTTAAGGTTTTACGGTTCACTGCTGGAAATCAATTGAACGGAAAAAGACAAAGGATCCAACCGTGAACCGTGAACCGAACCCAAACTGTTCGCTGAGGTTCCATGCTGCGCTATATACTCAAACGGCTGTTGTGGCTTATCGTAGTATTGATGGGGCTCTCTACTATCACGTTTACCCTTTCTCGGGTAGTGCCCGGGGATCCTGCCGCCGCTTATATCGGGCCACGCGCGAAACCCGAACAGGTGGAACAGGTTCGCAAACAACTGGGACTTGATCGACCCCTGTATATCCAGTTCGGGTTTTATCTGCGAGATCTGGCGCATGGAAATTTCGGCGAATCCTTGCGAACCCACCGGCCTGTCCTTAAAGGGATCTTGGACCATCTTCCGGCTTCCCTGGAATTGATGTTCAGCGCCATAATCATAGCCGTATTGGTAGGTATTCCCATCGGGGTGATATCGGCCAGGAAAGAAAACACCCTCATCGACCACCTGAGCAGGCTGTTCTCTGTGGCGAACGTTTCCATGCCGTCATTCTGGTTGGCCATGATTTTTCAGATCGTTTTTTTCAGATGGCTGGGGGTATTTCCCATAGGAGGGCGAATGGACACGGTTACGGCGCTTCTCCATCCTATCGAAAACGTCACCGGGTTTAGTATCATAGATTCTGTGATAAGCGGCAATTGGACGGCATTGAAAAACGTGCTTCATCATTTGGTACTCCCTTCTGTCACCCTTGCCGCCTATTCAACAGGCCTGATTGCGCGGATGACCCGGTCAACCATGCTGGAGGTCCTGCGGGAAGACTACATCACCACCGCCAGGTCGGTGGGTGTATCTGAATCTGAGATCCATTTTGTTCATGCCCTCCGAAACGCCATAGGCCCCACCCTTACAACGGCCGGCCTCTGCTTCGCGTCAATGCTGACCGGGACATTTTTTATTGAGCTGATATTCTTCTGGCCCGGGCTTGGCACCTATACCATCAACGCGATTTTCCTGAACGATTATCCTGTCATTATGGGAGTCACCATCCTGATGGCGCTTTTTTATGTGGCAGTGAATCTTTGCGTGGATCTCCTTCTGGCAATAGCTGATCCCCGCATAAGAATAGGAAAGTAGGGGTCGATTATCCGTCGGAGCTGGTGAATTTATGTTGAAGAAAAAGCACAGAGAATATTTTCGGGGACTGAGTCTCATTGTGAAGAACCCCCTCACGGTCTTTGGGCTCACGATCATTATCGTTGTTGTCCTTTCCGCGATCTTCGCACCATTCATCGCACCGTATCCCGGTCAAGGCAAAGGGTTGTCAAACCTTCAGGAAAGGCTGAAGCCACCAAGCATGAGGCATCCATTGGGAACGGATAATCTGGGGAGGGATTTAATGAGCCGTGTCGTCTATGGTGCTCGTGTTTCCATAAAGGCGGCCATCATCGTGGTCCTGATCGTGATGGGATTTGGGGTCCCATTAGGCCTGATTGCAGGGTATTTCGGCGGGAAAATTGATGAGCTCATTATGCGGTTTGCGGATATGATCCTGGCGTTTCCCTCGCTGCTGCTGGCCATTGCGATTGTGGCCTCAACCGGACCCAGCCTGTTGAATGCGCTTGTTGCAGTTTCAATCCCGTGGTGGCCGTGGTACACGCGCCTGGTACGGGGACAGGTCATCTCTCTCAAAGAGATGCAGTTTGTGGAGTCCGCAAAGGCGGTGGGCGCCTCCCCATTGCGTATTATGTTTCGTCACATTCTTCCAAATTGCCTGTCCCCCATTATTGTTCAGGGGACCCTTGATATGGGGTATATCATTCTTTCCCTTGCGTCTCTTGGTTTTCTGGGTCTCGGAACACAGCCTCCCACAGCGGACTGGGGGGTTATGGTCAATGACGGGCGAGAATTTTTTCTGACCCAATGGTGGATTTCCACATTTTCAGGCGCGGCCATTTTCATTACGGTCCTGGCCTTCAATCTTCTCGGTGACGGCTTGAGGGAAGCGTTAGACCCCAAGATACGATGGCGATTCCAGAGAACGTAACAAACGAAAACAGGTGCAATGGACAAGATGCGCAACCGTGAACCAATGCTGAAGATAGAAGACCTGAGCACACGCTTTGTGGTGCAGGAAGGCGTAGCTCGGGCGGTTGACCACTTGAGTTACCATGTGTTCGAGGGTGAAACGCTCGGGGTGGTGGGAGAATCCGGATGTGGAAAGAGTGTGGCGGCCCTCTCCATTCTCCGTCTCATTCCCATCCCTCCGGGAAAGATAACATCAGGCAAAATCCTTTTTATGGGCCAGGATCTGCTGCAATTGCCCATGAAGGAGATGCGAAAAATCAGGGGCGCCGAGATATCAATGGTGTTTCAGGACCCCATGACCTCTTTTAACCCGGTTTTCACCATTGGTTATCAGCTTTCAAAGGTTTTCAGGCTGCATCAGAAGCTGTCGAAAAAGGAGGCGATGAGACGTTCCGAAGAGATCCTGGAGGCATGTGAAATTCCTTCGCCGGAGAGAATCATGAAGGAATACCCACATCAGTTGAGCGGTGGTATGCGCCAACGGGTCATGATCGCCATGGCCCTGGGGTGTAATCCCAAGGTCCTCATTGCTGATGAGCCGACAACGGCCCTTGACGTGACGATCCAGGCCGAGATCCTGGATCTCGTACTCCGTCTCAAGAAAAAATTCGGGATGGCGATGATACTCATAACGCATGATCTGGGTATCATTGCCAACAGCGCGCAAAGAGTTGTGGTCATGTATGCCGGGGAAAAGATAGAAGAAGCAGATGTCTTTTCGCTTTTTGAAAAACCGAGACATCCCTATACCGTCGCGTTGCTGCAATCACTTCCTGTCCTGGGGAGGGCCAAGAAGTTTCTGAACGAGATAGAAGGAGTGGTTCCCCCGCCGTTCAAAAAAATTCCGGGGTGCAAATTTGCAGAACGCTGCCCTGAAGCAATGGAAAAATGCTGGCAAGAAAGACCCCGTTTGAGAGCTATTGAAAAAGGACATTCGGTTGCATGTCATCTTTGACGGCTTCGTAAAAAGCGCAACACAGAAATTGAACTTTTTTCGGAGCCATCATCTTTGAAAGAGAAAAAATGAAGAACGTCCTGTTACAGGTGAAAGATCTGGTCACGTGTTTTGCCTTAGGGAAAACAAGACTGTTCCAGGGGGTACATCTCCTCTGCGCAGTAAAGGGGGTAAGCTTTTATTTGAAGGAAGGAGAAACCCTGGGCCTTGTGGGTGAATCCGGATGCGGCAAAACCACGACCGGGCGATCCATCCTCAGGCTGGTGGAACCTACTGCAGGGGAAATCCTCTTTGAAGGCAGGGATGTTTCCGGTTTTGACCGCCACCAGATGAAGGGATTCAGGAGATCGGCGCAGATGATTTTTCAGGATCCTTTTGCCTCTCTTAACCCCAGGATGACCGTGGGTGACATTGTGGAAGAGCCGCTCTTGGTTCATGCCGTGCACCGGAACAGCCTTGAGAGGAAAGACGCCGTTGCGTCAGTACTCAAAAAGGTGGGGCTTGAACCGGATTATATGCGGCGTTTTCCACACGAGTTCAGCGGTGGCCAGCGGCAGCGTATCGGCATCGCAAGGGTGCTGACGCTGAATCCCAAGTTGATTGTGGCGGATGAACCCGTATCGGCCCTGGACGTCTCAATCCAGGCGCAGATCATAAATCTCATGGTCAGGCTTCAGGAAGAATTGAACATGTCTTATCTCTTTATCTCCCATGACCTTGCCGTGGTGGAACATATTTCACATCGGGTGGCGATTATGTACCTTGGGAAAATCGTGGAGACTGCTCCTGCCGGAAATATATACCACAACCCAAGACATCCCTATACAAAGGCCCTTTTGTCGGCGATCCCCGTCCCTGATCCGAGATCAAGGATAAAGGGAACAGTGCTGCAGGGAGATATCCCCAATCCGGCGGATCCTCCATCCGGGTGCGCGTTCCGTACGCGCTGCCCAATAGCTGATGCCGTTTGCAGCAGGGAAGATCCTCGAATGAAAGAATTTGAACCGGATCATTTTGCGGCCTGCCACGCTCTCTAGCAGGGCGGCACAGCATTGATGGCTTTGCAGGTTGGATGGAATCATGCCGAAGAAAGGAAAGATCATGTTTGTGTCTTTGAACCGCGTGGTCGCTTTATGGTCCACATTCCTCGTGGTTGCAAGCTTGATCGGAGCAGGCTTGCCTGCTGCATCCCGGGCACATGAGAAAACAGTCATAGCAATCTATAATGATACGTTCTGTGAGAACAAGGGGGTATGGCGGGACGGTATTATTGCCATCAAGGCAATGTTGAACAAATATGGGTATAGCCATCAGGATATCACGCCGGACGAGATTAACAGCGCAAACACCCTGCATAAACGATTTAAAATCATCCTGTTCCCCGGGGGGTGGGCAGGAGCCTATAATGCTCATATCAAGACTGCAGGGTTCAGAAATCTTAGAACATTCGTGTCTTATGGTGGCGGGTTTTTCGGGATTTGCGCGGGTGCCTATTTTGCCTGTGATGTGATCACCTGGAAGCCGGATGCCAATGCCCCTGAAGAAAGATATGACTATCCCCTGAATCTGTTTGAAGGGACGGGAAAAGGCGTCCTCCCCGGCGTAAAAGACTGGACTGCCGCTACCGGCTGCGCAAGCATAACAAGAGGGGCTTCCATGGTGCGGGTGAAGATCGACAATCATATTCTGCCTATCGAGGACCCCTGTCTGAAGATGCTCTACTACGGCGGTCCCTCCTTCAAGCCATTCCCAAAAGGGGGGCAGACAAAGACGCTTCAGGTCGCTGCCACGTATATGGTTCCGGGAACCCCTGCGGACGGGATGCCCGCAATGATATTTTTTCCATACGGGAAGGGAAAGGTCTTCCTTTCCGGGATTCACCCGGAGATCTCTCTTGATGATTGCACTTTGCACTATGATGAGAAGACATGGAAGCTCATGAATGCCATTATCTCTCTGCTGCTGGGAAAGGAGTGAAACTTATGAGGTTCGGACGGGACAAGCCACCTGGTGGTTTTCATCCACGGCAACCAGATCCGGCTCATTGATACGGCATTCCGGTTTTGCACAACGGCATCGGGAGTAAGACACATCCGCCATACCAATTATCTTGAGAATAGAGGGATATTCTCTTGACCCCACCTATCTCGTCTGATACTTGAATTCATGTGTAGGGGCCACGAAAGTGCTCCCCAGTCCGGTGATTGGGACCAGGGTATCGTATCGCCGATCTCTTATGAATCTTTATTGAGGAGGACAAGATGAAAAAATTGATTATTCTTGCGTTGAGCGTAGCTTTGGTTTTGTGTTTCAGTTTTTCAGCAGGTGCAAAGACTTTCAAAGTAGCCCTTGATGCCGACCCTGTATCGCTTGATCCCCATGTTCAACTTTCAGGCGGCATGCTGCAGCTTTCACACTGGTGCTTTGACCCGCTGGTGCGGTGGACAAAAAAAATGACGTTTGAACCTCGCCTTGCAACGAAATGGGAACGGCTGGACCCCCTGACCATACGCTTTTATCTGCGAAAAGGGGTGAAATTCCACAGCGGCAACACCTTTACGGCAAAAGATGTGAAATGGTCCTTTGACCGCATGAGAACGAGCGTTGATTTCAAGGGTCTTCTTGAGCCCTTTGAAGGGGTAACCATTATTGACAACTACACCGTGGACATCAAGACAAAAAAACCCTACGCCCTTCTCCTCAACATGGCGACCTATTTCTTTGCCATGGACAGTAAGTTCTACACGGGAAAAGATGCGAACGGTCAGCCCAAGGATGCTATTGTAAAGATAGGCCCGTCTTTTGCCCTGAATCATGAATCAGGGACAGGTCCTTTTGTGGTAACATATCGTGAACATGGGGTAAAAACGGTATTCGACCGGTTCAAGGACTATTGGGATAAGAAATCTCCGGGAAATGTGGATAAGATGATCCTTACTCCCATCAAGGAGGATGCAACGAGAGTCGCGGCCCTTCTTTCCGGTGATGTTGACTTTATCTCTCCTGTTCCTCCGCAGGATTTCAAAAGGATAAAGGCTGATCCCCATGTTAAGCTTGTCACCTGCAATGGCGGACGCATTATTACATTCCAGATGAACCAGGAGAGAAAGCCTGAGTTCAAGGACGTACGTGTGCGGAAGGCGATGGTCTATGCCGTGAACAATACCGGTATTGTGAAGAAAATCATGAAAGGGACCGCAACTGTGGCAGCACAGCAGGGCCCGGAAGGATACGCCGGTTACAAGGCAAGCCTGAAGCCGAGGTATAATCTTAAAAAAGCCAGGGCTCTAATGAAAGAGGCCGGCCTTGAAAAGGGTTTTGAGTGTACCATGATAGCTCCGAACAACCGGTATGTGAATGATGCAAAGATTGCAGAGGCAACTGTTCAGATGCTTGCAAAGATCAACATCAAAGTGAATCTCAAGACCATGCCCAAGGCCCAGTACTGGGATGAGTTTGATGCCCATGCTGCTGATATCCAGATGATCGGATGGCACTCTGATACGGAGGATTCAGGCAATTTCTCTGAATTCCTGGCCATGTGTCCCGACAAGAAGACAGGGTATGGTCAATATAACAGCGGCATGTACTGCAACAAAAAGGTTGATGAACTGGTTATTGCCGCCCAGTCTGAAACCGATCTGAAGAAACGGGCTGCAATGCTTCAGGAAGTTGAGCAGATTCTCTATGATGATGCAGCCTTTATCCCTTTTCACTGGCAGAACCATTCCTATGCCGGCAAAAAGAATATTGGGATCGCGCCGGTCATAAATACCATGAACTTCCCGTACTTTGGAGATATTGTGATAAAATAGGGCTGATTTTTTCATCCATTTTCGGAATGAGTTGTGAGAAAGAGTCATACCCAACAGCAAAAGGGATGAGTATTGTGCCCGATATTCATCCCTCTTTTTGATTGCTTTTCATAGAGAACAGATGAAATGTTCGCTTTTATTGTAAGAAGAACCGCCCAGGCACTTTTTGTCATGCTGATCATA
The DNA here is from genome assembly GCA_019309145.1 of Deltaproteobacteria bacterium. Lineage (GTDB taxonomy): Bacteria > Desulfobacterota > DSM-4660 > Desulfatiglandales > Desulfatiglandaceae > B46-G9. The sequence goes on along the minus strand of JAFDGR010000017.1, from coordinate 20,921 downwards.
GGGCTGATAGGGTTTTCCATAAAGACCCAGATAGGGGATCCTGTTCGAGATATGGTCGGGGAACGGGTAACGCCCCAGGAGAGGGAGCAGATCAGAGAGAAACTAGGGCTCAACGATCCTTTTGTGACACAATATGTCAGATTTGTAGGGAAGGCGCTTCATGGGGACCTGGGCCTTTCCTTTTTTTATAAAAAACCGGCCCTAGATGTCATTATTTCCAAGGCTCCTGCAACCATTGAAATGGTGATAGGAGCGGGTCTATTGATCGTTCTTATTTCACTTCCCCTGGGGGTGTACACGGCTCTTAGACCAAAGGCCTCCTTTTCACGGTTTGTCATGGGGTTCAGCACGCTCGGGGTCTCCGTGCCTGTTTTTCTTACCGCTATCATGCTCATCTATATCTTCGGTGTGCAGCTCCACTGGCTGCCCTCATACGGTCGAGGTGAAACAGTGGATGTGTTTGGTAATGGATGGTGGATGTCCGGCTTTTTTACTGCCGATGGTATCAAGCACCTGATTTTGCCGAGTATATCCCTGGCATCCATCGAGCTTCCCCTGTTTATCAGGCTGATACGATCTGAGATGATGGAGGTCCTGGAGACCGAATATATCAAATATGCATGGGCAAAGGGCCTGCCTCGCATGAGAATCTGGCTCCTGCATGCGTTTAAGAACACTCTCCTGCCGGTCATAACAGTATTTGGGGTACAGATAGGGATCATGTTTGCATTTACGATCCTCACGGAAACGGTTTTTCAGTGGCAGGGCATGGGGTATATGTTTCTTGAGGCTGTTGAGCGATCTGATACCTCCCTTCTCATAGCGTATCTTGTTGTCGTTGGATCAGTATTCGTGGTGGTGAATACGGTGGTGGATATTGTCTACGGGTTTATCAATCCAACCGTAAGGATAGCAGGAACAAAATGAAAACATCGATGAAACGTTTTCAGCAATCGTACTTCTTGCACAGCTTCAAGCATGACAAGACTGCCATGATGAGTTTTTTCTTCCTGACCTGCTTTATCATTCTGAGTATCACAGCACCGCTGGTCTCACCGTACAACCCTTATGACGCTGAAAATATAGACATCATGAACGCAGAAATTCCGCCAATGTGGCTTGACGGTGGATCATCCGCATTTATCCTTGGTACCGACAACATGGGACGTGATCTCCTTTCCACCATGATATACGGGCTCAGGATCTCGGTTGTTATCGGCATTGGCGCGGTGTCGCTCCAGGCTTTTATCGGTATTCTGATGGGACTCATGGCAGGATATGTGGGTGGCAAGGTTGACGGTGTGCTCATGAGAATAGCTGATATCCAGTTCTCCTTTCCGTATCTCATGGTTGCCATATTTATCAGCGCGATCTTTCAGGTGATGTTTGGAATAGGAAGTTTTGAAAAGCTTGCAGTTCCCCTTCTTATTATTATCATCGGTCTTTCAGAGTGGCCGGTGTACGCCCGGACGATACGGGCGTCTGTCATGGGGGAGAAAAACAAGGAATATGTTGAAGCTGCAAGGGTAATCGGTCTTTCACGACCGGTGATCATGATCAGGCACATCCTGCCAAACACCCTGACTTCCGTACTGGTCATTTCAACCATTCAGGTGGCAAATGCGGTCATGAGTGAGGCTGCTCTGTCCTTTTTAGGTCTTGGCATGCCTGTGACAAAACCTTCCCTAGGCTCTCTTATTAGGGCCGGATTTGAATATATTTTTTCAGGTTCCTGGTGGATTACCATTTTCCCCGGCATTTTTCTCGTCTTGTTTGTTCTTGTGGTCAACCTGCTGGGCGATTGGCTCAGGGATGTGCTCAACCCAAAGCTTTATAAAGGATAACCTGGATGTCTCACCTCTTGGAAGTGCAAGATCTTGAAGTTACGTTCGCATTAAGATTTGGAGACCTTACCGCCATTAACGGCGTGAGTTTTTCCTTGGACAGGGGTGAGAAACTGGGCCTGGTTGGAGAGAGCGGGGCCGGGAAATCGGTTACCGGTTTTGCCATCATCAACTTGATCAGCAAACCGGGCTTTATTTCAGGGGGCAGGATTTTATTCAACGGGAGTGATATCAGCGCTTTGCCTGATGCCCGGATGAGAGAAATCAGGGGAGACCGGATAAGCATGATTTTTCAGGATCCCATGATGACGCTGAATCCTGTCTTGACCATAGGGACCCAGATGGTGGAGACCATCCAGGCACACAGAAATATATCGAAGGCCAAGGCTGAAAAGATTGCTCTGGAAAAACTCAAAAAGGTCTATATCCCATCACCCGAAAAGAGACTTTCACAGTATCCCCATGAATTTTCAGGGGGGATGCGCCAGAGGATAATTATTGCCATCTCTCTCCTCACTGATCCTGCCATAATTATTGCTGACGAGCCGACGACTGCCCTGGACGTAACGATTCAGGCAGAAATCATGGACCTGCTTCAGGAACTATGCGAATCCGAGGAAATGGGGTTGATTTTGATAACCCATGATCTTGCAGTTGTATCCCAGGTAACAGAAAAGACGGCAGTGATGTACGCAGGCAAAATTATTGAATATGGACCGACCGACGCCATTGTAAAGGATCCGATACACCCATATACACAGGGTCTCATAAACGCCCTTCCCGGAGTTTTGAGGCCGGGAGAGAAGCTCCATCAGATCCCGGGAATGATGCCAACACTGACCAAAATTCCTCCGGGGTGCGCATTCAATCCACGGTGTACGATAAAGGAAAAAATTTGTGAAACCAACGTGCCTGATCTCCTGGAAGTTGAACAGGGAAGAATGGTTGCATGCCACATGAAAACCGCGCAGTAGGCGATGAGAAACGCGGTGTTTTTTGCCTTCGCCGGAATTGCAGGAAGGTTCGTTCAGGGATAGTATGGAGAAGAATCAGCCAATACTCAAAACGGAAAATATCATAAAGTATTTTGATATATCAGGAGGGCTTCTTGACCGGTTGAGATTTCAGAATGGAAGGCCGGTCATGGAACAGACCATTGTAAAGGCCCTCAATGATGTGAGCCTCACCATAGACAGGGGCGAGACACTGAGTGTTGTGGGAGAAAGCGGATGCGGCAAATCCACCCTGGCCAGGGTTGTCATGGGGCTTTATAGGCCCAGTTCCGGGAAAATATTTTACAGGAATAAGCGGATAGACTGCCTCAGCCACAAGGAGATGCTCCCTTTCAGAAAAAAAATGCAGATGATTTTTCAAGATCCCTATGCGTCTCTCAATCCGAGAAAAACAGTCAAGCAAACCCTGGAGGAGCCGCTCCGGTTTCACAATCCCGGAATAAGAGCTCAAGAGGTAAGAGAGAAGATAGCCGCAGTTATGGAACAGGTCGGGATTAGCCCGGCCTGGGCAACGCGGCATCCCCACGAATTTTCAGGAGGACAGCGGCAGAGGATAAGCATCGCAAGGGCACTCATCCTTGACCCTGAATTTATCGTTGCGGATGAGCCTGTCTCTGCCCTTGATGTATCCATACAGGCCCAGATCCTCAACCTCCTCATGGATGCAGGCAAGGAGCGGGGGCTCACCTATCTCTTTATCACCCATGATTTATCTGTGGTTCAGCACATAAGCGCAAGGGTTGCGGTCATGTATCTCGGAACCCTGTGTGAGGTTGCTGCGGCAGCTGACATTTTTCGATCACCACGCCATCCTTACACAAAGGCCCTCCTCAGCGCAATTCCCAGGATCGGGGAGAAAAAGAAAAAACACATTGGATTGAAAGGCGAGGTTCCAACGCCTATTCATCTCCCGACAGGATGTGTGTTCCATGGACGATGCCCCTGGGCAATGGACCGTTGCCGGGAAGATATTCCTGCACTAAGATGTCTTGCTGATGGGAGATTTGTGGCATGTCATGCGGTGGAAGAGAATAGGGGTCTGTCTGAGAAAAAACCCCCTGCGTCGACATAGTCCGAACTTTAATGAAAGCGGGAAGTATGCAGGGGGCTCTTTGGTCCGGAAGAAGATTCCTCAGGTCTTGGTGTGTGCCTTTATCATGGCGGGGGCACGCTCGTCGTGCTCCTTTTCCCATTGAATCATGGCCACGGCACTCAGGACTGCCATGCCGCCGATGATCTGGAGTCCCAGGAGACGCTCCCCCAGAAAAACAAAGGCGATCAAACCCGCAGCGATGGGCTCGAATGTGGCTATGATGGTTGCCCGGGTGGATCTGAGATGCTCTATGCCATAGGCGAACAACCCGAAGGGCACCACCGTTCCGATGGTGGAAGCAAGGAAAATGGTGGTCCATGAAGGGATATCCCAACCCATGCTGAGCATTTTCGAAGGACCGAGGACGATGTTCCAGGTGATGCTGGCAACGATCAGGGCATAGCAGGTCACGGTCCAGGGTGAATAGCTGCGTAATGAGAATTCGGAATACACAATATAAAAGGAATAAGTAAAAGCCGCTCCCAATCCCCACAGCATACCCGCGAGATTCATGTTGAGAAGGTTCAGGTTATAGCCTCCCACCACAAGATAACATCCCGCAAGGGCCAGGAGCAGGGCAATCAATTTAAGAGGGCCCATGCGCTGCTGCATGAAGGCCCAGGCAAAAACAGCTATGAATGCGGGGGCCAGGTATTCAATAAGGATGGCCGCAGCGGTGGAAATTTTGGAAATGGCTGCGAAGTAGCAGGCGTTCACCCCGGCCATACCGATGGATCCGAGCAGAACAAAGTGGAGCAGGTGACGGGGGGTGACGCGTAATGATTTCGGATTTACCACAAGAAGCCACAGGATCATAAGGATGGAAGCAATGGTCAAGCGGCCCTGTGACCAGACAAACGGGGAGAGTCCTCCATTCATCAGGTATTTGGAAGCGACCCCGTTGGCGCCCCAGAGGAGTGCAGCTCCCAGGCAGGCAAGGATCCCTCTTGTGGTCATGGAAAAGGGCATGTTCGCTCCCCGTTTAAGACAGAAAAGTGTTGAGATGTTCCCGGTATCGGGATAATTGGGGCATGATAGTAGAAGCCACTGCGATAGGCAATCAGAAATCAGGCCTATTTCTGGACGATTTTGCTTGGCAACAGGACAATTTCCATGTAAAAGCAATGGAACTCTTCTCTTTGTCCAGCGTTGGTGTGCGTGATATCACAGGGAAGCGTGAATGTTCCCGGGCAAAAAAGCCGTCAGGACAAGCTATTTTCGCCGCAGTGGTGAAATCCAAAGGAGGATGAACCGGTAATATGAGATGTGCAATTTGTGGCCTGGAAATGGACTCAACAGAAGAAGCGATCGTGGAAGGTTGGGTGCCGTATATCCTGGAGGGGGAGAGCGAGCAGGAAGGCCCTGTTTGCTCATCTTGCCTTGATGCCCTCTTTGAAATGAATGAATATGGAGAATTCGTCCTGCGGGAGGAATACCGGGGCAAGGTCTCCTACCAGGACGGGGGGCTTGATGAAGTGGACCCCGATGAGCTTGATACGGACGGCCTTGTGCTTGAGTACTGTGACAATTGACCAGCGCCTGGTCTTCAGTGCCAGGCACGCAGCATGCAATATCGTTTTTTGACGCAATCCGGTACATGCGGAGAGGAGGTACGAAAGAATCTTTTCTGAACACATTGAACCTTGAGCCCTTTGCGCAAGAGAAGGGAGGCAGGTCATGAGTCCCTATCGGGATAAGGATGAACTGGTTGCTATTCTGTCGGCCCTGTGGGATGAAATTTTTGCGACGCCGGCCGTTGTAGAGAAGGTGGCAGGCGAAAAAGTGGTGGTGAAGTTCCGGTACACGGATTTCAAGACTGCTCTGTTCATCGATATCAGCGGTGAGACCCCCCGGTATTACTGGGATCCTGGAGAAGGGACCCCGTTTGACGTGGAGATGATCCAGTCCTCCGAGACCAGCCATAAATTCTGGATGGAGCAGCTCAATGTGCCCATGGCCCTTGCCACCAGGAAGGTGGTCGCAAAGGGCTCGGTGCAGAAGGCCCTGAAACTCCTGCCCGCATTGAAACCAGCCTTTGCCCTGTACCCGGCGATTCTGAGACGCATGGGGCGGGAAGACCTCCTCGAAACGAAAGCCGGCAAGAAAAAGAAAAAGAGACGCGCGTTCAGGTTATTCAGGCGGAAAGGACCGGGAACGTACGATCTTCATGTCATTCCCCCATTTCCTCTTTCATTGGCAGAATCTCCAGCGCAAACGTCATCTCCTGAAAAGCCTCCGCAGAAAGAACTTGCCTCCCCGGTAGATATCCTGAAAACAATGTATACGATCCGGACCTTTGAGGAGCACCTTGCCCGGGCCTTCAAAGAAGGAGAACTCCCCACTGAAGCCATTCATCTCTCCATTGGACAGGAATCAGTGGCCGCCGCAGTCTGTATGAATCTTCGACATTCCGATTACCTCAACACCACCCACCGGGGCCACGGACACATTATCGCCAAGGGGGCGGACCTCAAGAAAATGATGGCGGAGCTTTACGGAAAAGAGACGGGGCTTTGCAAGGGGAAGGGTGGGTCCATGCACGTGACCGACGGCAGTATCGGCATGCTGGGGGCAAACGGAATTGTGGGGGCTGGCTATCTCCTGGCCCTCGGGGCTGGATTCAGCATCAAGCATCAGAAAAAAGATGACCGTATTTCAGTGATCATTTCCGGTGACGGTTCGGTCAACCAGGGGATGTTCCACGAGGCCATGAACATGATATCCCTCATGGAGCTGCCTGTCCTGGTGGTGGTGGAAAATAATCTCTACGGGGAGTTCACCCGCATCGACCGCCATTCCGCCGTGACGGATATCCAGAAACGGGCGAGCGGTTATGGCATGGAATCTTTTCGTGTTGACGGGAACGATGTATCGGTGCTCTTTTCAACGCTCCGGGAGATCATTGAAAAGATGAGATCCGATCACAGGCCACGATTGGTGGAGGTGATGACCTACCGTTGGCATGGCCATATGGAAGGGGACCCTCAGCCCTATAAGCCGCCGGAGGAACAGGCCGAATTCCAGCAGAAGGACCCCCTCCTGAAACTGGAAAAAGAGCTGCTGGACCAGGGTGTCCTGGACACTGACGCCGTCGCCGGGATCAAAAAACAGGTTGCAGAGGAAATCGAGGAGGCAGCGGCTTTTGCCCGGGATGCGGAACCACCGGAAGCGGATGCGCTGCTGGCTGACCTCTATACCCCGGAAGATCCTGGCCTTTTTTTCTCCGGTTCTTTTTCCGCGGCCGGTGCCATGGAAGAGAGATCGGTTTCCGGAGCCATCAATCTGGCCCTGGCCCAGGAGATGGAACGGGACGAGAGGGTTTTCCTGTGGGGGGAAGATGTTACCCTGGGCGGGTATTTCAATGTTACTGCGGGGCTGGTGGATCGGTTCGGTCCGGACAGGATCATTGATACGCCCATATCGGAAAATGCGATTATCGGCGGCGCGGTAGGGGCCGCCATGACCGGGATGCGGCCCGTGGCTGAGATTCTCTTCAGCGATTTCCTGACCTGCTGCATGGACCCTATCGTGAACCAGGCCGCCAAACTGCGGTACATGACCGGGGGGCAGGTTTCCATTCCCCTGACCATCCGCACGCCCGTGGGCAGTGGGATCGGGATGGCGGCCCAGCATTCCCAGGCCATGGAGCGGTTTTTCTTCGGGATACCGGGCCTGATGGTGATTGCGCCTTCAGACGCTTTTACCTTCATGGGCCTTTTGAAATCGGCCATCCGGTCCAACAACCCGGTCCTTTTTTTCGAACACAAGTTGCTCTATGCAGAAGCGGGAAAAGTTCCCCAGGATGGCCATGTGCTTCCCATTGGCAAGGCACGGGTCATTCGTGAGGGAAACGATGTGACCATCGTCACGTATCTCCTGGGCGTGGGCATCGCGCGTGAGGCGGCAAAACTCCTTTCAAACGTTGGCATAGAGGTGGAGATCATTGATCTCCTGACCCTCTATCCCATGGACACCAGAACCATTCTGGATTCAGTGGCGAAAACAGGCCACCTGGTAACACTGGAAGAAGGCCCTTTTACCGGCAGTGTTGGCTCCGAGGTCATCTCGCGTGTATCCCTGGCGGGATTTGGCCTTCTGAAGGCGCCGCCCCTGAAGATCGCCGCACCGGAATGCCCCATCGCCTATGCCAAGAACCTGGAAAACGCCATGTTGCCCTCGGCGGAAGCAATTGCACAAAAAATTGAATCCTTGTTCGGATGATCCAATAATCGTCAATCATTGCTCATCGGCCACCGGGTCAACGGACTCACGGGCGAGGAGAAAATTATGAGAAAAGAAAGACTTGCAGAGGAAAAGAGGGAGGCCCTGGCAGCGTACGCCCGCTATGTCAACCCCCAGAAGGTCCGGGTCCTGAAAAACGCGGGACTGGATATCATCGAGGGAAAACGGGAAGGCGCGTATGTGTGGGACATGAACGGCACCCGGTATATCGACTGTGTCACATCGGCAGGCTCTTTTAATGTGGGAAGGAGAAACCCCGAGATCATTGCGGCCCTGAAGCAGGCCCTTGATCAGTACGATCTTGGCGGGTTCCTCATGTGCAGCAAACCCAAGGCCGACCTGGCAAAGAAGCTGTCGGAAATCACGCCCGGGGATCTGCAGTACGTCATGTACGGCACAGGCGGGGGCGAGGCCAACGATTTCGCCATCAAGCTTGCCAGGGGATTTACCATGAAAACGGAAGTCATTTCCACCCTCAAGGCGTATCACGGCCACACGGGATTTTCCCTGGCCGCCATCGGGAGGGAGGAATACCGGAAACCTTTTGAACCGATGGTCCCCGGGTTCAGGCATGTCCCGTTCAATGACCTTGATGCCATGAAAAACACGGTGACGGATGAAACAGCCGCCATCATTATTGAGCCGGTCCAGGGAGAGGGCGGCATCCATCCCGCCACTGATCAGTATCTGCAGGGCTTGCGGCAGCTCTGTGATGAACGTGAAGTGGTCCTCATCTTCGACGAAATTCAGACCGGATTCGGGCGCACCGGAAAGATGTTCTGCTGTGAATATGCCGGTGTGGTCCCTGATATCATGACCATGGGAAAGTCCCTGGGCGGGAATCTCTACCCGATTTCAGCGGCCATATACCGGGATGAATTGAACGATTTTATCGTGACCCATCCGTTCATCCACCTTTCTACCTTTGGCGGATCGGACCTGGGATGCATCGTGGGCATGGCGGCCGTTGATTACATTATGAAAAACAGGCTCCCGGAACACGCGGCAGCCATGGGCGAAAGGTTCCAGAAGGGCTTTGATGACTTACTGAAACGCTACCCGGAGCTCCTGCTTGAAGTAAGAAGAAAAGGGCTCATGATGGGACTCCAGTACACCAATGATTCCATCGGGCCCCGGATGAGCTACCAGCTCGCCCGGCACGGGGTCATGGCCATATACACCGGGAATGAACCCTCGGTCATGCGTCTCATGCCGGTCCTGGGAATCCGGCCGGAGGAGGTGGATGAGGTCCTGGACGCCCTGGACAAGTCCATGGCGGAGATCATGAAGCAGGGGGGTATAGAGAAGTATTGATAAAGACGGGCGTAAGGCACAGGGCAAAGGAGAACTAGAGGGGAGGAGGGAAACATGACTACCGCAGATGAGATTATGGAGGCACTGGAGGATTTCAAGGAGCAGTGTAATAACAATAAGCGGCTCAGGAGAATGCAGCGGGACTGGTCAAAGGTACTTCACTATGAGGCCTCGGATACGGGTGATTCCTTTACCATGACCGTGGTGGAAGGAGAGATCATCAAGATCGAGAGGGGGAAACAGGGCACACCGGACGTGGTCATCGAGACGGACAGCGAGACCCTGTGTGACATGTTCTGGGGAGACGTCAATCCCACCCAGAAGTACCTGAAAGGTGAGATCAGGGTGAAAGGAAGCCAGGAAGACGTCATGCGCATTGATGCCATTACCGCGGTTATCTGGCCGGAGGTGTGACATGTCCTTCATTAATGAAATTCTGCATGAAACAGACCCGGAAAAGATCAGGAAAGAGACGGAGTTCAATTACCGGGAATACGTGAATCCCTTCGCCTTGAGGATGTTCAAGAACGCCAGCCTTGATATTATCGAAGGCAAGCGGGAAGGGGCATCTGTCTGGGACATCTCGGGCGAGAAATATATAGACTGCGTGACGGGCGCGGGCATTTTTAATGTGGGAAGGCATAACCCGGAGATTGTGGCGGCCCTCAAGGATGCCCTTGATGTGTATGATATGGGAGGCTGGATCAGCATCCTGCGGGAACGGGGGCTCCTGGCTAAAAAGCTCGCCGAGATCACGCCCGGTGACCTGAAGTACTCCCTGTTCTGCTCCGGGGGCGGAGAGGCCATAGAGGTCGCGGTAAAGCTGGCACGGGGACATACGGGCAGGTCCGGGATCATCTGCATGGAGAACGGGTATCACGGGGTTACCGGGTTTGCCCTTCCCGCCACGGGCAGGGATGTGTACAAGACCCCTTTCGCTCCCCTGGCACCAGGGTACCTCCATGTGCCTTTCAACAATCTCGAAGCCGTGAAAGAAGCGGTCAGTGAAGACACGGCCGCTGTGCTCCTTGAGCCGGTCCAGGGGGAAGGTGGGATTATTCCCGCGGATGACGATTACCTGCATGGCCTGCGGGACCTCTGCGACCAGCACGAGATTCTCCTCATTTTTGACGAGGTGCAGACCGGGTTCGGGCGCACCGGGGAGATGTTCTGCGCGGAGCACAGCGGGGTGGTCCCGGACATCATGGTCCTTGCCAAGTCTCTCTCAGGGGGACTTTATCCCATCTCGTGCGCTGTTTTTACGGAAGAGATCAGTGACTTCCTCATGACCCATCCTTTCGTCATCATAAACTCCTTCGGGGGCACATCCCTCGCGTGCCTGGTCGCCCTGGCGACCATCGACTATATTGAGAAAAACGACCTTCCCGCACGAGCCCGCAAAATGGGGGAACGGTTCATGGCCGGTCTCAATACCATCAGGGAAAAGTATCCCGACCTGGTGGTAGATGTACGGGGAAAGGGCCTGATGCTTGGCATGGAGTTCCCTGAAGACAGCATCGGCCCCCGGATGGTTTATCAACTCAGGAAAAACGGCGTGATTACCATTTACACGTTTAACAATCCGAAGATTATCAGGATTATGCCCACCCTGGTGATCACCGAAGAAGAGGTTGACTTGGTCCTTGAGGCAATGGACAGATCCCTGAAGCAGATCATGGTCCAGGAGGAACGTTTTGAAAAAGGTCGTCAGAAATGAAAAAGTGAAGGTGGTCCCATGACAGAGTTGCGGAGGACCCTGGGATTGAGGACCGTGGTCTCCACGGGGGCCGGCATGGCCCTTGCCACGGTAAACTATGTGGCGTTTATTGAACTGGCCAGTTATCTCGCAGGGAATTCCGCGTGGATAGCCATCCTGACCTCCGGTATCATGGCGATTCTTGCGGGCTCCTGCTTCTCGGAGCTCAACTCCATGTATCCGTCGGCCGCGGGGATAAAACTTTACATTGAGAAGGCCTTCGGGGAGCGGGCCGCGATTATTATCGCCGGTGTGTATGTGATGGGCCAGCTCGCCATCGTGGGCGCGGAAATATACGTTCTGTCCCAGGCCCTGGGCCAGGGATTTACGTTTGTCCCGCCGGTGGTATGGGCGATCGTGTTCGGAATGGCCCTCCTCTATTTGAACTACCGGGGCATACGGATTGCCGGGACCACCCAGGACATAATCGCCTTTGCCATGTTTGTCGGGCTCATCCTGATCTCTGTGTATGGTTTTTACCGGATTGATTTTCATGTGCCAAATGCTTTTGAGGTCGGCAGCCTGGACGGGTTTATCCAGGCAGTGGCCATCGGAATCGCCTGTTTCATTGCCTTTGAATGGGTGGTCACCATCTCCGAAGAGGTGACGAATGTGAAGGTTATTCCAAGAGGTATGATGCTGTCCCTGGGGTTGCTCGGTGTTACCTATGCCCTCTTTTCCACGGCAATGACTTCTGTGCTGGGAAAGGAGGAACTCGCCTGGGTCCTGAGACCGGAAGGGCTCCCCATTCCACACCTCCTTTACGGGAAGAATCTGCTCGGGAGTTTCGGCCTTTACTTCATGATTGTCATGGCCTTGCTGGCTTCCCTCACTTCCCTGAACGCGGGCATCATGACCGCTTCCAGGTTTCTTTACGCCATGGCCAGGGACTGGTCAATCCCCCGGTTCATTGCCAGGCTGCACCCGAAGTATGCGACCCCGTGGGTGGCCATGCTGGTGGTCAGCGGATATGCCATCCTCATAACGGTCTATGGCTTTCTCACCCACTTTGTCCTGTCCATGATCCTGATTATCGCCGCGACCGAGTGCATGATTTACATGGTCATGGCCCTTTGCGTCATCCGGCTCCGGTACAAGGAACGGGAAACCAGGAGGGGCTTCAGGATAAAAGGGGGGATCACTATTCCCCTTGTGGTCATTCTTGTCTACGGGATCGTGGCCGGTTCCATCCTTTTCGGTCCGGTCAAGCCCCAGGATGAGCTGGACCAGCGGATTGCCCTTTTTTTTATCCTGGGCCTTGCAGTCATGAACACCTTTTATGTATATACTCTATGGCCGAGACTCCGGACAAAATACCGGAAACTGGCGGAGGCCAGGAAACCCCGGAGAAGACGAAGGAGACCCGCTCCTTCGGAATGATGCAGTGGAGGAGTTTTTTTATGGCAGAAAGGGAGTGCGAGGAGAGCAAAAAAGCGCAAGAGAAAGTGGGCTGGGATAAGGCGAAACTTGAGGCCATGCTGGAGTCCATCCCTGAGCATATGAGCATGATGGACAGGGACCTGAATATCCTGTGGGCCAACGAGACCGCAAGAAGGATATTCGGTGAGAGTATTGTGGGGAGAAAATGTTACGAGGTATATCATGGCCGGGGTGAACCGTGTGAACCCTATCCCTGTATCACGCTCAGGGCATTCGAGGACGGGAAGCCTCACGAGCACGATACCAGGGTTATTGACAGGGAAGGAAAAGAGATTTCCTTTCACTGTACGGCCAGTGTGGCCTTGAAGGACGAGGAAGGAAACCCCGTCGCGGTTATCGAGATTTCCCGGGATATCACCCAACTGGTAGCGGCGCAGCAGGCACTGCGTGAAAGTGAGGCGAAATACAGGCACCTGGTGGCGTACGCGCCCTCCGGGATCATGGAGGTGGATATTCCGGCGAGAAAATTCACGGATGTGAACGATGTGATGACCAAGTATATGGGCTACACCAGGGAAGAGTTCCTCGGAATGGATCTTTTCGATATCTTAACAGAGAGAAGCCGGGCCCTCCATCTGGAACGAATCAAGAGGATGACAGCGGGCGAGAAAATGCCTGAAAATATAGAGTATGAGGTGAAAACCAAGGATGGACGGGAACTGTGGCTGCTCGTCAATTCAAAAATTTCATTTGACCAGGAGGGGAAGCCGGTAAAAGCTACTGTTGTGGCGCACAATATCACGGAGCGGAAATGGGCGGAAAAAGCCCTTGCGGAAAGCCAGAAAAAGTACCGCCAGGTGGTTGAAAACTCCATTGAAGGGATGCTTGTCACCCAGAACCGAAAGATCGTGTTTGCCAACAAGGCGGTGTGTGATTTTCTGGGGCTTTCTCCGGAAGAGGTCATGGCGTTTGACGACCCGTTTGAATTTATCCATCCCGACGACAGGGAGCTGGCCCTCGAAAATCACCTCAAAAGACTTCGGGATGAGGATGCCCTTCTCCGGTACAGCATCAGGGTGGTCAACCCGAAGGGAGAGGTGCGGTGGGTTGAGGCGAGCGGGCTCAAGATCGTGTGGGAAGGGGGGCCGGCGATTCTTAATTTTTACAGTGACATAACAGAACGAAAACGGGCGGAAGAGGAACGAGAGAGACTCCAGGCCCAGCTTGAGCATATCCAGCGGATGGAAACCATTGGAATCCTTGCGGGAGGGATTGCCCATGACTTTAATAACCTTCTCATGGCAATCCAGGGAAACGTTTCTCTGGGATTGCTGGACACCAGTGCCGACAGTCCGGTCCACGAGCGCCTGGAGAATATCGAAGAGCAGGTCAGGCAGGGATCCGAGCTGACAAAACAGCTCCTGGGTTTTTCCCGGCGCAGGAAGTACGAGGTCAGGCCGACGGACCTCAGTGATGTCATCTCGAACCAGAACCGTATGCTGGGACGGACAAAAAAGGATGTGAAGATCCATGAAGAGTATAGCGAAGACCTCTGGACGGCTGACGTTGACCGGGGACAAATCGAACAGGTGCTCCTGAACCTGTATGTGAATGCCTGGCAGGCGATGCCTGAGGGCGGAGATCTCTACGTGGAGGCCAGGAATACCGTCGTCAATGATTATGATGCCAGGATGCACCAGGTGGAGCCTGGAAGATACGTGGAAGTAGCAGTGACAGATACGGGAGAGGGCATGTCTGAAAAAGTCAGGCAGCGCATTTTTGAGCCCTTTTTTACCACCCGGGAGCGTGGCAGGGGAACGGGCCTTGGGCTGGCGACCGTATACGGCATCATCAAGAACCATGGAGGGTTCGTTACGGTCGAGAGTAAGAAAGGGAAGGGCTCGACCTTCAGGGTATACCTCCCTGCCTCTTCCCATGCGGTGCCCGAGGCCCAGCCGGGTGGAGAGGATGTAGTAAAGGGCTCGGAAACGGTCCTGCTGGTGGAAGATGAAACCGCTGTCCTGGACGTGAACAAAAAAATGCTCCAGAGGCTCGGCTACCACGTGCTGGCGGCGGAGAACGGCGAGAAGGCCCTGGAACTGTATAGAGACAAGAAAGACGAGATAGACATCGTGGTCCTGGACCTGGTCATGCCCGGCATGGATGGAAACGCGGTGTTCAAGAGAATACGGGAAATAAACCCGCACGAGAAAATTCTTGTGGCGAGCGGATATGGGATCGAAGGGTACGAAACCGGCTTCACCGAGGCAGAGTACAGCGGTTCTCTTCAGAAACCCTTCAGCATTAAGGCGCTTTCCCGAAAGATGCGAGCCATTCTCGGTGAGAGAAGGGATTAAGTCTGGGCTCTTCTTTCCTCCTCGGTGCGAATTTCCCTTCGGAGGAGCTTGCCTACCTTTGATTTGGGCAGCATGTCCCTGAACTCTATGTACTGGGGAACCTTGTATGATGCGAGCCGTTCCCGGCACCACTTGATCAGATCATACCCGGTGATCCCCTTCACGTCTTCCTTGAGCACAACCACCGCCTTGATTCTCTCTCCCACCTTTGGGTCAGGTACCCCGATGGCACAGGCACCAACCACCGCGTGGTGTTCCTGGAGTACCGATTCTATCTCGGAAGAGGAAACCCGGTACCCCTTGTGCTTGATGGTGTCCACCGTCCGATCCACAAAATAGAGGTACCCCTGTTCGTCCAGGGAAACCACATCAGCGGTGCGGTACCAGGTGAGTCCATCTCTTTCCACGAACGAGCCTGCGGTCTCTTCCGGTTTATTCCAGTAGCTCCGCACCATCCTTTCCGAATGGACAAGGAGTTCTCCGGGTTTTCCCGGGGGCACGGGCTTGAGCGTGGCGGGGTCCACCACCATGATTTTCTTGCTGGGGACCACCTTCCCAATGCTTTTCAGAGGGTTGTCAATCCCCGTGGGACACATGGCCACTCCCCCGCAGGTTTCGGTGGCCCCATAACCCTGGTAGATGGGTTTATTAAATTTTCTGCGCCAACGCTGGTTGATCTCGACGGGCAGGACATCACCGCCGTTGAAACAGTATTGGAGGGAACTGAGATCATATAAATCAATGCGGTCATGCTCCAGGATCATCCGGTAAAGGGTGGGAACCCCGATGAGGGTCCTGGCCTTGAAACGTTGAATGGCGTCAAACACTCCATCCAGGTTGACCTTGGGCATGAGAATAAGGGTCCCGCCCACCAGGAGTATGGCAAGACCGCAGGTCTGGCCGAGAATGTGAAAAAGGGGAGCTGATCCAACAATGACGTTCTCAACGGGTGAAACGAGGTTGTTGCTTATAGTGATCTGTTCGAGGGCGGACTCCAGATACAATCCATGGGAGATGGGGACGCCTTTGGGAAATTTGGTTGTTCCTCCGGTATAAAGGATTTCGGCTGTTTTTGCAGGGTCTGCCTTCTCCGGGAGGCCGGGATGATGACGAGGTTTTCTGACCATTCGTCTGAAAGAGAGGGTGCGAGGATCCTTGGCTATCTTGCCCTTGGGGACCCGGTCAAATGCCCAGCCGAACAGTCGTTTCCACCATGGCAGCAGATCGGAAAGGCGGGTAACAATGATTTTCTTGAAATCCACCTGGTCGAGTACCTCCTGCACATACCCATAATTCGTGTCAGCGCAGATGATGTAAGAGGCCTTGCTGTCCCGGGCAATATAGCGAAGATCATAGGCGGTATAGATCGGCGTGATGGGGACGGCCTCGGCTCCTGCCCGCTGGATTCCCAACCAGGCTATGACCCACTGGATGCTGTTGGGGATGTAGAGGATGACCTTTTCTCCCTCCTCGACACCGAGTTCGAAGAGGGAGGAGGCAACGTTTTCCACGAGGTCGAGGAGCCTTTGATAGGTGTAGCGGGTCCCCAGGTAGATAACCGCGGTTTTCTTTGGGTATTTTTGAGCGGCTTTTTTGAATGCCGTGAAGATATTGGTCTGTTCCGTGGCCATTTTTTCAGCTTAAACCCCGAAATAGGCTGCCTTGACTTCGGGGTTATCCATCAATTCCTCTCCAGTCCCGCTCAGGGATAACATGCCGTTTTCAATGATATATCCATGGTCAATAATGGGTAAAACAGGCCTGGCGAATTGCTCGCTCAGGACCACCGTAATACCGGAATCCGACCGGAGCCCCTTGATGGCATCCACGAGCATGCCCTGCATCATCGGGCTGAGACCGAGAAGCGGTTCATCCAGCAGCAGGAGGATGGGGCGGGCGATGAGGGCCATACCAATAGCCAGCATCTGCTGTTCCCCGCCGCTCAGGAATCCTGCTTTTCTTGCCCTGAGGGAAAGCAGTGCCGGAAAGAGCTGAAACACATAGTCCATGGTCTCCCGAACCTGCGCGTTTTTCTTGAGATAGCCTGCGATCCGCAGGTTCTCCAGGATGCTGCTTTCCGGAAAGATCGGGTGGCGTTCCCTGCAGAGGACGATGCCTCTTTTTACCCGCTCGGTGGGATGGACCTCGGTAATATCCTTGCCCTGAAAGAGGACTTTGCCGTAAATGGTTATGCGCTCGCCACCCTTCCTCCTTTCCTTCAGGCGCATATCCAGGATGAGCCCGGAAAGGGTGTTCATCAGGGTGGTTTTCCCGGCGCTGTTGGAACCGATGATCCCCACGATCTGCCCCTTGCCCACGGACATGCTGAAATCATTGACCGCGAGGGCGTTCTCAAAAAAGACCATGAGGTTTTCAACTGAAAGCATATCCATCCCGCACTTTTCTTCCTGTTGAGTATTGCATCCGGTTCCCTGTTCAGGCGCGTTGAATACGTCCCGATCAGGTCTCACTGCCAAGGTAGGCCTTCTTGACTGCCTCACTCTCCATGACCTGGTCTGAAGACCCTTCGGCGATTTTTTCTCCGTAATTGAGGACCATGATTCGATCCGCAATGCGAAAAAGCTCTTTCAGGCGATGCTCTATCATGATGATGGTCTTGCCCTGGTACCGCAGCTTTTCTATGATTGGAACGATACTGGCCACCTCCGCCAGGCTGAGCCCTGAAAAGAGCTCATCCAGGATAAGCAGGTCCGGCCGCAGGGCCATGCTTTTTGCCAGTTCAAGCCGCTTCAAATATCCCTGGGGCAGGGAACTGGCAACCTTGTAGGAGACATAAGAGTCCCGTTCAAATCCCACCTCTTCGAGAAGATCCAGGGCCACGGAATCCCTTTCACCATATTTCCCACCGGTCATGGCCTTTACCCTGGGAGAATAGAGGGGAACCACCAGATTCTTGTAGGCAGGGAGCTGATAAAAGGGCCTGACCATCTGAAACGTCCTGGCTATGCCGAGACCCACTATCTTGTATGGGGCCCAGCCCGTAATATCTCTTCCCCGGTAGTGCACCCGGCCTGCATCGGGCTTCAGAAATCCCGTGATGAGATTCACCAGGGTCGTCTTGCCCGAACCGTTTGGTCCGATGATCCCGAGCAGTTCGCCTTCCCGGAGTTGGAAGCTCACCCCGCTGACGGCCCGGACTCCTCCGAAAGACTTGGCAAGGTCGGAACCCGCAAGAAGGATCGATGCCTTTTCTATTCTATCTCCACCCATCGCTCGAATTGATGATATTTCCTTTGCATGTAGTGAAAGATTCCCTCCGGCAATGCCACCACAAAGACCACCAGGAAAAGGCCGTAAAAGACAATCCGCAATGCGCCCAGGGCCCTGAGTATTTCCGAGAGAGGAACCAGGATAAAGGCCCCTACCAGCGGTCCGGCAAAGGATCCTGTCCCTCCCACGACCGCGGCGGCTATGGGCATAATGGAGTAGTCGAGGGCAAATCCCGGCATGCCGGCGAACATGTCGTAATGGGTTCCGAACGCGCCGGCGAACGACCCCACCGCGGCGGCAAGGAACAATACCTGGGCCTTGTACCAGTGGATATTCAGGCCCGCGCTCATGACTGAACGGTCATTGTCGTTAATGGCCTTGACGACCAGGCCGTAATCAGAAGCCAGGATCCTCCGAAATCCGAACAGGACCGCGAGGAGGACCACCTGGATGAGATAGTACGCGACCCATTTGTTGGGGAAAGGGCTCAGTCCCGTCAGTCCTTCAGTCCCTCCCAGGATCCTGGTGGCTTCTACGAGTCTCGAGAACATGAGGGGGAGTACCAGGGTCACCATGGCAAAATAGATACCCCTGAGCCTGGAAACCGGTAACAGGACAATAGTGGAAAGCAGGCCACCCAGAATGGTGGCAAGGGGAATTGTGAGGAGGACAGGAATCCCGAAATAGTGATTCAGGCTTCCTGCCACATAGGAACCGATCCCGTAAAACAGTGATTGCCCGAGAGAAAGGAGCCCCACGGACACCAGCATATCCCAGCTCAGGGCCAGGAGCGCGTATACGGCGGTGGAAATGAAAATTTCCTGCCAGTAGGGCGTCAGGAACGGTCCCACTCCCAACAGGCCGATCACCGGGACGGCCCTTGGCAGTAAGAGATAGAGCATCTCTCTCGGCGAAGAGAGCGCGAAGATATCTTCAGAGCGCGCCTTGATTCCCCGGTCTACCCTTTCCTTCCGTTTTCGCATGGAACCCGTCTAAATCCTTTCTTCCAGTTCTTTCTGTTTTCCGAAAAGGCCTGAGGGCTTCACCGCGAGGATGATGGCAATGGCCGCCAGGCTCACCAGGATCATCCAGTGCGGTTCCAGGTAGTTGGCCGTAAAGGTCTGCGCATATCCGATGAGCACGCTGGCAACCAGGATCCCGACCGTACTGCCCAATCCTCCCACAATGCAGACCGCCAGGGCGTTGATGAGGACCTCGTAGCCTCCTTCCACTGCGATGGTTCCGAGCGGCAGAATCACGATGGCCGCAACCGCTGCCAGGGCGGAACCAAAGGCCATGCTGAAGGCCCCGATACGGTCTGACTCGATGCCGAAGGTCAGAGCGGTTCTTTCATCCTGGGCAATGGCCCGGAATGCAAGCCCCATCTTGGTGTGGTGGGTGAAAAAATAGAGGAACCCCGTGAGGGCCACGGCGATCAGGGCGATAAAGATACGCTGGTAATCCACATAAACTTCGCCAATGGAGAAACTGCCATCAACAAAGACCGGGAGGGTATACCGGAAGCCTACAAAATCAAAGTAGCGGAAAAGCTCCATTATTGCCAGGCCCAGTCCGAAGGTTGCCATCACCTCGGAAAGGGGCATGCCCTTGATCCGCAGGATGATCGTGTAATACATGGCCATTCCCAGGAGGGCCGCACCGAACACGGAAGCGGCAATACAGAGGAAATAATTGAGTCCCAGCGAATGGAGAAAAATCCAGGTGAGAAAGCCGGAAAAAATGTAAATGGCCCCATAGGCGAAATTGGCCACCCCGCTGATGCCGAAGGTCAGGTTAAAGCCCACGGCAAGCAATGCCAGTATGGCACTGTTTATGAATCCATACACAAGACTTCCGAGAAACATGTGATCTTCCTGTATCGAGCCGGTTTTCGGGTGGTGATCAAAGGAAAAGGTGCGGGCCGGGGAAGTCCCCGGCCCTTTTCATCCGATTTTCAGCGGTGAAACCCGTTCGTGCCCCAATCGACTCCCTGGCGCTATTTGGCGGGTTTGAGCCCTTCGGGCAGGACAATCTTCCCTTCCGCGATGGATTCCGGAAAGACAATCACCCTTTTCCCGGGTTTGCGCCACTGGACCATGCACCCCATGGCGGTTTCTGTCGGGTCGGTCCCGTAAACCACCTGGTGGCCTTTATTGAATCGAATTCGCCCCATGGCGCCGAGACGGTCTGTCTTTTCCAGCTCGGAAACCACCCGGTCAGAGTCCAGGGTGCCCGCCCGTTCAATGGCCTGCTTCAGGATGTAAACCATTTCATAGGCAGGGGCAGGGGAATGTCCTGCTTCAATGGGGCGTCCATATCTCTTCTTGTATTTCTGAAAGAACTCGACCGATTTTGGAACCTTGGGACAGGGGACGTTCCCTATTTCGAAGATGCAATTCAGGGCCCCGTCAATCTTTCCCCCGAAAGATTTCCAGGCCGCCGGTCCGGCAAGGGGAGGGATGAAACCCGCAACCAGGGCCGGAATCCGCATGGATTTCCATTGCTTTACCAGGATGCCGCTCTGGGGCATGTCAAATATGGGAAGGATGACCTGGGCTTTCTTGGCCCTCGCCTTCATGAGACCGGAAGAAAAGTCAGACGAACCGGTGGGATAGGCCTGGCGGCCGACCACCTTCCAGCACATCTTGTTAAAGACGAGCTTGACCATCAGGTCTCCCGTCTTTCTGGCCC
>JAFDGR010000016.1 GCA_019309145.1 Deltaproteobacteria bacterium | reverse complement strand
AATCCTTCAATTTTTTGAGCACCAGGGCCATGGTGCGGTTCAGATAAATGCTTTCGGGGTCTCTTTCAATTGCTTTTGTGAGATAGCTCCGGGCCTTTTCATACCGGCGATCGGAAATGGCCAGCATAGCCATGGTAAAATCCGTGTACGCTTTGGATAGTGCATCTTTTTCCTTTTTCGGCCCGGGAACGGCAAAGGTTTGTTTTTCTTTCACCGGTGGCCTTGTGATGGGTTTCTGAGAAAGGCCGGCGCATGATGAGAGGAGAAGTGCCGAGAGAACAAAAATGCTCAGATTCTTGAGGGCTCTCAATATGATTTGTCTTTGGTGGTTCATAGAAGTTTCACTCTATATCTCGTTCGGGTTATCAGGTTCCAAGTTCAAGGTTCACTGTTCATCCTTTTCAGAGTTTCTAAAGCCTTAACCTTAAACCGTGAACCCCGGAACATTGAACCTTCGTAGTTCCTTTACTTCAAGAAATCGGAGTAGAGTTCTTCAAAATCGGGAATCTGTTCTTTGAGAAATTTCTTGATATTCTTGATCATTTTTTCCTGAATCTGCCGGACTCGTTCACGCGAGATATGATACTTATCTCCCAGTTCCTGCAACGTAACCGGTTTTTCGGCCAGGATTCGGTTGTCGAATATGTCCGCCTCTTTCCCGGAGAGGGTCTGACGGTATTGCCGGAGCTTTTCCATCAGGAGTTTTTTTGTCTGTGCGTCTGAGAGCTGCTCCTCGGCATCGCTTTTCTGGTCCGGCAAAAGGGAACCAAATACCTCCCGGGAATCATCACCCACGGGTGCGGTCAAAGACAATTCCCATCCCCCCAGCCGTTGGCTCATTTCAACGACCTCTTCTTCTTTTACATCAAGGCGTTCTGCAAGCAGGCGGGGTTCAGGACGAAATCCCTCCGCGATGAGTTTGTCGCGTTCCTTGGCGAGATTGAAGAAGAGCTTTCGCTGGCTCTGGGTGGTCCCTATTTTTACCAGTTTCCAATTATCCATGATAAATTTGAGCATGTATGCCTTGATCCAGAATGACGCGTAATAGGAAAACTTGATACCCCGGTAGGGATCAAATTTTCTGACAGCCTGGAGCAATCCCACGTTCCCCTCCTGGATCAGATCCAGGAGGTTCTTTGTCCAGTATCGATGGAAATCCATGGCGATTTTGACCACGAGCCGCAGGTTGGAAGTCACGAGTTTATAGGCCGCCTTTTCGTCATTCTGTTCCTTCACCCGGATCGCCAGCTCCATTTCCTCCTCCCGGGTGAGGAGATTGAACTTCTTTACTTCCAGAAGATACATCTGGAGAGGATCGTATGGGATAAGGGCCTTTTCCCCGGGGGGCACCGCGGGCACGAGACTCGAGGGCACCGGGCCGGGGATCGGCTTTCCCGCCGCTTTTTGATCCTCTTTCTGTTTCAATGTTTTTTTGCTTTTCGGCATAATGCTTCTTTTTCGGCTGATGAAGGTGTGCGGATCAGGTGGTAGTGATTTTCAAATAGCGTTTTTTCCCGGCCCGCAGGAACAATTCGCCGTTCTTTAAAGCCGAGGAGTCTATGACCTGATCAAAAGCGGTGATCCTTTCATCATTCAAGTAGCCTCCACCCTGGCTGAGGAGCCTCCTGGCCTCCCCCCTGGTCTTGCAGAGTCCTGCCTTTTCAAAAAGGATGTAAGCGGGAATCCCTTTTGCCAGTGCGTTCCTGTCCACGTCCAATGTGGGAACAGATTTGGCTGATACCGGGCCACCCTTTCCGAAGAGTTCTTGTGCCGCCTGGCGTGCTTCGTCAGCGGCTTTTTCTCCATGGCAGATCCTGGTGGCCTCGTATGCCAGGATTTCTTTTGCCTTCCGCAAGTCCGCTCCCTGGAGTTTTCCCAGCCGGCGCACCTCGTCCATGGGCAGAAAGGTAAAGAGTGCAAGAAAACGTTCAACATCCTCGTCGCCCTGGTTAATCCAGTATTGATAGTAATCATAGGGAGGGGTCAAGTCAGGATCAAGCCAAATGGCACCTTTATGGGTCTTTCCCATCTTCGTACCGGAGGACGTAGTGAGGAGGGGAAAGGTGAGCGCATGCACCACTTCTCTTTCAAGGCGCCGTATGAGATCTGCCCCGGCCAGGATATTGCCCCACTGGTCGTTTCCACCCATCTGCAGTCTACAGTCAAACGCTTTAAAGAGGTGCCAGTAATCATATGCCTGGAGAAGCATGTAATTGAATTCAATGAAGTTGAGTCCCGTTTCCAGTCGAACCTTGTAACTTTCGGCCGCGAGCATGCGGTTGACACTGAAGTGCCGGCCGATATCACGAAGGAATTCAATATAGTTGAGGCCGGTCAGCCAATCGGCATTGTTGACCATGATTGCGCGATCATCAGCAAAAGAGATAAACCGGGAGAGTTGTTTCTTCAAGGCTTCCGCGTTTTGGTCAATCTCTTCCCTGGTCAGAATCGGGCGCATTTCAGTCTTCCCACTGGGATCTCCCACCAGGCCGGTTCCCCCTCCGATGACCGCAATGGGTCGATGTCCGGCTTTCTGCATGTGGACAAGAGCCATGATGGGAAGCAGGCTCCCCACATGGAAACTTTTCGCGGTGGGATCGAAACCGATGTAGCAGGTTATGGGTGTTTCAAGGAGACCCCGCAACAGGTGCGGGTCAGTGGTTTGTTCTATGAATCCTCTCTCCTCGAAGATATCAAACACATTTTTCATGCTAGTCACGTGTATTCCTTTCATTTTTTAGAGGAAGTTTCAGGTGGATGACCTTCCCGTGTCCACCCAAATTGTCCATTTTTCTCCCCTCAAATTCAAGGGCTATTCCACCCGCATTCCCGATGAAGAGTTCAAATTCCTCCCGCGCCTGCCATTGCGGACGGCTGCCCGCCTGAAAGATATATTCTTTCGGGTCCCCCTGGTCCAAAATAATCTTTACCCATGTTGTTTCCCGTACCTCCGCTTTAAGGATCAGGGGTTTTGCTGGTGGAGCCGGTCTTGTTTCCATCGGTTCCGAGGCTTCCTGGGAAGGTTTGGTGACTTCCTCCTGGAGGGGCTCAGGCGTCTTTACAGCTGGAACCGGAGCCTCCTTTTGCACGGTTGCAGGAGTTTGTTTTTCCTGAATATCAACCTCCTTTTTTCCTCCTGTTTTTTGTGGAGCTGTTTCCGGGGCGGTCTCCGGCTTTGCAGCAGGTGCACGCCGGATGGCATTTCCTTTGCCATGAGTTTCATCTTGTCCGGGAGTACGCGCGAGAGAGGTGTTCCGTGGTTCCACCACCGGTAATGGTTCCCTGGTTTCCCGCTTGGAGGCATAGTGCAGGGCAAAGAAAACAGCCGCCGCGAGCAGGACAAGCAGGACAAAAAAAGCGGGGGTCCTCCTGCGGGAAGCGACCAGCGGGGACAGAGGACGAGGTACAGAGTCCACTCCCGGGTTTTTTTCATCGTACATCCTGAGCACGGCTTCCACATCCAGATCAAGGGCGCTGGCGTAAGAGCGAAGGAAGCCTTTTGTAAAGACAGGAGCGGAGAATGTGTGCCACTCTTCTTTTTCAAGGGATTCCAGGACGTGGGGCCGCAGTTTGGTCATTTCTGAAAGCTGGGCATAGTCAAGGCCCTGGTGTTCCCGTGCCTCCCTGAGAATTTCCCCCAGGCTTTTCTCAGGGGTATCTCCCGTGTCTTGCTGAGGGGCTTTTTTTGATGGTACCATACCTTTTTCCCGGCCTTTTTTGCTTCACTCTTTTTAAAACAGGACCTTAATATAGGACTTCTCGCGCAGGTTTTTGATCCAGGAGACAAATCTCTTGTTCACCTCTTCACGATAAAGGGTGTCATAGATCTGTTCCTTTACCTGCGAAAGTGGCCTCAAACCGGCTTCTCGTTTTTCAATGACTTTCAGGATCTGAACGCCGGCATCTCTGATGATGGGTTCACTCACGCCCCCGACGGGCAAGGCGTCAGCAACCCGCGCCAGCACCTCATCCAACTGTGATGTTTTGAAGAGTCCCAAGTCACCTCCATCCTGTGCTCCGGGCCCCTGGGAATACTGCCTGGCCAGTGCTCCAAAATCAGCTCCTTGTTTCAGCCTGGAGATGATTTCTCTGGCTTTTTGAAGTGTCTTTTCATCTTCTCCCGGTTGGTTGGAATCCTGTTTTTTGAGAAATATGGCCGCAAGATGGACTTCCCCGGGGCTGGTGAACTCCTTCTTGTGTTTCTCATAGTACTCTCTGATTTTTTCATCACGAATGATGATCTTTGATTTCACTTCGTAGTTAATGAGCCGTACCCGCTGCAACTCTCTTTTGATTTTGTCCCGGTAGCGTTCATAGGTGAGACCACGGCTCTTCAGGCCTGCCAGGAGTTCTTCCTGGCTTATGGCATTTTGTCTTTTCAGTCGTTCGATGGCCTTATCCACCTGTTCAGGGGTCACCTGAATATTGAGTTCCTTGGCTTTCGCGGCCGCGAGTCTCTCATCGATGAGCATGTCCAGGACCTTCCAGCGTGCCAGAAAAAATTGGCGTTCGTCTTTTTTCTTCAAATCCGCCGCATCAACGCCCGATATTTCCTTCATTTTTGTATTGAGCTCGTACAGGGTAATAATATCATTGTTCACGATGGCAATCACCCGGTCACAGGTTTCCCTCGCTTCCGTCCCTGAAGGACTACAGAGGAGAAGGAGGGCACAAATGGTGACAAACATGGAAATTCTCAAGACGTTCATATGTTATTGCTCCGTACCTATTCAGGTTGTTGAGACCCCAGCCGAAATGCCTTCAGCCTATCTCTCTGCGCATTCTTATTGCTCCAGCAGTTGGAAAATTTTTGGGTCTACCTGTACCTTGACATGTTCCCTCTGTTTTTTCAACCACTCCGCGAGAAAAGCGTGCTGCCTGGCGCGGACGATCTCCCCTTCAATTTCTCTCGTTACCTCCAGAAGCGGCCTTACCCCGGCAGGCCGTGATGCAAGGACCTGAAAGATATGGTATCCATACGGGGAGCGGATGATTGCCGAGACCTGTCCCGGTTTCAGGGAAAACAGGGCTCTGTCCATGGTTTTTTCAAGCTCACCTTTCTCTACCCATCCAACCAGCCCCCCGTTTTTTGCTTCAGGAGCAAGAGACTTTTCCCGGGCCACCGCATCAAAATCCTCTCCCTGGCGCAAGCGCTTCAGGAGATTTTTTGCCTTCCGCAAATCATTGGTGACGATTTGTCTGAATTTGACCTCTCTCTTGGTCGTGAAGATATCGGCATGGGTTTCATAATAGTGCAAAATAGCCGCATGATCGGGGAGCGGCATCGCCGCCGTCACCTGGTCGATGATTTTCTTTTCAAGGAGCCTCTTCCGCAGTTGCTCCTTCCATTGATCAAAGTCAATATAGTCCCGCAACATGGCCTCTTGAAATCCCTCTTCGGTAAAGTCACTACGGATGCTGTTCACTGCAGCAGCAAGGGCCGCGTCTGAAACCGAGAGGTGATGCTCCTTTCCATATTCCAGGATGAGGTAACGGTCAACAAGCTGGTTCAGCAGTTGTTGCTTAATAGATTCCTGGCTTTTTGCCGATTGCGGAAGATCGGAGAGGAGCTCGTGAAAGTCTCTTTTTGCCTCATCCAGATGGATGTGAGTAGCGCCGATGGTGATGACCGTTTTCGATTCGCTATCGCCTGTCCTGTTACATCCCTGGAGGAAGAGGAGAGGAAAAAGGACGGCAAATCCTACCCAGGATCCCTGCGATCGGAGGGCAAAGGGATGTATTGGAAGAAGCGTTATCAACAGAGACAAAAATGGCCGGATGATCCGGCGAAAAAATGCCATTCTTTCACTCGATACCCTTGCGATTTCAATCAGACAAAAAAATTAAAATATAAAAAGTAACAGGTGAGGGCCAAATTGCAAGCATATTTTTCACCTCCTGGCATCGACTGAGACGGGGAGACTCTCTATGGTGGATGTGATCTTGGAAAGATCGCTTGGGAGATGCAAGGTTCCCATCATGATCTTCACGCTATTCTCGTTGAGAAACTGAAATTTACCGGGTTTTTTTTCGGCCAGTCGTACCCATGCTTCCGTTTCCCTCGGGGTAGTGGGCGCAAAGGTGAGGGTCATTCCGCGGGGGCCAACGTCAAGCCTTGCAATACCCACCAGTTTCAAAAGGATTCGTAATGACATGAGGGAGAGCAGATTTTTGACCTCTTGCGGGGGCTGCCCGAATCGATCCCTGATTTCTTCTTTCATTTCGGCAAGCTCTGACGGATCCCTGAGAACGGAAAGCCTGCGATACAGGTTGAGGCGCACGTCGGTATCCACCACGTAGTCGCTGGGCAGAAATGCGGAAACGTCCACGTTGATTTCGGGGTCGATGTCTTCCTGCAACTGCTCGCCTTTCAGCTCCGCGATTGCCCGTTCAATGAGTTTCACGTAGAGTTCGTATCCAAGGGCCGAGATATGCCCGGCCTGGGCATATCCAAGGATATTTCCTCCCCCTCTGATCTTGAGATCATGCATGGCCAGATGAATCCCTGCCCCCAGTTGGCTGAAATCCATGAGCGCCTTGAGCCTTTTCTCTGCATCCCTGCTGAGGCGGGAGCCCTCGGAAAGAAGGAGGTAGGCGTAAGCCTTCTCTTTTGCCCGGCCGACTCGGCCTCGCAATTGATAGATCTGAGCCAGGCCAAGACGGTCCACCTCGTTGATGATAATGGTATTGGCTGAAGGAATGTCGAGACCGGATTCAATGATGGTGGAACAAACCATGACGTCGGTCTCTTTGTGCAGAAAGGAGAGCATGGTTTCTTCAAGTTCTTTTTCTTTCATCTGGCCGTGGGCAACGGCGATCCTCGCACGCGGGACGATCTCCCGGAGCGCGGCAGCAGCACGATCAATGGATTGTACCCGGTTGTGGACAAAAAAGACCTGTCCCTCCCGTTCCAGCTCCCGCTCCACTGCCCGGGCAATCGTCGCCTCGTCATAGGGTGCGAGGTATGTCTGGATGGCAAGCCTTTCCTCCGGGGGCGTCTCGATGATGCTGAGATCCCTGACACCCATCAGGGACATCTGCAGGGTCCGGGGGATTGGGGTGGCGGTTATGGCCAGCACATCCACCATGGCCCTGAACTTCTTGAGCGCCTCTTTCTGCTTTACGCCGAACCGCTGTTCTTCGTCGATGATCAGGAGACCGAGGTTATGGAACCGCACGTCTTTCTGGAGCAAACGGTGTGTGCCTATGATGATGTCGATCTTTCCTGATCTGAGCTTTCCCAGGATCTCAGTTTGCTCTTTCCTTGATTTAAATCGGCTGAGGACCTCTACCCGGGCTCCGTACAATGCCGTTCTTTTCCTGAAGGTTTGGAAATGTTGTTCAGCAAGAACCGTCGTGGGGACCAGCACGCCAACCTGTTTGCCGTCTGAAACGGCCTTGAAGGCGGCCCGGATGGCAATTTCCGTTTTTCCGAAGCCCACATCGCCGCAGACCAGCCGATCCATGGGTTGATCAGAAATCATGTCGTCGATCACCTCTTCGATGGCACGGCTCTGGTCAGGGGTCTCCTCGTGTTCAAACGCGGCCTCGAATTCCCTGAAAAGGGGATCAGGGGGAGAGAATGAGAACCCTTTCCGGTATTTCCTGAGGGCGTATATTTCAATTAACTGTTTGGCGATGTGCCGGACGGATTTTTTCGCCCTCTGCTTGGCCAGATTCCAGGCGTTTCCACCCAGTCGGTCCAGCTTCACATTGCCGTCACCGGAGCCGATGTATTTCTGGAGAACACCCACACGGTCGGCCGGTATATAGAGCCGGTCATGGTTTGCGTATTCCACGCGCACAAAATCGTTCACTTTTCTGGCGACCTCCATTTTACAGAGGCCACCATATCGGCCAATCCCGTGTTCTTCGTGCACCACGAGGTCCCCGTCCTTGAGTTGACTGAACCCGGACCAGCCTAAACCTTTCCCGGCGGGAGGACGTTTTGCCTTTGAACGGGAGCGCTTGGAACCGAATATTTCATCTTCAGTAATCACATAGAGCGCAATTTCAGGCCAGGTAAAACCGTGTGAAAGTCTGCCGATGCAGATGCTGAGTCCTGGTGCAGATGGAACGTCCTCCCAGTTCGAGACAAGGGCTGCGGGGTGCAAGGTGTAATTTTCGAGAATCTCCGACAGACGTTGTGCCTGCTGCGGGGTACGGCAGGTGAGTACGACGCGCCCCCCATGATCCACCCATTGAGAGATTTTTTCAGCAAGGGGCGCCAGAGAAATCCTCCCCTTGCCTTCAAGACGGAGGTGAAAGGGCGCATCATGACCGAAGGTTCCCGGTATCTGGATTTTTTCAGTGACCCTGTTCTGTGTTCCAAGATCCAGTTCAGTAAACAGGATTCGCTGGCGTGCTTTGAAATGATCAATGAATTTCTGCTCGGGGATAAGGAGATTTTCTGTGTCTGGAAAAGGTTCCCCCTTCTCGGCAGAGTGGTTCCGGTTTGTTTCAATCTCTCTTTCGAACCAGGTGGTAATTTTTTGGATCGTTCGATTCCATCGATGATAGTCGACAGAGATGAAGATCCCGTTTCGAGGGGCATAGTGAAACAGGGTTTCAAGATGGGGATAAAAATGGTTCAGCCAGGCTTCCTGACCGGGAAAGGACATTCCCTCTCCCGTTCCCCTGGGCAGTCGTCCCATGGATCTTGCCCTCTGCACGCCCGCCTCATCCATGATAATCTCGTTTGCGGGCAGGATCACCAGTTCATGAAGAGATGATTTCGATCGTTGGCTCAACGGGTCAAAGTGACGAATAGACTCCAGCTGGTCGCCCCAGAACTCCATCCGAACAGGCAGGGGGTGGAGCGGTGGAAACAGGTCAATGACATTTCCCCTGACGGAATAGTCGGCCTTTTCTTCCACGAGGGATGTCCGCTGGTATCCGGCGGCTTCCAGTTTTCGGATGATGGCATCTCTTTCAGCCTCTTCTCCGACTTCCAGGTATTCAATTGCCTTGATGAAGGCGTTCTTGGGCAGAATGCCGTGGAGAGCTGCCTCAAGAGAGGTGATGACGATGGCATTTTCTTCGTTGGATAAGGCATAGAGCG
Source organism: Deltaproteobacteria bacterium (assembly GCA_019309145.1). Taxonomy (GTDB): domain Bacteria; phylum Desulfobacterota; class DSM-4660; order Desulfatiglandales; family Desulfatiglandaceae; genus B46-G9. Next base: position 21,494 of record JAFDGR010000016.1, on the reverse strand, counting down.
ATTCTATTCGCTGGGAGACGACCTCTCTATGCGGGCTGAGGCCTGTGAGGGGTGATAGGTCATAGGCTGGAAAATGATGAATCCGGGCGTCCGGTGCATTTGCTTTCAGCGTTCCGGACCCAAGGAAAAAAGTGAGGGCCCGCAAGCACTTTTCCGCATCCTGTGCTTCCGGGAACACGACCACGCAGGGCCGCTGAAGATCCGCGAAGAGTTGAGAAAAATAGAAGGGAAGCGCGGCATCAGGGAGGCCTGTGACCCCGATGGCCGGGATCTCCGCATCGATGCATTGCAATAATCTGGAAAGATCTTCGTTTGGATAAGGGACCATGCTACATTATCATGTTCTCTGATTCTTTAAGAAATCTTGGCACGAGAAAATCCTGTGGCAGTTGAGATCGCGGTAAGGGATTCGGGGGTCTCAGGCACGTTTCAATGCCCTGCCCGACGATGGATGGCAGGTGCGGGCAGGGAGAACCCTTTTGTGGGGAAAAGGCCTACCCGTAAAGGTAGGTGTCATAGGTGGTCTTCTGCCCCAGCAGTGAGTCTATTTTGTCTTGTATTTCAGCACGTTGAGAGCTTGAAAGCCATTTGTCCCAGTCCTCCGTTGACTGCCAGGTGCTGATCACCAGATATTCCTCGGGGTTCTGCATGTTTCTCAATGTCTCGCCGGAAATATATCCTGGTTGTGCCGTGGCGAGTGCCCGAAGCTGGATCAACAGTGGAAGGAGATTCGCCTCTTTGTCTTTTGGAACTTTTCTCTTGATAATGATTTTAACAGCCATTTCCTTCCCCCTTTCCCGAATGTTTACACAAAGTGGCCTTGCTCCTGAGTTCCAATGAAGCACCTCGCGCTTTTCCGTCCCAGGCCCAAAACCGCACATCCCATATGCTTGCCCACTTTCGAAAATAATATATCATACAGAACAAAAACTTGGAATCAAAAATTTTTCATCCTCGTGCTCTCTTTTCCAGCGTTTTGCCGGGGCCTGAACGCCCTTGCGAAACGACCCTGGTTCACTGAGGTGGAGGAACTCCTGTTTCCCGGTCTTGTGGGGACCAGAAATACGGGATAGTACCGCGATATCCTGTATAAAAAGGTATACCATGAAACGTCAATATGTTGACACTGGGCATGATGATGAAACTGTTCATGGATCTTTTCAAAAGACGCTGGGGGAGAAAGACGGTCCAATTTTCGTCCGGCAGAAAAGAATGGGGCCGGCGCTCGTGCAGGGCAGTCAACGGAAATCAAGTACGGTGCCTTGTTTTTGGAATACGCAGCAACACCCGTGCTCCCCCGCGCCCGATAATGTTTCAGGCAGAGGTCAAAATGGCACGCTGTTTGCAAAGATTAATAGTGGAAAAAAACCAGGATTTGATTAGAGGAGGGAGTTACATGATGAGTCCGAACAGTCTTTCAGCCCTGAAGGCGGAACGGAGGAGTGAACCGCGTTTCCCGGCGTCACAGTACTACAGCGTGGAATTCTCCATTCACGGCCTGAATTTGTCTTACCAGTTCAAGATCTGGAATATGGCATCCCAGTCCATGTGTGTGCTGGTGCGGGAGGACTCTGAGCTTTTGCCACGGATCAAGGTAGGTGACATCCTGGATATGCGTTACTATACGGGATCGTCAACAACCCCTTCCGAGGATCTCAAGACTGAAATACGGCATATCACGAAAGACGAAGACGGGAGATTCAAAGGGCATTACCTCGTTGGGTTGAGTATTTTGCATGAGGAAAGCCAGCAGATGACCCATTGAACACCTATCCATTTTTCCCTTTGCAAGACCTGAAGCCCGTGCTATCTTTTTTCATTATGAAGAAACCGAACAACCTCGCGGTCCTGGGCTTCCTGCTCCCTTTCGTTGCGGCGGCAATCGCCGGGGGCCTCATCCTGGCAGTGAAAAAAGATTTTACATCAACAAAATTTCTCATCCCTTACTTGAGCGTTGTCCCACTGGTGCTGGTTTGTGGCCTTGTTTGTTCCGTCAGATCCATCCCCCTTATCCCGGATTTGGACGATAAAGACTACGCGTACTCCGGTTTGACCTTGAATATCCTCTTTTTGGTGATTTACTCCACCTCCGTCATCTCTTTCCTTTCATCCTGATGGAGCCCTGTTTGTGCGTTAAGAGCGAAGATTCCTTCCAATAATTTTTCTTCCTCGTGTGCCATTTTTCCCCTTCTTTTTCCTTGACATCTCCTCATTTTTTCCGTACAAGTGTCACAAAGTGGAATAAAGTGTCATTTAGTGTCACAAAAAGGTGGTTTATGTTCAGAGGACGCTCCAGGCATACACTCGACAGCAAGGGGAGATTGGCCATCCCGGCCCGGTTCAGGGAGGTGCTGGAAACCGCAGGGGAAACCACCCTGGTCGTGACAAATCATGACAGTTGTCTCTGGGCGTATACCCGCAATGACTGGAGGGTGATCGAGGAAAAGGCAGCAGGCCTCCCCCAGTTCGATGAGGTGGTCAATACCTACCTGCGGTACTTCATCTCCGGTGCAGTGGAGTGCCCGCTGAAGCAGAACAGGATCACGATACCCCCGGATCTGCGTGAGTTTGCCGGGCTCAACAAAGAGGTCGTCCTGGTTGGGGAACTCAAGCGGTTTGAGATCTGGGACAAGAACGAATGGGAAAAGGCCTTCAGGAAAGCAAAGGAAGGTTTTGCAGAGGCAAGCCAGTCTCTCAAGGAAATGGGGATTTGAGTTGGGAGTCTGGGGTCGGGAGTGGAAGGTCTGGATCCATGACTCAAGACCCCCAGACTCATGACGCAGGATTATGAACTATCCTCACGAACCGGTCCTCCTTCTCGAGGCGGTAAAAGCCCTCTCCATCATTTCCGGGGGAACGTATGTTGATTGCACGGTTGGAAGCGGGGGGCACAGCGAGGCAATTGCCAGGAAACTGGGCGCTGAGGGAAGGCTGCTATGCCTGGACAGGGACCCTGACGCTGTCCATATTTCAAAAAACAGGCTGGGATTTCTGGGACATCGTCTTGTTATCGGTCAGGCAAGCTTCGCGAATCTGGCGGATTTTCTTCAGGAAAGAGGGATCGAGAAGGTGCACGGTGTCTTGCTGGATCTCGGAATGTCTTCAGACCAGCTGGAAAAATCAGGGAGGGGGTTCAGCTTCCGTCGCGATGAACCACTTGATATGAGAATGGACCCGGGTCTCCCGGAAACCGCTTACGACCTGGTGAATAACGCCTCCACGCAGGAACTTGAATCCATCCTGAGGGAGTATGGAGAAGAAAAGAGGGCCAGGCGCATTGTGAAAAGAATCGTCAGGGCCCGTGAAGGGAATCCGATCAGGACGTCCCTTGAACTGGCTGAATTGATCAAGGCAATTTCTCCTGTTCGTCGCGGGAGGACGGCCAGGCATCCAGCGACCAAGACGTTTCAGGCCCTTCGCATCGCGGTAAACCATGAATTGGAACAACTGGTTTTGTTCCTGGAGAGACTTCCTGGCCTGGTAAGGGAGGGGGGCAGGGTCGTGATCATCTCGTATCACTCCCTGGAGGACAGGATTGTAAAGCAGCAGATGGAAAAATGGGAACATCCCTGTACCTGTCCTCCTGATTTTCCCCAGTGCGTATGCGGAAAAAGGCCGCTTTTCATACGGGTGCGGAAAAGAGCCATCAGGCCTGGTTCCCGGGAGATAGCAAGGAATCCAAGAGCAAGAAGCGCAGTCATGCGGGTGGCAGAAAGGGTTTTGCAATGACACGACCGGAACGAGTGATAAAAATGGTGGGAGCCCGGAATTCCAGGACAGGAGTGCGGGTGAGAAATTCCAGGACAAAAAAGAAGCAACCTTTCCTGTCAGCCAGGCAGGTCTTTTTGATCATAGCCCTGCTTTTCGTGTTCATGGGGAGCGGAATTACCTATGTCTGGTCAACATTTGAAAAAACGCAAATCGGCTATGACTTGAGCCGGTTGAAAAAGGAAGAGATGAAACTGAGAGAAACCCATCGCAGACTTGAGCTTGAACTGGCTTACTTGAAGTCGCCGGAGAATCTTACACGGCAGGCAATAAAGAAGCTCGGCCTCAGGCCGCCTGCGCCGGAGCAGATTATCATCCTTCATTGAACCTGACACCTGGGTAGTTACTTTCCATGAAGGTACAGCAGAAAAAGTGGATACGATTTCGAACATATGTGGTAGCGATTTTTTTTGTCTTGGGTTTAGGGGTCATGCTTGCCAGGGCCTATCAGCTCCAGGTGTCGGAAAGGGCTCGGCTGACGGCACTGGCAAAGGCAAATTACCGGGACAGGATAACACTTCCCTCGAAGCGAGGAGGCATTTATGACCGGCAGGGGCACGCCCTGGCCCTGACGGTGGAAGTGGGATCAGTCTATGCACGCCCCTCCTGCATAAAAAAGAAACAAAGCGTTGCCCGGAAGGTGGCACGGGCCCTGAGAATGCAAAGGCGCAAGGTTCTGTCATCTCTCCGGAGCAAGCACTCCTTTGTGTGGGTGAAACGGAGAATCCCGCCACCCATGATCGAGAAAATCAAAGCGCTTGGAATAGATGGGATAGGCGTGGTCCCGGAAAGCAGGCGTTATTATCCGGGGCGGGAAACCGCAGCACACCTGATTGGATTTGTGGGTGCAGATAATCAGGGCCTTGAAGGTCTGGAAAAGATCTATGACTCGCTTTTAAAAGGTCCTCCCACGAGACTCCTGCAACTCCAGGACGCCCTTGGAAGGCCTTTCCTTATTCAACGGACCGAACCATCAGGGTTTGGTCTCCACGACCTTGTATTAACCATTGACAAAGATATCCAGTTCCAGGCGCAGCAGGCACTGGAAGCCGCTGTTCGCAAAGCAAAGGCCAAAAGTGGCCAGTGCCTTGTGGTAAATCCCCGAACGGGAGAGATTCTGGCGCTGGCAGTTGTGCCGGAGTTCAATCCGAATATTTTTTCCCGGTATCGCCCTGAGCAGTGGCGGAACAGGGTTGTAACGGATTGTTATGAGCCTGGATCCACTATGAAGGCATTCCTTTTGGCCGCGGCCCTGGAGGAGCACGTGGTGAACCCGCAAACCCGGTTTCACTGTGAGAATGGAACATTTGGGATTGCAGGAAAAACGATTCATGATACCCATCCGTACAACATCCTGAGTGTTCAGGATATTATTAAATATTCAAGCAATATAGGCGCTCTAAAAATGGGCAGGGCACTGGGGTATGGAACCTTTGCCCGTTATCTGGGGCGATTTGGGTTCGGGAGGAAGACAGGAATCAGGCTGTTGGGTGAACAGAGTGGATTTGTCCGGAGTTCAAAAAAAGCAAAAGAGATTGAAAAGATCACTGCCTATTTCGGGCAGGGTATGACGGTGACCACCCTTCAACTTGCCATGGCAATGGGGGCTCTTGCGAACGGCGGCGAGTTAATGCGGCCCTTTGTCGTCAGCCGCGTCAGAGACAGCTCCGGAAAAGTGACCCAAGTGACGAAGCCCAGGGTGGTCAGACGCGTCCTGACGAAGAGGACATGCAGGAGGGTGAGCCGCATACTCGAAGGGGTGGTGGAGGAAGAAGGAACAGGGTCACCGGCGTCCATACGAGGATTCAGGGTCGCCGGGAAGACAGGAACCGCCCAGAAGGTGGATCCCAGGACCAGGAGATACTCTTCCCGCAAGTACGAAGCCATCTTTGCCGGCTTTGTGCCGGTGGATGATCCAAAACTGGTAATCGTGGTGATGGTGGATGAACCAAAAGGTGTTGCCTACGGCGGGATTGTGGCGGGGCCGGTATTCAGGGAGGTCGGGCAGTGGGCCCTGAATTATATGAGAGTCTCTCCGCGGGTGGAAGTGGCTTCGGCAAAAGAGGTACCCAAACCGGAGAACATCGATCCAAAGGTGCGCATCCGAATGCCGATCGTGTCCCAAAAGGGAAACGGGCATCTGCCGGATTTTAAGGGACAGACCATGAGAGAAGTGTTGAGAAATGGCAAGGCCCTTGGGTTGAAAGTGGTTCTGAAAGGCACGGGGCTCGCGTACAAACAATTCCCCCGGCCCGGAATCCCGCTGAAGAAGGTTTCCGTTGTGAAGGTACGGTTCAGGCCGCCGGCGTAATGAAGGTTAACCGTTCGGAAAATTTGACAGGATAACAGGAGAGACAAGATATATATCCGGTTAGATGAAGAAATAATCAGGCAAATCCTGTTATCCCGTCAAAAAAGAGCAGAAGACCATGAAACTGGAAAATATCCTGCAGCACCTTCAATACGAGCATTTTTCCGGGGATCCCGAAGTGGCATTCAGGGAGGTAACATACGATTCCCGAGCGGTGAAACAGGGCGATCTTTTTGTCGCGATCAAGGGTTCCAGCTCGGACGGGCATCTTTTTCTGGATGAAGCGGTCAAAAGAGGTGCCGCGGCGCTGGTGGTGGCAGACTCAAGAAAATGTCCTGCAAAGGTGCCCTGTATTCATGTTGCTGATACCAGAGAGGCCCTTGCACAGATCGCTGTTTCCTTTTACAACCGTCCCTTTGAACAGATGAATCTCATCGGGATAACCGGCACAAACGGCAAGACAACGGTCACGTATCTTTTGGAATCAATCTTCAGAAATGCGGGGCGAAAGGTGGGGGTGATAGGAACGGTGAGCTACCGCTTCCCGGGTGAGGAGTACAAGGCCCCGGTGACCACGCCCGAATCCCTGGATCTCATGCGAATCATGCGGAAGATGGCGGATGCAGGAGTGGGGGATGTGCTGCTGGAAGTCTCGTCCCACGCCCTTGATCAGGGACGTACGAGGAGCTGTCCGTTCAGGGTTGCCGTTTTTACGAATCTTTCCCGTGACCATCTGGATTATCACGGCTCAATCGAGGCCTATTTCGAGGCAAAAAGCGCGTTGTTTACGTCGCTCAGGAAGGATGGTTCCGGGCGGCAGCCGATCGCCGTCATCAACATGGATGACCCGTGGGGCGCCACTTTGAAAGAAAGGACAACGGCGAGGGTGATCACCTACGGGTTCGGAAAAGAATGTGATGTTCGGGCCGTTGATGTTCGAATGAGCGGGACCGGTATATCGGCCGTGCTCAAGACCCCCAGGGGGGATGCGGTTGTTCGATCCGCACTCATCGGGGATTTCAACGTGCAGAACATGATGACTGCGGCTGCAGCAGCCGTGGCCCTCGGGTTGGACATCCGGGAAGTTGTTTTGGGCATTGAAGCACTTTCCGGGGTCCCCGGGCGCCTTGAGCAGGTGAAAAACAGCGCAGGGAAAAATATCGTCGTGGACTATGCCCATACCCCGGATGCGCTGGCAAAAGCCCTTCGGGCGGTCAGGCCCTATGCAAAGGAAAAACTCATCTGTGTTTTCGGCTGTGGGGGTGACCGGGACAAGGGGAAAAGGAAGGAGATGGGCCAGATAGCAGCCCAACTGAGCGACGTGGTTATCCTTACTTCAGATAACCCCAGAAGTGAGGACCCGGAAGCCATCATTTCCCAGATTGAAGAAGGTGTGCGATTGGCCGGGATTACAATGCATGCCGGGACCCCACTTCGGGATCTCCCGTCAAGGGCATACCGGATCGTTTCGGACCGGGCCCAAGCCATTCAGATGGCCGTTACCCTTGCCACTGACAGGGACCTCGTCCTTATTGCCGGAAAGGGGCATGAAACCTACCAGATTGTGGGGCAAGAGGTGAGAGACTTTGATGATCGCAAAATTGCAGCGCAGGCGGTGTCTTGAGAAATGAGCATGCATCCTGAATGGGGAACGATAACTGCTGCAGAGCTCATCGGCCCGATCCAGGGAAAGCTGGTTTCCGGGCCGCAGGATATTCCCTTTGCAGGACTTTCCACGGACTCCAGGAAAGCCGGTCCGGGAGCGCTTTTCTGGGCACTGAAAGGAGAGAGGTTCGACGGGCACGATTTTGTACAAAAAGCGGTGCAGTCGGGGGTATCGGGCGTGGTTATCTGTAAAACGTATCTCCCGCGCCTCCAGGCGGAGGTGGAACCTGACCGGACACAGAATTCTCCGACCGTTATAGCAGTGAAGGATACCCTGAAAGCGCTTGGCGACCTGGGCCGGTGGTGGCGCAGGCAATATGATGTTTCTGTGGTGGCGGTCACCGGGAGTGCCGGGAAGACGACCACAAAGGAAATGTGCGCCTGCATCCTGGAACAGGGGATCCCTGTGCTCAAGAGTCAAGGGAACTTTAATAACCTGATCGGGGTCCCTTTGACCCTGGTTCGGCTGACCCCCGGTATAGCACAGGTGGTCCTGGAATTGGGCATGAACCATCCGGGTGAGATCGCCCGCCTGACGCGGATTACCGATCCCGACCTTGGGGTGATCACGAATGTGGGGAAGGTGCATTTGGAGGGACTCGGGAGTGTCGAGCAGGTGGCAAGGGCAAAGGGTGAGCTTCTAGAAGAAAGCTCTCCAGGGACGCACATCATTGTCAACGGTGATGATCGTTTATTGATGCACGTTGCCCGCCGGCTGCGGCGGGATCTCATTACATTCGGCCTGGGACCACAAAACCATGTCTCCGCCGGGGAGATCCGGGGGAACACCCTGGATGGGGTTTCCTTTGTCCTGCATTACCGGGAAGGATCGTGGCCCGTCAATCTCAGGGTCCCGGGACGGCACAATGTGCAAAACGCGCTGGCAGCGGCCGCCGCGGGTTTTGTTGCGGGCGCCGATCCGGAACAGGTTGTCAAGGGGCTTGAAGAATTTCAGGGCATCAAGGGAAGGTTTACCATCGAACGGTTGTCGCGCGGCATAACCATGATAGATGATACCTATAATTCCAATCCCGAGGCATTGCGGGTTTCTCTGGAAACCGCAAAATCTCTTGTTCCGGAACGAGGGAGGCTCCTGGTTGCCCTCGGTGATATGCTGGAACTCGGTGATGCCGCCGAAATGGAACACAAGGTCGCGGGCCGCCTGGTGGCGGATGTTGGGGCGGCCGCTCTTGTTGTTCTGGGGAACCATGCACAGGACACGATCCAGGGGGCGATTGAGGCGGGATTTTCAGGGAAACACATCACGGCGGTGGAGACCCATGAGCAGATGGTGAAAGTGCTGACTCACGCGGCCAGGGAAGGAGATATTGTTCTTTTCAAGGCGTCACAGTTGATGGGACTGGGCAAGGCAGTGGCATTATGCAAGGCCTCCATGGAACGGGAAAGGGCGGCAGATGCTTTATAAGCTGATCTACATGTTGCACATGGATGTCTCCTGGGTGAACGTATTTCGCTACATCACTTTCAGGACCATCCTGTCCGCGCTGACGGCGCTTTTGATCTGTTTTATCTTTGGGGGATGGATCATCAGGCGACTGCGGGCATTGCAGGTGGGACAGTATATCAGGGATGACGGTCCTCCGAACCACAAGAAAAAGCAAGGTACCCCCACCATGGGAGGCTGCCTCATCATACCGGCGGTAATTCTCGGCACTCTTTTCTGGGCGGAGCCGGCAAACAGGTACGTCTGGACGGTAGTTTTCGTGGCCCTTTCGTTTGGGGTCATCGGTTTCGTGGATGATTACCTGAAGGTCTCCAGGAAAAACAGCAAGGGGCTGCGGGTGGTTATAAAGTTTTCCCTCCAGGCCCTGGCGGCACTTGTTGTGGCCGTTTTCCTCTTCCATGACCCGGGGCTGAGCACCCGCTTGAACCTCCCGTTTCTCAAGACCATCCATCCCGATCTTGGTCTCGGCTACATACCATTTGTCCTGATTGTCATCGTGGGGTCCTCGAACGCCGTCAATTTGACGGACGGCCTGGACGGCCTCGCCATCGGCCCGGTTACCATCGCCTTTGCCACATATCTGGCCTTTGCATACCTTGCCGGGCACGCGAAAATAGCGTCGTATCTCCAGATCCCGTATGTGCCGGGAGCCGGGGAATTATCGGTGATCTGCGGCGCGGTGGTTGGTGCCGGCCTCGGTTTTCTCTGGTACAACGCTTATCCAGCGGATGTATTCATGGGAGACGTCGGTTCTTTATCTCTCGGGGCTATCCTGGGAACAGTCGCCCTGATTACCAAGCAGGAAATTGTCCTGGTTCTGGTGGGAGGGCTGTTCGTATTCGAAGCCCTGTCCGTCATTTTCCAGGTTGCCTATTTCAAGATAACAGGGGGGCATCGGATTTTTCGCATGGCACCCATTCACCACCATTTCGAGCTGAAAGGATGGGCTGAACCAAAAGTAATTGTGCGGTTCTGGATTATCGCCATTATCCTGGCGCTTCTTTCCATCAGCACCCTGAAACTGCGATAGCAGGGGGAGCGGGGGTGGAGATCCCGTGGCTGTTCAACACTTGGATATTCGAGGGAAAAGAGTCCTGGTTGTGGGCCTGGGAGTCTCAGGATTTTGGGTGTCTCGCTGGCTTATGGAGCACGGTGCCAGGGTGACGGTGACGGACAGCCGCCGGCGGGAGGAACTAAATGGGACATTTTGTGCGGATCTGGCAGAGAGAGGTGTCGGATTCGAGTTGGGCGGTCATCGGAGGAAAAGCTTCCTGAACGCGGACATGATTGTCATAAGCCCGGGCGTTCCCCATACCATGCCCCTGCTCCAGGAGGCACGGGAAAAGGGCATTCCCATCATGGGAGAGCTGGAGCTGGCAAGCCGGATTATCCCCACTCCCCTGATCGCTGTTACCGGCACGAACGGGAAGACCACGGTGACCGCGTGCCTGGGATCGCTGCTCGAAAGCGCCGGGTTGCCCGTGTATGTGGGGGGAAATATCGGGACACCGTTGATGGCCTATGCCTGCGAAGAAATGCGTGCAAGGTACGTGGTGGTGGAGGTGAGTAGTTTTCAATTGGATACGGCGGAGACCTTTGCCCCGTATATCTCGATTATCCTGAATATTTCGCCTGATCACCTGGACCGTTACCGGGATTTTGAGGCGTACGCACAAGCGAAGAAAAAGATCTTTTCGCGGCAGGGGCAGGGGCAATACCTGATCGTGAATAACGAGGACGAGATCCTGGCGGGCGTTTCTCCCGAAACAGGAGTGTCCATACTCCGGTACGGGCTTCGGAAGAGAGAAGGACAGGCAACGTTTCTGCAAGACGGGGTCATCATGGCTCCCGGGAGGTCCGGCAAGATGGTGGAGTATCCCACGGGTTCTTTTGGCATGCCGGGGGAGCACAACATCTTGAATCTTCAGGCCGTTATTCTGGTGGGGTACATTCTGGGTATTGATGCAGCAACGATTCAGACAACCCTCAACAAATTTCAAGGGTTGCCGCACCGGCTGGAACGGGTGGGAGAAAAGGACGGCGTGGTTTTCTACAATGATTCAAAGGCAACAAATGTAGAAGCCGCGATCGGGGCCATCCAATCCCTGTCGTGCCCCATAGTGCTCATCGCGGGTGGAAAACACAAGGGCCTTCGGTATGAAAAGCTTGCCGCTGTTTCCTCCGAGCGGGTCAAAAAGGCGATTTTCATTGGAGAGGCCGGAGGCCACCTTGGAAAGGCATTTGACGGCATCGTGCCATACCATTTTGCTGAAGGCCTGGAAGAGGCGGTTCAGATGGCCTTTTCTCTGGCCGATCGAGGTGACGCAATCCTTTTATCCCCCGCGTGTTCAAGTTTTGATCAGTTTCATGACTACAGACACAGGGGTGATGTTTTTCGTACGAGCGTGGAGCGACTGATTCATGAGTAGAGCCAGATCAGCAAGGGCGAAGTATGATTTGTGGATTCTCATTCCGGTTCTCTGCCTCATGGGAATGGGACTGGTCATCGTCTACAGCGCCAGCACAAACCTGGCCGCCCACCGGCTTGGCGACAACTACTTTTACCTCAAGCGGCAGGCCTTTTTTGCCTTGGTCGGCATTGTCATCATGCTCGTCGTAAAGTACATCCCCTGTCGCCTTTTTTCCAGGTTGACCTATCCGTTGCTGTTCGGAAGCGCGTGCCTCATGGGCATGGTCCTGATTCCCGGTATCGGTACCAAGGTGGGTGGCGCCATGCGGTGGTTCAGGCTGGGCAGTTTTTCGATCCAGCCGTCGGAATTCGCGAAATTCGCCCTCGCGGTGTACCTTGCCTATTCCATGGCAAAGAAAGGTCCCGAGATGCGGCATTTTTCAACGGGGCTGGTCCCGCACCTGCTCGTGGCAGGGGCATTCATGTGCCTGATTATCCTCCAGCCTGATCTGGGCACGGCGGTCATCATCGGGTGCTGGCTCGTCACCCTTCTTTTTGTGGGGGGAGTGAATCCACTGCAGCTTGCGGGAGTGTTGGCCCTTTTCGCGCCGGTGGTGCTTTGGCTGGTATTGCACGCCGATTACCGGCTCAAGAGGTGGTGGGCCTTCCTTCACCCGTGGAAAGACCCCACGGGTATTGGATTTCAGATCGTGCACTCTTTCCTGGCATTCGGTTCCGGTGGTATTTTCGGGATGGGTCTGGGAAACAGCAAGCAGAAACTTTTCTATTTGCCCGAGCCGCACACGGATTTTGTGCTCTCCATCGTGGCAGAGGAAATGGGATTTGTGGGTATCGGCATTACGATCATTCTTTTCGGCGTTTTGATTACCCGCGGGATCAAGGTCGCCCTGGACGCGAAGGATCTTTACAGCAGTTATCTGGCCTTGGGGCTGACCACGTTCATCGGGCTGCAGGTCCTGGTGAACATGGGGGTTGTTATGGGGCTCTTGCCCACGAAGGGATTGACCCTGCCCCTGATCAGTTACGGGGGGTCATCGCTCATTATGACGTTTTTCAGCATAGGGGTGCTCCTGAATATTTCGTCACGAAGCTGATTCTACGGGAATTCTTCAGACGGGATACGGGGGATGGCCAGGATGAGAAGAATAGGAAAAAATGGCGGAAACGGATGAGCGCTTTCAGGGCCATCATAGCGGGAGGCGGGACAGGGGGACATCTTTTTCCCGGTATTGCAGTGGCCAGGGAAATGGAGAAGCGGTTTGATCGTACGCGCATCATCTTTATCGTCGGTCACCGAAAAATGGAAATGAATATCCTGGATCGATACGGGTATGAAAAACAATCCATCGATGTAGAAGGGCTCAAGGGCAGAGGATTGCTCAGGGGGGCCGGGGTCATGGTACGGCTGCCCAAAGGATTGTACCAGTCCGCGCGAGTGATCAAACGGGTATCCCCCGAGGTGATCCTGGGGGTGGGTGGCTATACCGCGGGACCGGTCTGCCTGGCAGGCCGGTTGCTGGGAGTGCCGACCGCCATCCACGAACAGAATTCCTATCCCGGCCTGACGAACCGTGTTCTCGCGAGAGTGGTCAACAAGGTGCTGATTTCCTACAACGAAAGCAGGGAGTATTTCGGCGCTGCGTCCATCGTGCTGACCGGGAATCCCGTACGAGAGGAACTTTTCGTCGCTCGGGAGAATGAGGCAAAGGTGTCGTCGCGTTTTACCATACTGGTACTCGGGGGCAGCCAGGGAGCGCAGGCAATCAATACCGCGTTTGTGGATGCGCTGCTCCATTTGCGAAAACAGGGATTATCCCCGGGTGTCATCCACCAGACCGGGAACCTTGATTACGAAAGGGTGGAGCAGCAGTACCGGGAGCGCGGGCTAGAGGGAGAGGTGATGCCGTTTATAGAGGATATGGCAGGAGCCTATGCTCGTGCCGATCTTGTGGTGAGCAGGGCGGGGGCCACGACCCTCGCTGAAATCGCGGCCCTGGGCAAGGCGTCCATTCTGATCCCCTACCCGTATGCAGCGAATCAGCACCAGGATACCAACGCCCGCGTCCTTGAACAGGCGGGGGGCGCGATCGTGATGAAGGAACGGGACATGCGCGGAGAAGATCTGGCGCATGAATTGGGAGAACTGATGGGACATCCCGAAAGGGTGGCAGACATGGAACGTGCGGCATTGGCCCGGGGGAGACGGGACGCCGCCCGTCAGATCGTTGATCAATTACTGGAAATGGTCTCATGACGGTAAAATTCGGGAAGACCAAACAGATCCATTTCATTGGAATCGGCGGGATCGGGATGAGCGGTATCGCGGAACTCCTCTTGAATCTCGGGTACCGTGTCAGTGGTTCGGATCTGAAAACCACCGCGGTTACGAAAAATCTTGCGAGACTGGGGGGAAAGATTTTTGAAGGCCACCGGGAAGAGCACGTGGAGAAGGCGGATGTGGTGGTCTATTCCTCGGCAGTAGCAGGAGACAATCCAGAGGTCGTTGCTGCCAGAAAGCGCTTCATCCCGGTGATTCCCCGCGCGGAAATGCTGGCGGAGTTGATGCGGCTGAAATATGGGATCGCCATTGCCGGGGCCCATGGCAAGACCACCACCACCTCCATGGTGGCATCCATCCTGACAAAGGGAGGGCTGGATCCTACGGCGGTCATCGGCGGAAGGCTGGACACGTGGGGGGGGTCCAATGCGAGACTCGGTGAAGGGGACATCCTGGTCGCGGAAGCCGATGAGAGCGACGGCTCATTCCTGGCGCTCTCTCCGATCATCGCGGTGGTGACCAATATCGATCAGGAACACCTGGACCATTACGGGGATATGGAGACTATTCGAAAGACTTTTGTGGACTTTTTGAACAAAGTCCCTTTTTACGGAACATCCGTCCTGTGCCTGGACAACGAGGAGATACAGTACATCATCCCCCGGTTGAAGAAACGATACATCACCTATGGACTGACGTCACAGGCGGACCTCCAGGGAAGGGAAATCCGCCGGGAAGCAACCGGTATGCGCTTTGAGGTCTTGTATCAGGGCAGTTCCATGGGAGAGGTACTGGTGGGGATTCCGGGAGAACACAACGTATTGAACAGCCTGGCCGCCCTGGGCGTCGCCCTGGAACTGGGCCTTTCCATGGATGTTGTTCGGCAGGGTCTCAAGGACCTGGGGGGGCTTGCCAGGAGATTCCAGGTGAAGGGGAAGAAAAAAGATATTCTGGTGCTTGATGACTACGGGCATCATCCGAGCGAAATCGTTGCCACCCTGAAAACAGCGCGGGAGTGGTGGCCGGAAAGACGCATGGTGGTCGTGTTCCAGCCGCATCGATATACCAGGACCAACGTTCTTTTTGACCGTTTTGTCACCAGTTTCAATGAGGCGGACGTGCTTCTGGTGACCTCCATCTATCCGGCAGGGGAAAGGCCGATCGCGGGCGTAACCGGTGAAGCACTGGCCGAGGGGATCAGGGAGCACGGTCACAAGGATGTCGTTTTTTGCGGGGACAGGGAAGAGGCCCTTGAAACGCTCCTTTCCACCGTTCAGGAAGGGGACCTGGTGGTGACCCTGGGCGCCGGTGATATTGTGAAAGTCGGGGAAGCGTTCCTGGATACACTGCATTGAAGGAATAGGGAGGGGCGGCGGTGAACAGGGAGCAGCGGGAGGTATTGGCCGATCTTGCGGAGGGGAACATCCGGTTCAGCTGCTCCATGGCGGATTATACCACGTTCAAGGTGGGGGGGAGAATAGAGGCCCTGTTGGGTATTGAAAAGATTGAGAATCTCCTGCGCGTTGTCCAATTTCTCCGGAGAGAAGGTATCTCCTGGTTTGTCCTGGGCCGGGGAAGTAACCTGCTGGTCATGGATGGAGACGTCCCCGGAGTTGCCATTCGGCTCAAGGGGGCATTTGACGCCATTCAGGAAGAAGATTCTCGAGAGCGGAAATGCATGGCCGGGGCCGGGGTTTCATTGGGGCAATTACTGGAGTTCTGCCGGCGCAAAGGATACGGCGGGACAGCATTCCTGGCGGGAATTCCCGGCACGGTGGGTGGCGCCGCAATCATGAATGCCGGGGCCTTTGGGAGGGACATGTCCTCGCTGATCAGTGGGTTGCAAATGGTTACCCCCATGGGTGACGTAGTGGAAAGAGACCGGGATACCCTTTCTTTCAGCTACAGGAAGCTGGAGATGCCAGAAGGGGGAGTCGTGACCCGGGTCTGGATGAAGCTGGAAAAGAGCACTACACCGGAGGTGGCAGGCAAGATCAGAGAATATCTGCGCAGGCGAAAGAAGACGCAGCCTCTTGAGTATCCCAGCGCAGGTTCCATTTTTAAAAATCCTCCCGGCGACCATGCGGGACGGTTGCTGGAGGAGGCAGGGCTCAAAGGGGAGAGAAGGGGAGGGGCCATGATCTCCGCCAAGCATGCCAACTGGATCGTCAATAGGGGGGGGGCAAGCGCACAGGATATTCTGGATCTGATAAGCCTTGCCCGCCGGAGGGTCAGAGAAAAAACGGGAATCGAACTGGAACTGGAGATCAAGGTGGTGGGCCAATGAAGCGGGATTCAAAGAAGAAGAAAGACGTGCTCCAGCGCCAGACCGTCAGGCGAAAAAGGAAAGAGAGAAGACCCGCCCTGAGATTCGGGATGATCTGGTCCGTGTGTAAAGGATGTCTCAAGGGGGTTGGGGCGGTCCTGGTGCTGGCACTCATTAGTTTTTCATTCCTGAGCGCTTACCATTACCTCGTCACTTCCTCCTATCTCAATCTGGAACAAGTGGAAGTGAAAGGGGTGCAGAAGGAGTTGAAAGCGCAATTGCTGACAATGGCCGATCTTGCCCCCGGGGCGAGTCTTCTGGCCTTGAATCTTCGCGCGTTGAAGCAACGGTTGGAAGAACATCCCTGGATTCGTTCGGTTGAACTTGAGCGGAGATTTCCCCATACCCTGCTGATCAGGGTGGAAAAACAGGAACCAAGGGCCATCCTTCTGCGCGACTCCATGTACTACCTCAACCGGTATGGGGAACCGTTCAAAAGAGTGGGACCTTCTGAAGATGCCGATTTCCCCCTGGTAACGGGGGTCCAGGAAAATGGGAACGGGAGAAGAGGTGAGCTGGAGGAAGTCGCACGCCTCATGGAAGGGCTGCGGGAAGAAAAGTCCCCCTGGTCCCTTGCTGATCTCTCGGAAATACATATTGAAGATAAAGACCACTTCACACTCTATTTTGAACACATGGATGCCGGGATCAGAGTGAGTGGAAAAGCCCTTCGGAAAGAGGTCCAGGAATTGCGGCGTGTTGTGGCCCACCTGGCCCGCAGTGGAAGGATAAGAAAAGTAAGTTCAATAGATTTTGGCTACACAGGTGGAGCAGTTGTTTCTTTCAGGAAGGGGTAGAAGAAATGGCGAGTGAAATTATCGTGGGGCTGGACATCGGGACGACAAAGATTTGCGCTGTCGTGGGGGAGATATCCGGGGGAAATGTGGAGATAATCGGGATGGGAAGTCATCCCTCGGAAGGATTGAGAAAGGGGGTGGTCATCAATATTGAAAACACGGTGAACTCCATTAAGGAGGCCGTGGAAGAAGCGGAAACCATGGCAGGGTGTGAAATAAGCTCCGTGTACGCGGGCATTGCGGGGGGACATATCAAGGGGTTCAACAGTCACGGGGTTATCGCGCTCAAGGAGAAAGAAGTTACAAAAAAGGATATCGAACGGGTCATCGAGGCGGCAAGTGCGGTGGCCATTCCCATGGATCGGGAGGTCATTCACACGCTGGTGCAGGAATACATTGTTGATGAACAAGACGGGATCATGGATCCCCTTGGCATGTCAGGCGTGCGGCTCGAGGCCAAGGTCCACATCGTGACAGGCGCGGTGACTTCCGCGCAGAATATCATCAAGTGCGCGAACCGGGCGGGGCTTGATGTCTGCGATATCGTGCTGGAATCCCTGGCCTCCAGTGAGGCGGTGCTTTCTTCGGAAGAACGCAATCTGGGTGTTGCACTGATTGACTTCGGCGGCGGCACGACCGACATGGCTGTCTTTTCACGGGGGGCCATCAAGCACACCTCGGTTCTCGCCCTTGGTGGAGATAACCTGACCTACGACATTGCCGTGGGACTGCGAACCCCGAACATGGAGGCGGAAAAGATCAAAATAAGGTACGGATGTGGCTTTTCTTCCCTCATCGGAAGAGAGGAGACCATTGAAGTGCCGGGTGTCGCGGGGAGAAAGGCCCGTGTCCTTTCCAGGCAAATCCTGGGGGAAATCCTGGAACCCAGGGTGGAAGAAATTTTTACCCTTATCTACGGGGAACTGGTGCGTTCGGGCTACCATGAGCGGATCAGTTCAGGTGTGGTGGTGACCGGGGGATCAGCCGAACTCCAGGGAATCACCGAGATGGCGGAGCAGGTGTTTAACGCGCCCACGCGTATCGGGTTTCCGGAAGGCATGAGTGGCCTTGTGGAGGTGGTGAACAAACCCATGTACGCGACCGCGGTGGGACTCGTGCTTTATGGCGCGAAACAGAGCAAAGGCGGAAAAAAGTTTCGGATCAGGGATGGAAACATTTTTAACCGGGTCATGAGCAGAATGAAGAAATGGTTTAAAGAGGTCATCTAGGTGGAAGGAGGAAGGCGGAATAAAGAAGAGGATGTTCAAGGAACAATGAACCACAGGACGGTCAAACAGGCAAGGAGAGCAGTTCCATTTAAACAAAAAGGAGGGACGACATGAAATTTGAGTTTATTGAAGAGAAGGAAACGTACCATGCCAAGATAAAAGTCGTTGGTGTGGGAGGAGCCGGTGGAAACGCCATCAACAACATGATAGCCTCAAAATTGAAGGGAGTAGATTTTCTCGTGGCAAACACGGACAGCCAGGCCCTTGATCGTTCAGCATGTTCTGAAAAGCTGCAGCTGGGCGCCTCCATCACAAAGGGCCTGGGAGCAGGGGCTGATCCGGAGCTTGGCAAGCTTTCGGCTGAGGAGTCTGTGAATGAGGTGCGGGAAAAAATGGAAGGAGCGGATATGGTTTTCATCACCGCGGGCATGGGTGGTGGAACCGGAACAGGCGCTTCCCCGGTGATCGCCAGGGAATGCAAAGAATCCGGCGCGTTGACCGTTGCGGTGGTGACCAAGCCCTTCAAGTTCGAGGGAGACAAGCGGATGAAAAGGGCTATCGAAGGCATCGAAAAACTGAAACGGGATGTGGATACCCTTATTGTTATCCCGAACGAGCGGCTCAAAGCCGTGGGGAGCCGGAGCACCACGTTCAAGGATCTTATCGGCAGGGCCGACAATGTGCTCCTGCACGCGGTGAAGGGTATTTCCGACCTTATCATGAGCACAGGTTTCATAAACCTGGATTTTGCCGATGTAAAAAAGGTTATGGAACAAATGGGCACCGCGATCATGGGGACTGGAAGGGCCGGAGGAGAGAACAGGGCTTCAGAGGCAGCACAGATGGCCGTGAACAGCCCGCTCCTGGAGGATATATCCATTAGCGGAGCCCGTGGCCTCCTCATGAACATCACCGGTCCTTCTGACATGACCATGGACGAAATAGATGAGGCGTCAAGCTATATAAAGGAAGAAGTGCATCCCGACGCCGAGATTTTCTGGGGTGTCGTTTTTGACGATTCCATGGGAGATGAAGTACAGGTGACGGTTATCGCCACGGGCATTGAAAAGGAAATCCCCCGGGAAATGGTGAGCGATGTGGTGAGGAATGTGGTAAAAATAAGGGATATCAGCCCGGAAGAGGCAGAAGAAGGATGGACGGTGCGGATGAACGGTGTCAACCTGGATACCCCGACCTTTCAAAGAAAGGGGGGAGAACCGGTGCCGCCTGCCGGCAAGGAAGAGGTTCCCGCCGGGAGAAAGAGTTTTTTGAACAAGGGATTTTTCAAGGATCACCTGGACTATCCGACTTTTCTCAGGGCCAAGGCCGACTGACCGGCACTCCGGGGAATGGCAGGGCATGCGGGACAGAATCACTTCCCTCTCCCGAAGCAGATTGGCTTTGGAGAGGGGCTTTATAAAAAAGGATTGGGGAGGAAAGAGCCTCTCCGTAGCCCTTGCATACCCTCATGCCTACCGCGTCGGCATGTCCAACCTGGGTTTCCAGGTCGTCTACGGTCTTTTCAACAGGAGACCTGACGTGGTTGCGGAGCGTGTCTTCCTGCCTGAAGGTCAAGAAATGTCCCTCTACCTTCAGTCGGGAGGACCGCTCCTCTCCCTGGAATCCCAAAGGCCTGTTCATGATTTTGATCTTCTTGCCTTTTCTGTTTCCTTTGAAAATGATTATCCCAATATTCTCAAGATACTGGACCTTTCCGGAATCGCGCTCCGATCTGAGGAAAGGAGCGAGCAAAGCCCCTTTGTTCTGGGCGGGGGGATTACCACCTTCCTCAACCCGGAACCCATTGCCCCCTTCTTTGATTTTTTCCTGCTTGGTGAGGCGGAGACGAATCTTCCCACGTTTATCGACCATTTTATTGCTCTCAACCACCAGGGGTTCCGGAGAGAGGAGTTCCTGAAAAACATTGCCGTTGAGATGGATTCCCTGTACGTCCCTTCCCTCTACCGCCCGGTCTACAACGAAGACGGGACCATACGCGTTTTCGAACCCGCTTCTCCGGAACTTCCCGAAAAGATTGCCGCCCCCACCCTGCGGACGCCCGGGACGGAAGTTCCCTGCTCCACTATTTTAACCCCGGACACCGAGTTCAGCGACCGGGTTTTGGTAGAGCTCGGGAGGGGGTGCGGACATGCCTGTCGTTTCTGCGCTGCAGGGTACGTGTACCGGCCTCCACGCACCTATCCGGAAGAAGCCATCCGCTCCCAGGTCAGGAAGGCCGTGGGTTCCGGCAGGCGAGTGGGACTCCTGAGTGCCGCGGTATCGGATATCCCCGGCATAGAGAACATCACCAGAGAAATAGTGCAAACGGGCGGTGCTTTTTCAGTGTCTTCCCTGCGGGCGGAGACCATTACCGCCGGAATGCTTGAGGATCTCCGGGCAAGCGGCCAGAGGACCATTGCCATCGCTCCCGAGGCGGGCTCAGAGAGGCTCCGCCGGGTGATCAATAAACACTTGAGTGAGGAACAGATCCTTGAAGCGGTTCGCCTCATTTCAACAACGTATCCTTTCAACCTGCGGCTCTATTTCCTCATCGGGCTCCCCACGGAAACGCAAGCTGATATTGCCGGGATCCAGGTGCTGGTGAAGAAAATAAAACACCAGATGGTCAAGACTTCCGCCAAGAGGGGCAAGATCGGGCAGATCAGGGTGAGCGTCAACTGTTTTATCCCCAAACCATTTACTCCTTTTCAATGGTTTCCCCTGGAGGAGGTGGACACCCTCAAGGAGAAACAGCGATGGCTGAAAAAAGCCCTTGTCCAACAGGGGGGCATCCAGGTCCATTTTGACCTTCCCAAGTGGGCATATGTGCAGGCCCTGCTTTCAAACGGGGACAGGCGGGTGGCCTCTCTGATGCTTGAGGCCCACCGGGTCAAAGGGAACTGGAAAAAGGCCTTCCGGGCCTCCACGATGAACCCTGATTTTTTTGTCCACCGGGACCGGAATTTGGAGGAGGTGCTCCCGTGGGATTTTATTGATCATGGGCTTTTGAAAAAACACCTGGCTCGGGAGTACTCCCTGGCCCTCAAAGGGCAACAGTCAGAAGGCTGCCGGATCGGCGATTGCCACCGCTGCGGGATTTGCTGAACTAACCCCAATA
Organism: Deltaproteobacteria bacterium; assembly: GCA_019309145.1. Classification (GTDB taxonomy): domain Bacteria; phylum Desulfobacterota; class DSM-4660; order Desulfatiglandales; family Desulfatiglandaceae; genus B46-G9. The sequence goes on along the minus strand of JAFDGR010000016.1, from coordinate 106 downwards.
CTGTTCACTTAATACTTGCTTTTTGAGTTTAGATGCCATATGCTTGCCTTATCACACAGATAAGGAGGGCATGCATATGGCACGAACAATCGCTGAAATACCAAAA